>NZ_JBFREW010000006.1:0-358214 GCF_052114505.1 Labrys sp. KB_33_2 | reverse complement strand
TTGGACAAGCTTCTGGAACTGGTCGACAGCGCGGCGCCGAAGGTGAAGATCGTGATCCTGGATTCGTGCCGCGACAATCCCCTGACGCGCCAGCTGACGCGGGGGGCTGGTACACGCGGGCTGGCGCGCATCGATCTCGACGCCTCCTCCGCCAAGGGCACGCTGATCGCCTTTTCGACGGCGCCGGGCTCGGTGGCTCAGGATGGCAGCGGGCGCAACTCGCCCTTCACCACCGCGCTGCTTGCCCATATGGAGACGCCCGGCCTCGACATCCGCCAGATGTTCGGCCAGGTCAGGGCCGATGTCGACCAGTCGACCCAGGGCAGCCAGACCCCCTGGGTGAACGAGGCCATCATCGGTTCCTTCGCCATGTCCGGAAAGATGGAGACGCCTCAGCCTGTCAAGGCGATAACGGTCGAACCTCAGGCGAATTCTCAGCCTGTAACGCAACCCGCTGTCGAGCCTCAACCTCAGCCTCAGGCGCAGCCGGAATTCCAGCAGCAGGCTGCGGTGGAGCCGGTTGACCCCGCACCTGCACCCCGCAACAGTCAGGTTGAATTCATTTTGCCGGAATCAGGGACCAGGCGATTGAACTGGAACGATATTTCGGGCCTGTCGGGGCAGCAATTGCGCCTAGCCCGCAACGAGATCTATGCGCGCCGTGGGCGCTATATGAAGGACACGCAATTGCGCGCCTATTTCTCCCAATTCTCCTGGTACCGTCCCTGGACCTGGGATATCGAACTCAGCGCCGTCGAGAAAGCCAATGTCGCTCTGATCCAGCGCGCCGAGGCTGGCCAATGAGACGTGTCATGCGGACCGGAATGCTGGCTTTCGTGATCTCGACGGCCTTTGCGTCGGCGGCGCTGGCCGATACCGACTTGGAGGCCCTGGTGGCGGCCTATCCCGATTTCATCGCCGGCTATGACGCCAAGGATCTCATCCTGAAGAACGGCCAGCACATTGCACTTTCGAACGGTCTCGCCAGCAAGACGCCGGAACAGCGCATTGAAAAGGCCGATATCCGCGACATGTTCGCCATGCCCTATACGCTTGGGGTGCATTACAAGCAGCCGGCCACGCCGGCCGACGATCCCGGCCGCGCCCGCAACCAGGCACTGTTCGATGCCATGTATGGAGACTGCACGAAAGGGCAGGTCAAGCTCAAGACAATCCAGTGGCTGCCCGGCTTGGGAGGCGGCACGCTGCGCGTGGCCACAGCCAATGGCGTTGCCGATCGGCTCGAGGCCGTCTCGCGTGATCTCGAGGCCCTGCCGGCCAAATTCCACGTTTATCTCAAGCCTTCGGCCGGAACTTTCAATTGCCGCGTGATCGCCGGCACCTCGCGCATGAGCATGCACGCCTATGCCGCGGCGATCGACATCAATGTGAAGTTCACCGATTATTGGCGCTGGGGCGGTGCCAAGAAGGAGACGGACAAGGTCTCCTACAAGAACCGCATCCCGATGGAGATTGTCGAGGTTTTCGAAAAGCACGGCTTTATCTGGGGCGGAAAGTGGTACCATTACGATACCATGCATTTCGAATATCGGCCTGAAATCATTGCATTGTCGAAGAAATCTTAAGTGAATGATCAATGAAACGCCTGATGTTGCTGCGGCATGCGAAATCCGATTATCCCGCCGGCGTTTCCGACCATGAGCGTCCGCTCGCGCCGCGGGGGCAGCGTGATGCGCCGCGCATGGGGCGGGAGATCGCACGGCGCAGCCTGTTGCCTGATCATGTGATCGCCTCGACCGCGCGCCGCACGCGCGAGACGCTGACCCTGATCGAGGGCAGCCTGGGCCCACACACGCTGCATTTCGAGCGGGCGATCTATGAGGCGCCGCCGGAAGCGATATTGCGCGTCATCCGGACGGTGGCGCCCGAGATAGGGACCCTGCTGGTCGTCGGACATAATCCCGGCCTGGAGCAGGTCGCGGCTTTCCTGACGAGAGGAGCGGGGACTGTGGCCGATCCGCTCAGCGGCAAATTTCCTACCGCTGCCCTTGCCGTTCTCGACTTCGAGATCGACGACTGGAACGAAATTGCCGGTCATCAGGGCTCTCTAGCCCTGTTTCTCACGCCCAAAGCGCTGGATCGATAGAGCATTTTAGGTCGAGTAATTTGGCAGCAAGTTCAGTGGATTGGAAGGACAGGCTGATGCGATTGATCGGAAACCTGATCTGGTTCGTCTTTGGCGGCATCTTCCTGGGCATTGCCTGGTTTCTGCTCGGCCTGCTCGCCTTCATCACCATCGTCGGCATTCCGTGGGGGCGGGCCTGCCTGACGATCTCGAACTTCTGTTTCTTTCCGTTCGGGCGCGAGGCGATCAGCCGGCGGGAGCTCTATCAGAAGGACGATATCGGCACCGGCGGCTTTGGCTTGATCGGGAATGTGATCTGGTTCGTCTTCGCCGGCCTCTGGCTGGCGATCGGCCATGTCTGCTCGGCGCTGTTCTGCTTCATCACCATCATCGGCATTCCCTTCGGCATCCAGCACCTCAAGCTTGCCGGCATCGCTATCGCACCGATCGGGCAGACCATCGTCTCCAGGGAGGTGGCCGAGGCCGCCCGGCGCAGCAGCGCGCACGCGCGGGTGGAGATGCTGAGGCGCCGGTAGGCTGGAAATGCCGATAATGTTCGCTATGGCAGGGCTTTAGTCGAACTCTTTCAGAAACTCGCTCACGCGAGTGAGGCCCTCCCGCAGGACCGCGCTGCCATTGGCGTAGCCGATGCGCAGATATCCCTCCATGTCCATGGCGCTGCCGGGCGTGAACAACACACCGGTGCGTTCCAGTAGGCGGATGCAGAAGGCTTCCGAGGCGACGGGAAGGTCGTATTTCAAGAGGGCCGTGGTGCCCGAGCGCGGCTTGAGATAGCTGATCCGCGGCTGCTCCGCGACCCAGGCATCGAGGATGGCGAGGTTGCCGCGCACGATCGAACGGCTGCGCGCCAGGACCTTGTCACGGTTCTCCAGCGCCATGGTGGCGAAATGATCGTCGATCATGCCGACACTGATGGTGTTGTAGTCGCGGTGGATGGAGACGGCGTGGATGAGGTCGATGGGGCCAGCGATCCAGCCGAGGCGCAGGCCCGCCAGCGAATAGGCCTTGGACATGCTGGCGGTGCTGATGCCCTTCTCATAGAGATCAGCCATGGAGGCGGTGAAGCCGTCGCCCTCCTGGTCGATGCCGCGATAGACCTCGTCGCACAGCACATAGGCGCCGCAAGCACGGGCGATGGCGGCGATCTCGGTCAGGAAGGCCTCGTCCATCAGCGCGCCCGTGGGATTGTTGGGATTGTTGATGGCAATCAGCTTGGTGCCGGGCAGGGCGAGGCGACGCAGTTCTTCGAGATCGGGCAGGAAGCCGTTCTCCTCGCGCAGTTTCAGGATCTGCACGTCGGCGCCATAGCTGGCAGGAATCGAATAATGCTGCTGATAGGTCGGCAGCACCGAGATCACGCGGTCGCCCGGCTCGACCAGGGTTTCGTGCACGAGGGCGTTGGCGCCGATCGCGCCGTGGGCCACCACGATATTCTCGATTTTCTGCCTGGCATAGGTCGCCGCAATGCTGGCGCGCAGCCTCTCGCTGCCCTCGATGGCACCATAGGTCATCTTCATGGCCAAGAGGTCGTCGAGCGCACTCTGGGGCTTGCCGGCGATCTCCAGCAATTGCGCGATCGTCAGGGATTCGACGCAAGTCTCCGCCAGATTGTGCGAACAATGGTTCTCATACCCATTCATCCAGATCTCGACGCCGAAATTGCGAATCTTCATGACCGATTGCCGCCTTGCCTGTTGCGCATTATATTGCGCATTCGTATGTGCATTATATTGCGCAGTCAAGGGACGAAGATGGCAAGGATGAGGGTGGAATGACGGACGTGCTCGTCCATGTCGGAGCCAATGTCAGGCGCCTGCGCGCCGCGGCGGGGTTGAGCCAGGCGGCCCTTGCCGAGACCAGCGGCCTCAGCCGGCGGCTGATCGTCGCGGTGGAGGCGGGGGACGCCAATATCTCGCTGGCCAATCTCGACCGGCTGGCCGGAGTCCTCGGCGTGGACTTCGGGGCGATCGTCCGCGATCCTGGCCAGGCCGGCAATCAGCGTGTCGATCAACTCGGCTGGCGTGGGGCGCATCCCGGCAGCAGGGCTGCCTTCTTGGGCGCCGCTCCGGCGCGGCAGGCGGCCGAGCTCTGGATTTGGAGCCTCGGCCCGGGAGACCGCTACAATGCGCTGCCGGACGCCGATGGGTGGCGCGAGATGCTCTATGTCACCGAGGGGACGCTGACGGTCGAGACCGGAGGAGGGAACCACGTCGTCCCGGCCGGGGATTTCCTCATCTTCGACAGCGCGCAGTCCTACAGCTATGTGAACGCCGGGGAGACCGTCGTGCGTTTCGTGCGCAACGTGGTGTCTTGACAGTCCCCAGCCTGCACGCGCCTGTCTCCACGAGCGGACAAGATGTCCGCGGTCCCGGCCGCGGTGTTTTTGGGCGCGAGCCTTCCTCGGTTTGCGGGGCAATGCCCAGGCTGGGCGACAGCCATGATTGCAGCGTTTCGACTGTCATGCTGGAATTTTGCCGCACTTGCCCCTAAGTGATGCGGACCATGCCGCCACAAGCTCCCTCCTGGATGTCCGTGTTCGACGAAGCGCTGATCGCGGCCAAGAGCCTGGCGGGCTTCGCCGCGTCGAGTTTCAATCCCACCGTCCGCCTCGGCGTCACCGGCCTTTCGCGTGCCGGCAAGACCGTGTTCATCACGGCTTTGGTGCAGGCCCTTGTCGAGGGCGGACGCCTGCCGGTGTTTCGCGCCCAGGCCGAGGGTCGCATCGCCAATTCCTCGCTGTCGCCGCAGCCGGACGATACGGTGCCTCGTTTTGACTATGAGGCCCATCTCACCGATCTCACCGGGCCGGGGCGGCATTGGCCCGATTCTACACGCCAGATCTCGGAACTGCGCCTGGTCATCGATTTCCAGTCGAACCGGCGCTTTGCCACGGGCATGTCGCGGCTGACCCTTGATATCGTCGATTATCCCGGCGAATGGCTGCTCGACCTGCCGCTGCTGAATATGAGCTACGCCGAATGGTCGGCGCAGACGATTGCCGCCAGCCGCGAGGGATCGCGTCTCGCCATCGCCGGTCCCTGGCATGACATGCTGGCCAGGCTCGATCCTGCTGCCGCGGAGAACGAGACCCTGGCGCGCGAGGCGGCGGCGCTCTTCACGGCCTATCTCAAGGCTGGGCGCGACGAGCGCTTCGCGCTCTCGACCCTGCCGCCGGGCCGCTTCCTGCTGCCGGGCGATCTCGAAGGTTCGCCGGCCCTGACCTTTGCACCGCTCGACCTTTCCAAGGCCGGGGAAGCACAATCGGGCTCCCTCCATGCCATGATGGAGCGGCGTTTCGAGGCCTATAAGCACAAGATCGTGCGGCCCTTCTTCACGCATCACTTCGCCCGGCTCGATCGTCAGATCGTGCTGGTCGACGCGCTTTCTGCGCTCAATGCCGGTCCCCAGGCGGTGCACGATCTCGAAACCGCCCTGACATCGGTGCTGTCGGCCTTTCGGGTCGGGGCCAATAGCTGGTGGTCGGCGATCTTCCGGCCGCGCATCCAGAAGATCCTGTTCGCGGCGACCAAGGCAGACCATCTGCATCACACCAGCCATGACCGTCTCGAGGCGATCCTGCGCAAGATGGCAGATGGCGCGATCGGCCGGGCCGCCTTTTCGGGCGCCAGCGTAGATGTGGTGGCGCTCGCCTCCATCCGCGCGACGCGGGAAGCCAGCGTCAAGCAGGGCCGCGAAAACCTGCCCTGCATCATTGGCACGCCCATGGCCGGCGAACGCTCGGCCGACGAGGTCTTTGACGGTGAGGCCGAGATCGCGGTGTTTCCGGGTGAATTGCCCGAGGACCCCGACGCGGTCTTCTCGGGTACTGGCTTCAACGGCCTCGAAAACCTGCGGGAAGGCGGGGTCGACTATCGTTTCATCCGCTTCCGCCCGCCCAGACTGGAAGAAGGACAGATCTTTCCCCATATTCGCCTGGATCGGGCGCTCGAATTCCTGGTCGGCGATAAACTGGCGTGAGTGAATAATGACGGAACCCCGCAAGCCGCGTGCCTTCCGCCTCGACGATCCCAATGTGGTGATGGCCGATACGCCAGTGGCGGCGGCGATGCGGCGCGGCCACGTGGTGGTGACGCCCGAACCGGAGGCGTTCGAGGAGGAAGTTGCCGAACCCGCGCCGCAACGGCCTCGCCGTTCGCGTTGGGGCACCTTGTTCTGGTCGGCCGTGGGCGGACTGGTCTCGCTCACTGTTGGTCTGTCGCTCGCCAAGTTGGTCGACGATCTCTTCTCCTATGCAAACTGGCTCGGCTGGCTCGGCGCTACCTTGACCGGGCTTGCGGCGTTGGCTTTCGCGGTCATCGCCATTCGGGAACTGACCGGCCTGATGCGCCTGTCGCGCATCGAACATCTGCACGATCGGGCGATGCTGGCCATTGCCAAGGATGATCGCGAGGCGGCGCGCGGCCTGTCGCGTGATCTCGTCAAGCTCTATGCCGCCAGTCCCCGCATGGCCCGGGCCCGTGCGGCGGTGGAGGCGGCGGCGGGCGATATCGTCGATGGCGCCGATTTGATCAGGGTCACCGAGCGTGAGCTGATGGGGCCGCTCGATGCCGAGGCCCGGCAGATCATCGCCGATGCGGCCAAGCGGGTGTCGCTGGTCACCGCTGTGAGCCCGCGTGCTCTGGTCGACATGTTTTTCGTGAGCGCGGAGACGCTGCGCGTGATCCGGCGGCTGGCGACGCTGTATGGCGGCCGGCCGGGTGGCCTCGGCATGATGCGGCTCCTGCGCCATGCCCTCGGCAATCTCGCTGTCACCGGCGGAATGGCCGCCGGTGATTCCCTGATCAGCCAGGCGCTTGGCCACGGCCTGGCCTCGCGGATATCAGCCAAGCTGGGCGAGGGGGTCCTGAACGGTATCCTTACGGCGCGCCTCGGACTGGCGGCAATGCTGGCGACACGGCCGATGCCCTTCGATGCCCTGCCGAGGCCGGGCGTGACGGATGTCGCCGGCGGCCTCATTCTAAAGAGCAAGGAGGACGCCACCCCCTAAGCCATGTGCACAACTTTATCGTTTTCAACGAATCGGTGACAACGAAGATCATTGTCGTGGCGCGTCACTGAGACTATAGACCTCTCGCCCAGTAGCGGAGTGTTGGGATTCTTACATGACTTCATTGAGTGTAGATACCAATTATCGGCCGACTGACGACGAGCCTTTCATGAACGAGCGTCAGCGGGACTATTTCCGGCGCAAGCTCAATGCCTGGAAGCTCGACATCCTGCGCGAGGCGCAGGATACCATCGCCAATCTGCAGGCCGAAAACGAGAACCACCCCGATCTAGCCGATCGTGCCTCTTCGGAAACGGATCGCGCCATCGAATTGCGGGCCCGGGATCGTCAGCGCAAGCTGATCTCTAAGATCGAGGCGGCACTTGCCCGCATCGAGGACGGATCCTACGGCTTTTGCGAGGAAACGGGTGAACCGATCTCGCTCAAGCGCCTCGATGCCAGGCCAATCGCGACCTTGTCGCTGGAAGCCCAGGAACGGCATGAGCGTCGTGAGCGTGTCTATCGCGACGACTAGAGCGTTCTGCGATCCGGGAATTGACCTGGATCACAGAAGCTGTCGAAACGAGGAGATAGAGCAAGGAAGCGCTACCGTTAAAATGCGCGCTTTGCTCTGGAACTTTGACGACTGCCGGTCTTCTCGGTGCCATCAAGAGATGGAGCTGAGAAGACCGGCATTTTTGTTTTTCGGGACCCATATCAGCCGGCGCGCGCCTTGATCGCACGGTAGGGACGCTCATTTCTGAGCGCCCGTGCCGCGAATTGCCCTGCGGCGGCTCATGCGCCACGGCGCCGCCTTGACTTTCAAGCGCCGCTCGGCTGCATATGCCGCCATGGTTCCGTCCCGCCTCGCCCCGTTGCTGCGGCAATGTCTTGCCGCACTGCTTGCTCTTGGGCTGCTGCTCAACGGCATGGGTGGCGCCCTCGCGCTGGAGGGCGGCCGGGACGGCGCCGCGACGGTCATCATCGCGGGCACCGTCGTTACCATCTGCCAGTTTGGCGACGGCGATGCCGGTGACAGGGCGCATGGCGGCCATTCCTGTGACCAGTGTGCCCTGCGTCTGGCTCCGACCTTGCCGACGATCCTGGCGGTTGCCAGCATCGTCCGCTTCCCACAGGCCTTCAAATTCCTCCCGACACGGGCATTCCTGGCGCTGGTCCCGCAGGACCGCCGACAGGCCTGGCCACGCGGGCCGCCATTGAGCTGAACGGTTCACCATTTTCGCCAGTCCTTCCCCACAGCCTGCAAGGCTGTTCGATACCGTTCAGGTTTTTCCATGAAGCTCGTTTCATTTGCTGGCGCCCGGATACTCAGTGTTCTGGTGCTCACCTCCACGCTCGCCTCCGCGGCCCTCGCCCATGACTACAAGGCTGGCACGCTCCAGATCGCCCATCCCTGGACGCGAGCCACCCCGCAGGGGGCGCCGGTCGCAGGCGGCTACACCGCTATCGAGAATACGGGCGATCAGCCCGACAGGCTGATCGGCGGCAGTTTCTCGGCATCCTCCGGCTTTTCGATCCACCAGATGTCGAACCAGGATGGCGTCATGAAGATGGCGCCCGTTCAAGGCGGGCTCGAAATTCCCGCTCACGGCAAGGTTGAACTCAGCCCGTCATCCTTCCATCTGATGTTCACCGGGCTCAAGCAGCAGCTCAAGCCCAACCAGTCCATCGACGGCACGCTGGTGTTCGAGAAAGCCGGTACGGTGTCCGTGAAGTTCAAGGTCGAAGCCATCGGTGCCAAGCAGCCGGCCGAGGCCGACCACAGCAACCATTGAGACGGGAGGCGTTCATGACTCTCAAATCCAATCGTCTCCAGTTGGTGGTTCTCGTCGCGCTGCTCGCCGTGCTGGCGGCAGCCGGGGTGCTGGCGCTGCAGAGCATGGGTGGCAAGCCGACAGCCCAGTCCAGCTTCATCGGTGGTGATTTCAGCCTGACCAATCAGGACGGCAAGCCGGTGACCCAGGCCAACTTCCTGGGTAAGCCGACCGCTTATTTCTTCGGCTACACCAATTGCCCTGATGCCTGCCCGACCACGCTGACCGACATGACCGATCGCCTCAAGGCGCTCGGACCGGACGGAGACAAGTTCAACGTGGTGTTCGTCTCGGTGGACCCGGCGCGCGATACACCCCAACTGCTCAAGACCTATCTGGAGAGCTTCGATCCGCGCATCACCGCCGCCACCGGCACCCCCGAGCAGGTGACCGACATCATCAAGAAGTTCCGTGTCTACGCCAAGAAGGTCGGGGAGGGGGACGGCTACACCTTCGACCATTCCACGGCGGTCTATCTGATGAACGCCAAGGGTGAATTGGTGACGCTGATCGACTACCAGGCCCCCCGTGAGGAGGCGCTGGAAAAGATGCGCCGCGCGCTCACCTCGTGAACAGGACTGTCTGGTTTGGCCTGGCCGCGGCGCTTGGTGGTGTCGCGGTCGGGACCTTCATTGCCTTGCGCTCGGCCGGCGAGGTCGCGGCGCCTCCGCCGTCTGCCCAGGTTGTGGCCGACATCCGCCCGCCAGAGGCGACGTTCGACCCGGTGTTCGAACCCTGCGCGCACTGCCATCAGATCGGACGCGGGGCGCGCTCCGCGACGGGACCGATCCTGCAAGGCCTTGCGAACCGCAAGGCCGGCACACTGCCCGGCTATCCCTTCTCGCCGGCGATGCAGGCAAGCGGGCTGACCTGGGACGCCGCCACGCTCGATCGCTTCATCGCGGCGCCGCAGGCCGTGGTACCCGGCACACGCATGATCTATGCCGGGATGGATGATGTCGAACGGCGCAAGGCCCTCGTCGAGTTCATTCTGAGGGCGGGTTCAGGTTCCTGAGGGCAGAGACCGTAAATCGATTCACTGCTTGGTTGCATTTGAACCAACCCCTTGCGCGATGGGCGAGCAGACGCCATCATCTTAGATGGGGCTGGTCGTCCCTCGTCGGGATTCTCCCCCAAGATCAAGACGCTGCAGGCGCACGTTCAGTCTGAGGAGAGTATCTATGACTGTTGCACAGATCCTGAAAGGCAAGGGCCGCGACATCGTCGCTCTGTCGCCGGACGCCACCATTGCCGAAGCTTCGCGGACGCTCGCCGAAAAGCGCATCGGCGCAGTGTTGATCACCCACAAAAATGGCAGCATCGCCGGAATCCTGTCGGAGCGCGATGTCGTGCGCGCATTGGCCAAGGCCTCGGCCGAGGGGTTCGAACATCCCGTATCCAAGCATATGACGGCCAAGGTCGAAACCGTTCACGAGCAGGACACCATTCCCCACATCATGGAGAGGATGACGGCCGGCAAGTTCCGTCACATGCCGGTGGTCGAAAATGGCTTGCCGGTCGGCATCGTCTCGATCGGCGACGTGGTGAAGTTCCGCCTGGCCGAAATGGAAGCGGAAGCCAAGGCGATGCGCGAATATATTACGGCCTAAAGCCAATGTGGTTCACGCAGGCGTCGTCACGCTTGCACCACCTTTGTCATTGCCGGGCTTGATCCGGCAATCCGGTTCCGTGGCTTCTGAATAGCCGGATCAAGCCCGGCTATGACAAATCGGAGCGCCTTCCCCCAAAGTGAACTGCATTGGGCCTTCGCGTTTGCGAGCCGGCGCAATCGTCCCCAAATGCAGGGATGCCTTGAAGGAGCAGACGTCAGCGCGATTTGCTCCGGGATCGTCAGGCGACTTTTTTCGGCAGGAGAGGCTGGCTCAGGCTCTCCCGCATTATCTCGCTCAGCCGGTCGGTGGCAGCATTGTGCTGTGCCTGCGTGCGATGCAATAGCAGCGGTAATATCGGCAATCGCAACGGCAACCCACTTTCCTCGCCGAGCGTGGCAAGATGGCTCGGCAGGCCGATCTCGGTACGCAAGGTCACGCCCAGCCCACTCGAGATCGCCGCCCAAAGACCGGCGAGGCTGGTGCTGGTCACCGCGATGCGCCAGGCAATGCCGGCGCGGTCGAGCGTCTCGGTCGCAACGCTACGGAACAGGCAGGGAGCCTCGAACATTACCAGCGGCAAAGGTTCATCCGGCCCTGCCTGTCGATCGCCGGGCCGCCACCCGGAGAGTCCGTCTCGATGGCCGATCCACCGCATCGCGATGTCGGCGAGATGCTCGCCGGCCATGGCGGCCGGAGCCTCCCTCGTCTGATCGCCCCAGGCGATGGCGAGGTCGAGTTCGGCGCTGGCGATGCGTTTCAACAGGTCGGCATTGCGGGCAAGCCGGGTTTCGATGCGCGTTTTGGGGTGAGCTCGTGCGAAACGGCCGAGAATTTGCGGCAGCAATGTCTCTCCGAGATCCTCCTGCACACCGAAGCGGACATGGCCGGCAAGATCGGCACCGCCCAGAGCCGATACCGCCTCGTCGTTGAGGGCGAGCAGCCGGCGTGCATAGGTCAGCAGCGTCTCGCCTGCCTCGGTCAGCGCCAGGCCGCGGCCGGCCTTGCGGAACAGGGCCGTTCCCGCCTGCTCCTCCAATTTCTTGAGCTGGGCGCTGACAGCGGAGGTGGAACGGCCGAGATGTTCGGCCGCGCGGGCATAGCTGCCCAGTTCCATACCGGTGACGAAGCTGCGCAGCACGTCGATATCGAAATTGACCAGGCGCACGATAATCGTCCTATTTTTCAGGATTAAATATCAAATATTTCCTGATTTTCAGGATGAATATGCGATGACATGATGTGCGGGTCAAGGCAGCAGGCCTTGCAGTTGAGGACATTCGTCATGCCTTTCGCCCGCATCTCGCTCCGCAAGGGAAAATCCCCCGATTATCTCCGCACCCTGTCAGACAATCTGCATCGCGCCTTGGTCGAAGCCTTCGAGGTTCCGCAGGCCGACCGTTTCCAGATCATCGAGCAACTCGATCCGGAAGCGCTGATCTATGATCGTGGCTATTTCAGCGGCGAGCGTTCCGATGATTTCGTGCTCATCGCCATCACGGCGGGGCGCCCGCGCAGCACGGCGGTGAAGCAGCAATTCTACCGGCATGCGGTGCAGTTGCTCACACAGGCGCCGGGCCTGCGGCCCGACGACGTCATGATCGTCATCACTACCACCGAGCGAGACGGCTGGTCCTTCAGCAACGGCCTCACGCAGATGGTGGAAGAGGTACCCGCATGAACCCGCCGGGCCTACCCAATGAGATGACCGTAATCCGGGCCGGCGAGGCGATAGAGAACGCGCCGGACAACATCGCATCCGCCACCTTCCGGGTGGAGCATCTGATCGCGGGCGAGCAGGACGGCGAGCCTACCGCGATGCGTGCCATGCTGGATGCTGGCGTGTGTACGCATTGGCACAGCCATCCTCGGGGGCAATTGCTGCTGGCGGTGAGCGGCAGCGGCCTGGCGCAACGGCGCGACGGCCCGCTCGTCGAACTCAGCCCGGGCGACGCGGTCTGGTTCGCGCCCGGTGAATTGCATTGGCATGGGGCTGGAGAGGCCGATGCCTTCATCTATGTCAGCGTCCAGGCGCTGCAGGATGGCCGTGCCGTGCAATGGCACGAGCCGGTGTGAGGAGGCTCAAATGGAAGCCATGCACTATGTCATCACGTTGCCGGCCGATTACGACATGGGGATCATCCGTGCCCGCGTAGCCAGCAAGGGCCCCTTGCTCGACGATTTTCCGGGACTGGGGATCAAGGCCTATCTGATCCGGGAAAAGGGCGTGCGCGGCTCTGCCGTCAACCAATATGCGCCCTTCTATCTGTGGGCCTCGCCGGAAGGCATGGGCCGGTTCCTGTGGGACGGCGGCGGCTTTGCCGGCCTTGTCGCTACCTTCGGCCGGCCGTCGGTGCGGCGCTGGGAAGGCATCTCATGCCTGTCTGGCCCGTCGTCTCTGTCGGAGGCACGCTTTGCAACGCTAAGGGAACAGATGATCGCGGCGGAGATTGATCCGGCTGGCGCCATTGCCGAGGCACGCGAGCGGTTGACCATCGAAGCCGCGCGGGATGGAAGCTGTCTGTCGGCCCTGGCGGTCGATCCCACCGAGTGGAAGCTGGTGGTCTTTCAGCTATGGGCCGGCGAGCCGCCTGAGGAAGCGGGAACGGCCTTTCAAGTGCTGCATCTGTCACGACCCGGTGTTGGCGAACTGACCGCAACCGAATGCGGCCACGGACCATGCTGCTGTCCGTCAGGGCAGGTTTTGGGCGATCACCCTCCCGCCGACGATCTACGCCAAGGCTTCCATGGTTTCCTTGATGTCGTCGAGGGACTTCAAGGTGGCCTCGGCACCCATGTCGATGGCCTCCGCGGCGCGATGGAAGTCGAAGGGCGAGATGCGTCCAAGGCGCGGTCCGATCGAGACATCGGGCGGGTCGCCGGCGAGCCGTGAGCGCGAGATACGGTCCTGGGTGATGTTGAAGGCCTCCATCATCACCGTGTGGATGCCGGGGGAGGTGCGGCGCTGACGCTCCTCGCGCTGTCTGGCGAAGCCGAATCTGCGGCGGACCATCGACGTGGCAGCGCCGAAGCCGTTGCGTTTGGGCACGGGAGGATCGTCCATTTCGGATGAGGTGGCGCCGAAGGTATGGATGACGCCGCCGCGGCCGGTGAGCTCGCCATTGAGATTGACCGCGATCACTGCCCGGGCGCCAAGAGCGCGTGCGGCGGAGACGGGCACGGGGTTGACCAACGCGCCGTCCATCAGCCAGCGCCCACCGACGCGCACGGGCTCGAAAATGCCGGGCAGGGCATAGGAGGCCCGCATGGCGGTGACCAGATTGCCGCGCGTCAGCCAGATTTCATGGCCTGGGCCGATCTCGGTGGCGATCGCGACGAAGGGAATGCGCAGGTTTTCGATCTGCACACCATCGAGCCCGTTCTGCAGGAGAAGGGCCAGCTTGGTGCCGGACATCAGGCCGCTGCCACCGAAATTGAGATCGAGAAAATTGAGAACCCGGCGCTTGGTGAGACTGCGAGCCCAATCTTCGATGTCGTCGAGCCTGCCGGCTATATAGCAGCCGCCAACCACGGCTCCGATCGAGGTGCCAGCTATCACGTCGACGTCATAGCCCGCCTCGACCAGCACACGGATCACGCCGATATGGGCAAATCCCCGTGCAGCGCCGCCGCCGAGGGCAAGACCCAGAACAGGGCGCGGCGGCTTGACGATTTCGTTCTTCGGAGGCGGAGGCAATTCCGCCACGTTACCCTGACCTCGCCACGGCAAACTCTGAAACATGATGCATTCCTGACCCGAGAAATACGCCACTGGAACCGATAAGGATATGGGCAATCCATCCGGATAGAACAGGGATGGCACCCTTAATGGCGCTACAATAGCACGTGATCGGGCGATTTGCCCTGTATCATAAGGTCTACGACTTGCCCCGAATCAGGCATTTTCGGTAAGTCAACCGCATGGATGAGATGGACGATCCGCCGGAAGGCGATGGAGTCAGGACGGTCAATCTGCGCTCGGAGCTCGAGCAGCGCTACCTTGCCTATGCGCTCTCGACGATCACGCAACGTGCCTTGCCCGATGCGCGCGATGGCTTGAAGCCGGTGCATCGGCGCATCTTGCATGCCATGCGCCTGCTGCGCCTCGATCCCGACCAGGCCTTCAAGAAATGCGCCCGCGTGGTGGGCGACGTCATCGGTAAATTCCACCCCCATGGCGACCAGGCCGTCTACGACGCGCTGGTCCGTCTGGCGCAGGATTTTGCCCAGCGCTATCCACTGGTGGACGGGCAGGGCAATTTCGGCAACATCGACGGCGATAATGCCGCTGCCTACCGCTACACCGAGGCACGGTTGACCGAAGTCGCCACGCTGATCCTGGAAGGGATCAACGAGGACGCCGTTGATTTCCGCCCGACCTATAATGGCGAGGATGAGGAACCGGTGGTGATGCCCGGCGCCTTCCCCAACCTGCTCGCCAATGGCGTGCAGGGCATCGCCGTTGGCATGGCCACCTCGATTCCTCCGCACAACGCCCATGAATTGTGCCAGGCGGCGCTGCACCTGATCGACAATCCCAACGCTTCCACCGCCGACCTCCTGCAGTTCGTCAAGGGACCCGATTTTCCCACCGGCGGCATCTGCGTGGAGAGCGCCGGCTCGATCCAGGAAAGCTACCGCACCGGTCGTGGCGGTTTTCGGGTGCGCGCGCGCTGGCATAAGGAAGATCTCGGGCGTGGCACCTGGGTGATCGTGATCACCGAGATTCCATGGGCAGTGCAGAAAGGCCGCCTGATCGAGAAGCTGGCCGAGCTTCTCGAAGAGCGCAAGCTGCCACTGGTCGGCGACGTGCGCGATGAATCGGCGGAGGATGTCCGCATCGTCATCGAGCCAAAATCGCGCAATGTCGACGAGGCCGTGCTGATGGAATCGCTGTTCAAGCTCTCGGAGCTCGAAAGCCGCATTCCGCTCAACATGAACGTGCTGGTCGACGGCCAGGTGCCGCGTGTGCTCTCGCTCGGCGAGGCACTGCAGCAATGGCTCAGCCATCGCCGTGTCGTGTTGGTCCGCCGCTCCAAGTACCGCCTGGCCGCTGTCGAGAAGCGCATGGAGGTGCTGGCCGGCTATATCGTCGCCTATCTCAATCTCGACGAGGTCATCCGCATCATCCGCTACGAGGATGAGCCAAAGGACGAACTGATCAAGGCGTTCGACCTGACGGATGTGCAGGCCGAGGCGATCCTCAATATGCGCCTTCGCAATCTGCGCAAGCTCGAGGAGATGGAACTTCGCCGCGAGCATGACGATCTAGCCAAGGAAAAGACCGGCATCGAGAAGCTGCTGGCCTCCGAGGCGCAGCAATGGAAGACGGTGGGCTGGCAGGTCAGCGAAGTCGCCAAGAAGTTCGGCCCGGACACGCTGCTCGGCAAGCGCCGCACCGAGATCGATGCCTCCAAGGCGGGCACCATCGATCTGTCGACGGTGACCGAGGCGATGGTCGAGCGTGAGCCGATCACCGTGATCGTCTCGGAAAAGGGCTGGATCCGGGCCCAGAAAGGTCATCTCAGCGATCTCTCGGGGCTGAGCTTCAAGGCCGACGACCGGCTCAAGCTCGGATTCCAGTCCGAGACGACGGCCAAGCTCCTCATCCTCGCCACCAATGGCAAGGTCTATACGCTGGAGGCATCGAAGCTCCCGGGGGGGCGCAGCATGGGCGAGCCTATCCGCCTGATGGTCGATATCGACGAGGGCGCCGATGTCGTCGACGTATTCGCCTATCAGGGCGGACGCCGGCTACTGATCGCGGCGACCGACGGACGCGGTTTCCTGGTGCCCGAAGACGATATTCTGGCCAATACCCGCAAGGGCAAGTCGGTGCTGAATGTCGATGCGCCGTCGGAAGCCAAGCTGATCGTGCCCGTCATCGGTGACACGGTCGCCGTGATCGGCGAGAACCGCAAGATGCTGGTCTTCCCGCTGCACCAGATCACCGAGATGTCGCGGGGTAGGGGCGTGCGGCTGCAGAAGTACAAGGACGGCGGGCTCTCCGACGTGCGTGTCTTCGACAAGGCGCAGGGGTTGACCTGGAGCGATTCCTCCGATCGGACCTGGACCGTCACCGACCTCGTCGAATGGACCGGAAATCGTGCCGATGCCGGGCGCCTGCCGCCTAAGGGCTTCCCCAAGAACAACCGGTTCACGGGCAAATAGGGGCTGTACCACAGCCTCTGGACCGTCTTGGACGGAATCGGTCTCTCGGCCCGGATGCCTCAGTCGAGCAGCGATGTCACGCGATCGAGAAAGCTCTCGATGTCATCAGGGCTCGCGTCGATGGATATCGGCCTATCGGCGTTAGGCCAAAGGCATCCGCGGGTCAGGTAGACTCCCGGCTGCTCGAAAACCTCGCCCAGTCGCATCTGGACCGCGTTCCAGTGCCCGATGCAGCCGATCACGGTTCCTGGCCCGGCAAAGACGGAGCCATGCATTGCCGAGCCATATTCGCCGATGAGAGCGCAGGCCTGCGAGAGCATTGCGATCTGATCGGGCAGGCTCAATTCTTCGGGGCGGATGACCTCGAAACCGCGCCGCCTGGCGTTGTGCTCAAAGAAATCCCGCTGCCTGAAAGGCCTGTTGGCCGAGGGGCCGGGCCCTCCTCGTGAAAGACAGAGGCGTCGGCGAGCCTCCCCCGCAGCCGGGGCCAGCGACCTGTAGAACTCACGCATATAGGGGTGGAAGGTGTATTCGCCGGAAAAGCAGAATGTCGGTATCACCGCGCGCGCGAACAGCAATCTCTCCTGTCCCGGTGCATAGCGCAGGATTGCATGCCGCGGGACGTTGCAGGCCGACAGCAGCAGGTCCTCGACCCAGGAAGGTGTGTCTTGGGGCAGCGGGATGATCCACTCGTCACGCAGCGATGCGAGCAACTGGCTGGCAATGGAGACCCGCGGCAGGAATTCGGCGAGCCAATGGCCCCAGATGCCGTATCCAGGGCCGGCCACGACGAGGGCAGGGCGGTCGACTCGCCTTGCCGCTGCCTGCTCACCGAAACGCGAGGGAAAACCCGCATCGGCGCGCGCCACGGACAAGGCGACATTGGTCGACAGATTGGCATCGTCGACGACCTGACCGCCGTGGACGAGGATGCCGGGACGCCAAACCTCGATGTCGCGCAGCAGAAAACAGCCTATCGCATCGACCGTGGCTCGCGGCTTCTTCCAATGCAGGCCGTAAGCCCAGCCGGCCGTCCCGCCTTCGCCCAACATATGCGCGGGACAAGCCTTGGCGGCTTCCTGGGAGGGACGAAATTGGAGAAAGCCGCGCCATTCCTGCGCTGCGGCCCCGCCAGGATCCGGCGTGGCCAGGGCGGATATTGGAAGCGTGACAAAGCTCATGGCGCGCTGCCCTCAAGGCGTGGGAGATGCCTTTGATGACGAACTCACGGCGAAGGATATAAGATGCCTTTCCGCAAGGACGACCGATCCCATCTGAACGCATGCTGAACAAATGGTTAAAAAATAGCGACTTTCTGCCGCTGCTATTGCCACAATTACGCCCGTCGTTTCCGGGATTGTCACAGCCATCTTGCCTTGCATTGCTCTGCAGGGCGCAACCCCGGGCGTTCTTCCGGGACGTGTGGTTCTCGACATGACGATTGCAAGAAAAGCGCTTTTTCCCGCCCTGGCCCTCCTGATGATTGCAGGGACGGCCCATGCCCAAGAGTGGGGCGATCCTCCGGACGACGGCTATTATCAGGACGATGGCTTCTCCCGTCCGCGCCAGTGGCGGGAACCCCAGCCGACCTATCGGGCTGATCGGCGTTTCGAGGAACCCTATGACTACCAGGACGATCCCAATGGCTATTATGGCGATCAGGAAGGCGATGTGACGCCGGGCCGGCGCCCCCAGCGTCAGGCCTCGATCGATCCGAACAGCATCTCGCCCAATCTCGATTCCGGCATCAAGGACGACGGCCAGGCGATGCTGGCCAGCTCGCCGATCCCTCGCACGGTGGTGCCTTTCTCAGGCTACAGCCCCGGCACCATCGTGATCTCGACCAAGGAGAAGCGGCTCTATCTGGTGCAGGAGGATGGCACGGCGCTCAGATATGGCATTGGCGTCGGCAAGCAGGGCTTCACCTGGAAGGGCACCGAAACCATCAGCCGCAAGGCCGAATGGCCGAGCTGGACACCCCCCAAGGAAATGATCGCCCGGCGCCCCGAACTGCCCGATCGCATGGAAGGGGGCCTCAACAATCCTCTGGGCGCGCGGGCGCTCTATCTCGGTTCCACGCTCTATCGCATCCACGGCACCAACGAGCCGAACACTATCGGCCGGGCGGTGTCCTCCGGCTGCATTCGCATGGCCAATCCGGATGTCATGGATCTCTATGAGCGCGTCGGGGTGGGTGCCAAGGTCGTGGTGCTCTGAATTCCTAAAACGTTTTGCCATTTGAGGAAGTCGCCTGGAATCGCAACGGCGCGTCGAAGCAAGGAACTAGCGCAAATAAGCGTTCAGGCATGAACGCTCTTTGGTCTGGCGATCGCAGAGATGCCGGTTTCTTCGGGGTTTGCTACGATCCGATCATGACGATACCGAATCTGATCACCATCCTGCGCTTTTGTCTGGTGCCGCTGGCGGTATGGTGCATCGCCTCGGGAGCGTGGGGCTGGGCTTTCGCCATCTTTCTGACGGCGGGTATTTCCGACGGTGTCGACGGGTTCATCGCCAAGCGCTTCGACATGCGCAGTGAATTGGGAGCCATGCTCGATCCGCTGGCCGACAAGGCCTTGCTGGTCTCCATCTTCGTCACGCTGGGGATCGTCGGCGTGGTGCCCGCCTGGCTGGTGATCCTGACCGTGTTCCGTGATTTCATGATCATTGGCGCCGTGCTGGTGTCCTGGGTCATGAGCCAGCCGATACAGATCGCGCCGCTGATGCTCTCCAAGCTCAACACCGCGGTGCAGATCGCTTTCGTCGTCCTCGTGCTGTTCGCCAAGGGCACCGGATGGCCGTTTCCTTTCCTGATCGAAGTGGGGTCCATTCTGGTCACGCTCTTGACCATTGCGTCGGCTGCCGCCTATCTGCGCCAGTGGCTCAACCATATGGCCGGATGAAAATTCCGACCGAGGGAGGCCATCCGCCACCTCAGCCGTCTCGGACGACGCTTGTTTGGCCGGAGGAGAACGGTTTGGATCGAGCTTCAGGAGCGTGTGGATGAGCCTTCAAAGGCAGGTGTTCTTCTGGCTCGGCGCGCTGGCCTTGTTCGTCGCGCTGGTCTGGCTGCTTCAGGGCATGTTGCTGCCCTTTATTGGCGGCCTCGCGATCGCCTATTTCCTCGACCCCGTCGCCGACAGGCTGGAGAGCCTCGGCTTGCCGCGCTGGGCCGCCGCCTCCGTCATTCTGCTCGGCTTCATCTTCGTCATCGTGCTGGCCATCCTCCTGGTGGTGCCGATGCTCGGCGAGCAGTTCAACGGCTTGCGCGAGCGGCTGCCGAGCATCGTCGCGTCCATGCAGCGCATTCTCGGTGAGCTCAACCAGGGCTGGCTTGGCGGGATCTTCGCCGAGAGGCTGCAGAACATCCAGAAATCGCTCGGTGACTATGTCGGGCAGGGCGCCCAGCTTCTCGGCACCTTCGTCTCCTCGATCTGGTCGGGCAGCCAGGCGGTCATCGGGGTGATCAGCGTTCTCATCGTCACGCCGGTGGTGGCCTTCTACATTCTGCTCGACTGGGACAACATGGTGGCGCGCGTCGACAGTTGGCTGCCGCGCGACCATGTCGAGGCCATCCGCGGCATCTTCCGTGATATCGACGCCGCCATCGCAGGCTTCGTGCGGGGCCAGGCAACGGTCTGCCTCCTGCTCGGCCTGTTCTACGGTTCCGGCCTCACGCTGCTCGGCGTCAGTTTCGGCTTCCTGATCGGACTGTGCACTGGCCTTGCTTCCTTCATTCCCTATGTCGGTTCGATTCTGGGCTTCGTCGTCACCGTCAGCGTGGCACTGGTCCAGGTCTGGCCCGACTGGCATTTGCCTGTTTATGTCGCCCTCCTCTTCGCGGCGGGGCAGATCCTCGAAGGCTATGTTCTCTCGCCCCGGCTGGTCGGCGGCTCGGTAGGCCTGCATCCTGTCTGGCTGATGTTTGCCCTGCTGGCAGCCGGCAGCCTGTTCGGCTTCATCGGCCTGCTGGTCGCCGTGCCGGTGGCGGCGGCGATCGGTGTCCTGGTGCGCTTTGCCCTCTCGAGCTACCTCGCCAGCCAATACTACACCGGTCATGTCAACCACGATGGCTCTCTCTCTTCGGACCATTCGTCGTGACGACACCCCGCCAATTGGCACTCGATCTGCCTTTGCAGGTCTCGTTCGCCCGTGAGGATTTCCTGGTCTCGCCCTCCAACGAGGCGGCCTATGCCTTCATGGAACGCTGGCCGGACTGGCCTTCCCGCCGTGCTCTGCTGATCGGCCCGAGCGGCTCGGGCAAGAGCCATCTGGCGGCAATCTGGTCCAAGCTGGCGGGTGCGGTCACCCTGGCAGGCGAGGCGCTCGGGGAAGAAAGCGTTCCCGAACTGGTTTCGCACAAGGCGGTGGTGATCGAGGATGCAGGACGCGGCGTCGACGAGACGGCGCTTTTCCATCTGCTCAACCTCACCGGCGAGGCCGGCGCCTCGCTGCTGATCACCGCCCATGAGCCGCCCGAACGCTGGGGCCTGACGCTTCCCGACCTCATCTCGCGCCTCAGGGCCATGACGGCGTTGACCATCGCCACGCCCGACGATGATCTCTTCCGCATGCTGCTGGTAAAGCTCTTCCTCGATCGCCAGCTCATCGTCGATTCGAGCCTGGTCGACTTCCTCGTCCGGCGCATCGAGCGCTCCTTTGCCGCAGCGCGCCAGGTCGTCGCCGTGCTCGATCGCGAAGGTCTTTCGCGCGGCCGCCGCATCACGCGGGCACTGGCCGCTGAACTGCTCAAGGAAGTGCTTGCTTCTCCGCTGGACGATGAGTGAGGTCGATGGCGCCTCGTCGCGGTCCGCCCGTCATTGTGCGAGCTCTATCGCAGACGGACGCACTGGCCCACGGTGTTCATCTAGAGTTGGCCGCCAGCGAAAGACGCCGCTCCGACGATATGGACAGGGGAACTTTGCGTTTTCATGGTGAAGTTCGAACACGAACGGACCGATGCTCCGGATCTCCCCGCCCGACCATTCGCCGGTTTCCATGAACATGCCTAGTCCAGGGACGACCCGTTGGTACCGGCGATCTTGACGATCATCGCCGCCGAGGTCGACAGGTTCCGGCACTCGATTTTGTTGTTCCTGGCCGGGCGGTTCTACAAGCGATGCGGAGGAGTTTTGCGAATTTTCCCCATGGTGGTCATTTTATGTGACAGCATTGTCATATAGGCGGCCTAAGCAGATTTCCCCATGACGGGCGGCGATTCCGACCGGCGGGACCTGTAACGCCGGCCTAAAGCGTTTTACGATTTGACGGCATCGTCAAGAATCGCAAAGACGCGTCGAACCAGAGAGCGAGAGCAAACAAGCGTTTCCGTCTAAACGCGCTTTGCTCCGGGACATAGCGAGCGCCATTGACCATGACCAGCACGGCACAGACGGCGGAAGAGAGTGTGATGCGAGGCGAGACGGCGCGCGAGGCGGCTCCTGCTCAGGACCCGATCGCACTGCGCGTCAGCCCGGATCGCTTCATCAACCGCGAAATTTCCTGGCTGCAATTCAATCGCCGCGTGCTGGAGGAGGCGTCCAACAAGAGCCACCCTCTGCTTGAGCAGTTGCGCTTCCTATCGATCTCGGCCAGCAATCTCGACGAGTTCTTCATGGTGCGCGTCGCCGGCCTGATCGGCCAGGTGCGAGAGGACGTTACGGCGCGCAGCCCCGATGGCCTGTCGCCGGCCGAACAGCTCGTCAAGATCGGCGAGGCCGTATCCAAGCTTGCCAGCGACCAGCAGAAACGCTGGACCGAGTTGCGCGACGACCTGTTGCTCGAAGGCATCGTGATCACCGAGCCGCGCGATCTGTCCAAGGCGGAGCGCGCCTGGCTGGACGATTATTTCCTCAGCTACATCTTTCCGATCCTCACCCCGCTGGCGGTGGATCCGGCCCATCCGTTCCCCTTCATCCCCAATCTCGGCTTCACCATCGCCCTGCAGCTCAAACGCGTCAGCGACGGGCGCATGTTGAACGCCCTGATCCGCGCGCCGCACAAGGTGGAGCGCTTCATCCGCCTGCCGGATTTCGCCGAGACAGGGGCGGCCCGCTACATCACGCTCGAAAATCTGGCGGTGCTGTTCATCGCCAAGCTGTTTCCCGGCTACACCGTGAAAGGGCAGGGCTCCTTCCGCGTCATCCGCGACTCGGATCTGGAAGTCGAGGAAGAGGCCGAAGACCTGGTGCTACTGTTTGAGACGGCGTTGAAACAGCGCCGGCGCGGCGTGGTGATCCGCCTTGAGATCGAAGCCGGCATGCCCGACAGCATCCGCCAATTCGTCACCGAGGAACTCGATGTCGCCGACGACGCGGTCTTTCGCGTCGAGGGTATGCTCGCCCTCAACGAATTGTCGCAACTCGTCGGGCTCGACCGTCCGGACCTCAAATTCAAGCCCTATTCGCCGCGTTCGCCCGAGCGTATCCGCGATCATGGGGCCGATGCCTTCGCCGCCATCCGGCAGAAGGACATCCTGGTGCACCATCCCTACGAATCCTTTGACGTCGTGGTGCAGTTTCTCAACCAGGCGGCGCGCGATCCTAATGTGGTTGCCATCAAGCAGACACTCTATCGCACCTCCTCCAACAGCCCGATCGTCAAGGCACTCGCCGAGGCGGCCGAGGCCGGCAAATCGGTGACGGCGCTGGTGGAACTGAAGGCGCGCTTCGACGAGGAAGCCAACATACGCTGGGCGCGCGACCTCGAGCGTGCAGGTGTGCAGGTGGTGTTCGGCTTCATCGAGCTGAAAACCCACGCCAAGCTCTCGCTGGTGGTGCGGCGCGAGATGGGCCAGCTCGTATCCTATTGCCATGTCGGCACCGGCAACTACCACCCGATCACCGCACGCATCTACACGGACCTGTCCTTCTTTACCGCCGATCCTGTGATCGCGCGCGACGTCTCGCGTATCTTCAACTTCATCACCGGCTATGCCGAGCCGGCGGCGCTGGAACGCATGGCGGTCTCGCCCGTCTCGCTGAAGCAACGCATCCTCGATCACATCAACGCCGAGATCGAGCACGCCAAGGCCGGCAGGCCAGCGGCGATCTGGGCCAAGTGCAATTCGCTGGTCGATACCATGATCATTGATGCGCTTTATGCCGCCAGCCAGGCGGGAGTGCAGGTGGATCTGGTGGTGCGCGGCATCTGCTGCCTGCGGCCGGGAGTGCCGGGCCTGTCGGAGAACATCCGCGTCAAGTCGATCGTCGGCCGCTTCCTGGAGCATGGCCGCATCTACGCCTTCGGCAACGGGCATGGCCTGCCGCACCAGAAGGCGGCCCTCTACATTTCCTCGGCCGATCTGATGGAACGCAACCTCGACCGCCGCGTCGAAGCGCTCTGCCCGATCCTCAATCCGACGGTGCACGAGCAGGTCCTCGATCAGATCATGATCGCCAACCTTATCGACAACCAACAGAGCTGGAGCATCTTGCCCGATGGGACCGCCGAACGCATAGTCCCGCAGCCTGATGAAGAGCCCTTCAACGCCCATAAATATTTCATGACCAATCCCAGCCTATCGGGACGAGGCAAATCTCTTGAACACAATTCTCCCAGAACGCTCCTCAGCCGCAGACGCTGATACCGTTCCTCACGTCCAGGCCGCCGATATTGCGGGTCCGAGGCCGTGGCAGCCCGGATTCGCACAGGGCCGCATCTGCCAGGGTCCGCCGATCGCGACCATCGACATCGGCTCCAACTCGGTTCGTCTCGTGGTCTATGAAGGGCTGACGCGCAGCCCGACAGCCGTCTTCAACGAGAAGGTGCTGTGCGGCCTCGGCCGCGGCGTGATGACCACCAAGCGCCTTGATCCAAGCGCTGTCGCCAAGGCCTATGCCGCTCTGGTGCGCTTCCGTGCCTTGTGCGACACCATGGGCGTGAAGGACCTCTATGTGCTGGCGACGGCTGCGGCGCGCGATGCCGAGGATGGCGAGGAATTCATCGCTCGCGCCACGGCGATCTGCCGTGCTGAGATCGAAGTGCTGTCGGGTAAGCGCGAGGCGCGCCTGTCGGCTTATGGGGTGATCTCGGGCTTCCACATGCCGGATGGTGTCGTGGGCGACATGGGTGGCGGCTCCCTCGAACTGATCGAGGTGCATGGTCATCGCGCCGGCGCGGGCATGACGACGCCTCTCGGTGGGCTCGCCTTGCAGGACACCTCCGGCCAGTCTGTACGCAAGGCGGCAAAGATTGCGCAGGAAAAGCTCGCCAAGGCGGACCCACTGAAACATCTGAAGGACCGCACCTTCTACGCGGTCGGCGGGACCTGGCGGTCGCTCGCCAAGCTGCACATGATGCAGCTCGGCTATCCCCTGCACATCATGCATGGCTACAGCGTGCCGGCGCGCGAGATGCTCGACTTCTGCAAGCTGATCATGCGGGTCGACAACACCACCTTGATCGGCAAGGACACCGTCTCGACCGGGCGCCTGCCGCTGCTCGCCTATGGCGCGGCGGTGATGAGCGAGGTCATCAAGGCCGGCAAGCCGCGCGATGTGGTGATCTCGGCCCAGGGCGTGCGCGAAGGGTTGCTCTATTCGTTGCTGGACGAGGAGAGCCGTAAGCTCGATCCGCTGATCAGCGCGGCGAGCGAACTCAATATCCTGCGCTCGCGTTCGCCCCAGCACGGTGAGGAACTGGTGCGCTGGGGCGACCGTTTCATGGCATCAACCCATATCGACGAAACCCCGGATGAAAAGCGCCAGCGCCATGCGGCCTGCCTGGTGGCCGATATCGGCTGGCGCGCCCATCCCGATTATCGTGGCGAGCAGAGCCTCAATATCATCGCCAACGCCGCCTTTGTCGGCGTCGACCATCGCGGCCGTGCCTATATGGCGGTGGCGAACTATTTCCGCCATGTCGGCCTGAACGAGGAGGAGCTGTCTCCCCGCATCCGCGAGATCGCTACCGCGCGCATTCTCGACCGGGCACGCATCCTCGGCGGGTTGATGCGGGTGGGGTATATCCTGTCCGCTTCGATGCCGGGCGTGCTGCCGCGCGCCCCGCTCTATGTCAGCCACGGCAAATTGTTGCTGGACGTTCCGCGGGACCTGGAGGGGCTGGCGGGCGAGCGGCTCAACGCCCGCATGAAGGCGCTCGGCCGCCTGATCGGCCGTGAGGCGACGATCCGCATCATCGATCCCGCTGACAACGTTACGGTCGCGGCGGAGTAGGGGCCGTTAGGCGGGGCATCCACCGTTTTCAGGTCTTCCCACTGTTCTAAGGGATTTTGCTCGCCATCTCGCCAATGAGGCCGCTACGGCGCAAAGTGTCGAGAACTTGTTCGCGACGTTTCGCGCTGGCGGTCTGATCGCGACCATAGATGCTTGGTGCTTTGATCAGGCCGGCGAGAAAGGCTGCGTCTTGGTCGTTGAGTTGGCTCGCGGCCTTGCCAAAATAGACCATGGCGGCGCAGCGGTAACCATAGGCCCCCATACCGAAATACACCCGCTCCAAAAACGCGCGGTCGATTTCAGTCCGGGCGTGGGTCAGACGTAGTTGCAAGGCCCTCACCCAGCGCAACAGGTGGTTCCGGCCTTCGGAAGCATCCGGCGGAAATGTCCGATCCGCGACATAGCCGACTGGCATGTCTAGCGATAATGACCAGAAACGATCCGACGGATCGCCCCTTTCGATGGCGAGAACGAAGCGCGCCACTTTGTCGGTGAGATCCGCCGAGCCTTCGGTTCCAGCGACGGGGCAGGCCGCGAGAGGGCGGAGATCGTTCAAGCTGATCGCCGGCAGATCTCGAACCAGATACCAGCCGAGGCAAAACGCCGTCCCGCTGAGGAGGGCGAGGGGGATCAGGATGACGATAAACAGGCGGCGCGTGCCGATACCTGACGTGTGATCGTTGCTTTGCGCCCATGCTGCCGGTGAATTGAGGCGCGACTGGCTCGCGCGGTGGCGTTTTCAGGTTTCAGCCATACCGGCTCAGCCCCAGATCCGAGACGTCGATCTCCGGCTTCTTGCCGCCGACGATATCGGCCATCACCCGGCCGGAACCGCAGGCCATGGTCCAGCCCAGCGTGCCGTGGCCGGTGTTGAGCAGCAGGTTCTTGTAGCGGGTGCGGCCGATCACCGGCGTACCGTCCGGCGTCATCGGACGCAGGCCCGACCAGAAGCTCGCGGCGGCGAGATCGCCCGAGCCGCCGAAAAGATCGGTCACCGACTGGGCCAGCGTGTCGCGGCGGGCCGGCGGCAGGTCCTTGCTGAAGCCCGAGATCTCGGCCATGCCGCCGACGCGGATGCGGTCACCCAGCCGGGTGATCGCGATCTTGTAGGTCTCGTCCATGATGGTGGAGACCGGCGCGCGGCTCTCATCGACGATCGGAATGGTGAGGGAATAGCCCTTGATCGGATAGACCGGCACCTTGAGGCCGAGAGGCGCGACGAAATCGGGCGTATAGCTGCCGAAAGCTGCGATATAGGCATCGGCCTTCTCGACGCCGGCACCGGTCTCGACACCCTCGATCTTGTCGCCCGCGAACAACAGCCGCTTGACCTCGACACCGTAACGGAAGCGCACGCCGAGCGTTTCGGCGAGCTGTGCCAGCGCTCCAGTGAATTTGTAGCAATCACCGGTCTCGTCATTGGGCAGCCGCAGGCCGCCGCGGATCAGGGAGCGAACATGGGCGAGAGCGGGTTCGGCGGCGATGCAGCCATCCGCGTCGAGGACCTCGAAGGGAACACCGTCGCGCTTGAGCACCTCGACATCCTTGCCGATGCCGTCGAGCTGCTTTTGGGTACGGAAGAGCTGCAGCGTGCCCTGCATGCGCTCGTCATAGCTGATGCCGGTGGCGGCCCTCAGCTCGATCAGCTTGTCACGGCTGTATTCGGCAAGGCGAACCATGCGGCTCTTGTTGATCGCATAGCGCTCGGAGGTGCAGTTGAGCAGCATGCGCCAGACCCAGGCGACCATCGCCGCATCGGGGCGGGGGCGCAGGATCAGTGGAGCGTGTTTCATCAACAGCCACTTGATCGCCTTTTGCGGGATGCCTGGAGCCGCCCAGGGCGAAGCATAGCCGGGGGAAACCTCGCCGGCATTGGCGAAGCTGGTCTCGAGAGCCGGGCCGGACTGGCGATCCAGCACGACGACCTCATGTCCCGCCTTCGCCAGATAATAGGCGGAGGTCACTCCGATCACGCCGCTGCCGAGAACCGCGACCTTCATTTATGCCCACACTCCTGCTTGCGCCGCGCCAATACGGTCAGCGAATCCAACGATTCGCCCAGCTTTCGCTTGGCTGATAGCGCAAGTCAATTACAGGCGGCTATCGGCTAATTGCCGCGACCTTGCCGCGCTCGATCGCCAGCGCGAGCTTGCCATGCTTGAGGGCGAGCGCCTTCTCGCCGAACAATTCCCGGCGCCAACCATGCAGCGCCGGAACGTCGGCGGTGTCGCTGTCGGCGATCATGTCGAGGTCATCGGTGGTGGCGATGACCTTGGCGGCGACGCCCTGGCTTTCGGCTACCATCTTCAGCAGCACCTTAAGCAGTTCGACGGTGGCGCCGGCTCCGTTGCTCGCAATGCGCGGGGGAGCCTGGCGCGGCAGGCTGGCGGGATCACGCGCGAGGCCCGCCTTGACTGCCTCGATCAATTCCAGGCCAGGACGGGAGCGCTCCCAGCCTTTGGGGATCATGCGAATGCCGGCGAGTTTCTCCGGCGTGTCAGGGGCCTGCAGCGCGACTTCGGTGATGGCGTCATCCTTGAGCACGCGCGAGCGCGGTACATTCTTGGACTGGGCCTCGCGCTCGCGCCATGCCGCCACTTCGATCAGAACGGCGAGATCACGCGGCTTGCGCACGCGCCCACTGACCCGGCGCCAGGCATCTTCGGGGGCCTGCCGGTAGGTATCGGGCGATGTCAGGATAGACATTTCGTCGCCAACCCAATGGCTTCTCTTTCTTTTCTCAAGCGATGCCGCAAGCTTGAGATAAACGTCGCGCAAATGGGTGACATCGGAAACGGCGTAATTGATCTGCGCGGGGGTGAGGGGGCGCTTCGACCAGTCCGTGAAACGAGAGGACTTGTCGATATGGGCGTTGGTGATGCGCTGGACCAGTTGATCATAGGCAATGGAGTCGCCATAGCCGAGCACCATGGCGGCGACCTGCGTGTCGAACAGCGGTGCGGGAATGAAGCCGGCCAGGTGCCAGACGATCTCGATGTCCTGCCGGGCGGCGTGGAAGACCTTCAGCACCTTCTCGTCGCGCAAGAGCTCGAACAGGGGGGCAAGGTCGAGCCCCTCGGCCAGGGCATCGATGACCACGGCTTCCTCGGGGCTGGCGACCTGGACGACGCAGAGCTTGGGCCAGAAGGTGGTTTCACGCAGGAACTCCGTGTCGACGGTCACGAACGCATGGGCGGCGAGACGGGCGCAGGCGGCTTCCAGATCCTGGGTTGTGGTGATGATGACGGCGGGGTGGGCGGAAGATTGTGGCATGAATATGCTTATCGGGCACGCAGCGTCACATGGCAAGGTTTTAGGCCCTGAATGCACGTTCAGGGCCGTCCGATACCGGAGAAGGCAAGCTCAACCTTGACGGCGACCGTGGCGTTGGGGTCTATGACCTCAAACTCCAGAGCGAAGCGCGTTTCGGCGAAAACGCACTTATACTCTGGCACCATAATTTGACGCGTCTTTGCGATTCTCGGTGATACCGTCCAATCGCAAAACACTTTGTCCGGAAAGACAGCCCTATGCACCGTTACCGTTCTCACACCTGCGCCGATCTTCGCCTCGACCACGTTGGGCAGGACGTGCGGCTTTCCGGCTGGTGCCACCGCATCCGCGACCATGGCGGCCTGCTGTTCATCGACCTGCGCGATCATTACGGCCTGACCCAATGCGTGGTCGATCCGGATTCACCGGCCTTCAAGGTGGCCGAGACCCTGCGCTCGGAATGGGTCGTGCGGGTGGACGGCAAGCTGCGCAAGCGCCCCGAAGGCACTGAAAACCATGAAATGCCGACCGGTCTGGTGGAAATCTACGTCACCGAGATCGAGGTGCTCGGCCAAGCGGCGGAATTGCCGCTGCCCGTGTTCGGCGACCAGGACTATCCAGAAGAGACGCGCCTCAAATATCGCTTCCTCGATCTCAGGCGCGAACGCATCCACAACAACATCATGCTGCGCGGCAAGGTCGTCGATGGCATGCGCACCCGCATGAAGGCCGCTGGCTTCAACGAATTCCAGACGCCAATTCTGACGGCCTCCTCGCCGGAAGGCGCGCGCGACTTCCTGGTGCCCTCGCGCATCCATCCCGGCAAGTTCTACGCTTTGCCGCAGGCGCCCCAGCAATATAAGCAGCTTTTGATGATGGCGGGCTTCGACCGCTACTTCCAGATCGCTCCCTGCTTCCGCGACGAGGATCCGCGAGCCGACCGCTTGCCGGGCGAGTTCTACCAGCTCGACCTCGAAATGAGCTTCGTCACCCAGGAAGACGTCTTCGCCACGATCGAGCCAGTGATCACCAGTATCTTCGAAGAATTCGCCGGTGGTAAAAGCGTCACCAAGGGGTGGCCGCGCATTCCTTATGCGGAGGCGCTGCGCAAATATGGTTCGGACAAGCCGGATCTGCGCAATCCGTTGATCATGCAGGAGGTCTCCGAGCATTTCCGTGGCTCGAACTTCAAGGTCTTCGCGCGCATGCTCGAAGATCCTGCCAATCAGGTTTGGGCCATTCCTGGGCCTGGCGGTGGCCAGCGCACCTTCGCCGACCGCATGAACTCCTGGGCGCAAAGCGAGGGGCAGCCGGGCCTTGGCTATATCCTCTTCTTCGACAAGGCGACCGACGAGACCAGCAAGCAGGCGGATCCGAATGCCGAAGGTATCGGCGCCCGCGGACCGATCGCCAACAATATCGGACCTGAAAGGGCGGAGGCGATCCGGCTGCAGCTCGGCCTGAAGGCCGGCGACGCCGCCTTCTTCGTCGCAGGCGATCCGAACAAGTTCTACAAGTTCGCCGGCGCCGCCCGCACCAAGGTCGGCACCGATCTCAAGCTGGTGGACGAGAGCCGCTTCGAGCTCGCCTGGATCGTCGACTTCCCGATGTTCGAGTGGAACGAGGACGAGAAGCAGGTCGATTTCGCGCACAATCCCTTCTCCATGCCGCAAGGAGGCCTCGAAGCGCTTACCACTCAGGATCCGCTGTCGCTGAAGGCCTATCAGTATGACATCGCCTGCAACGGCTTCGAGATCGCCTCGGGCGGCATTCGCAACCACAAGCCGGAAGCAATGGTGAAGGCCTTCGAGATCGCCGGTCACAGCGAGGAGACGGTGATCGAGCGCTTCGGCGGCATGTACCGGGCCTTCCAGTACGGCGCGCCGCCGCATGGCGGCATGGCAGCGGGTGTCGACCGCATCGTCATGCTGCTCGCGGGTGAGCAAAATCTGAGGGAGATCTCACTGTTCCCGATGAACCAGCGTGCCGAGGATATCCTGATGGGCGCTCCCTCCGAGGCGACGCCCAAGCAGCTGCGTGAGCTGCATATTCGTCTGAACGTCCAGGAAAAATAGCAGCCTTAGGGCTGGCGGCCGCGACGTCATGCGCTAAAACGAACAAGGCCAGGGCCGAGTAGGCCCGCGGCCCAGAGCGTCTACCGATTTGAGGAAGCCACCGAGAATCGCAAAGACGCTTCAGTCAATCCGTCGGATTGGCTTGGAAACAAAGAGCTGGAGTAAGGCAGCGTTCTGTCATGAGCGCATTTTGCTCCAGCCAACAGGACGGGAAACGCAATGTCAGATGTCCAGCCCGGCTCGGCACCTCCCACGAATTCCTCGACCATGTCCGAGGATCTGCGAACTGGGGCGTTGATCTATCATCGCTATCCCAAGCCGGGGAAACTGGAGATCCAGGCGACCAAGCCGCTCGGCAACCAGCGCGACCTTGCTCTGGCCTACTCGCCTGGTGTGGCCGCCGCCTGCGAGGCCATCCACGCCGATCCGCTCGAGGCCGCCAACCTGACCGCGCGCGCCAATCTTGTCGCCGTCGTCTCCAACGGCACCGCCGTGCTCGGCCTCGGCGACATCGGCCCGCTCGCCTCCAAGCCCGTGATGGAGGGCAAGGCGGTCCTGTTCAAGAAGTTTGCCGGCATCGATGTCTTCGACATCGAGATCGCCTCCAGGTCGATCGAGGAGATCGTCACCGTTGTCGCGGCGCTGGAGCCGACCTTCGGCGGCATCAACCTCGAGGACATCAAGGCGCCCGAATGCTTCGAGGTCGAGCGCCTCCTGCGTGAGCGCATGGCGATCCCGGTCTTCCATGACGACCAGCATGGCACCGCCATCATCGTCGGTGCCGCCGTGCGCAACGGCCTGGAACTCGCCGGCAAGGCGATCAGCGAGGTCAAGATCGTGGCGTCGGGGGCCGGCGCGGCGGCCCTGGCCTGTCTCAATCTCCTGGTTTCGCTCGGTGCGAAGCGCGAGAACATCTTCATCTCCGACATCAAGGGGGTGGTCTATAAGGGCCGCGCCGAACTGATGGATCCCTGGAAGGACGTCTACGCCCAGGAAACCGAGGCGCGCACCCTCAACGACATCATCGAGGGAGCCGACGTGTTCCTCGGCCTCTCTGCCGGCGGCGTGCTCAAGCCCGAGATGATCGCGCGCATGGCGCATAATCCGCTGATCATGGCGCTCGCCAATCCGTTTCCTGAGATCATGCCCGAACTCGCCAAGGCGACCCGCCCGGATGCCATGATCTGCACGGGGCGCTCGGATTTCCCGAACCAGGTCAACAACGTCCTGTGCTTCCCCTACATCTTCCGCGGCGCCCTCGACTGCGGGGCCACCACCATCAACGAGGAGATGAAGCACGCGGCCGTCGAGGCGATCGCGGCCCTCGCCCGCGAGACACCGTCGGATGTGGTGGCGCGCGCCTATGGCGGCGAGAGCCGTCGCTTCGGCGCCGATTCCCTCATTCCTTCGCCCTTCGATCCGCGCCTGATCCTGCGTATTGCCCCGGCCGTGGCGCGGGCTGCCCAGGAAACCGGCGTGGCGACCCGTCCGATCACCGATCTGGAAGCCTATGCCGAGAGCCTGACGCGTTTCGTCTTCCGCTCCGGCTTCGTGATGAAGCCGCTGTTCACCGCCGCCAAGGCTGATCCCAAACGCGTGGTCTATGCCGAAGGCGAGGACGAGCGCGTGCTGCGCGCGGCCCAAGTCTTGTTGGAGGAGGGGCTCGCCCGCCCGATCCTGATCGGTCGCCCTTCCGTGATCGAAACCCGCATCCAGCGCTTCGGCCTGACGATCAAGCCGGGGCAGGATTTCGAGGTGATCGATCCAGCGGATGATCCGCGCTACAAGGATTACTGGTCGCTCTACCACCATCTGGCCGGGCGCGGTGGTGTTACGCCGGACACGGCGCGTACCATCGTGCGCTCGAACACGTCGGTAATTGCGGCGCTGGCCCTGCATCGCGGCGATGCCGATGCCATGATCTGCGGGCTGGAAGGGGCCTATATGCGCCATCTGCGCTATGTGCGTCAGATCATCGGCCTGGCACCCGGCGTACGCGATTATTCAGCCCTGTCCCTGGTGCTGACGGCCAAGGGCGCATTCTTCATCTGCGACACCCAGGTCAAGCCCGACCCCTGTGCGGAGGAGATCGCCGAGATGGCGATCCTGGCGGCCGAGCATGTCCGCCGCTTCGGCATCGACCCGAAGATTGCCCTGCTGTCGCATTCCGATTTCGGCTCCTATGACACCGAGGCGGCCCGCAAGATGCGCAGGGCTCTGGAACTCCTGGTCGAGCAGCGCCCCGATCTGGAGGCCGATGGCGAGATGCAGGCGGATACGGCGCTGGATGAAAGCCTGCGCGACCTCAAGCTGAGTTCATCGCGGCTGCGGGGCGAGGCGAATGTGCTGGTCATGCCTAATCTGGATGCCGCCAACATCGCTTTCCAGCTCACCCGCATGCTGGCGGATGCCCTGCCCGTCGGCCCGATCCTGATCGGTGCCGCCAAGCCGGCCCACATCCTCAATCGTGCCGTCACGGTGCGCGGCGTGGTCAACATGACGGCCGTGGCCGTGGCCGAGGCGCAGGCCACGCAGGGGTGATGCCGAAACGCCGGGGTCGCAAGCGTTCCCGGCGTTTCACCTCAGGACAGCATCTGGCCGAGGCCGCGTATGGTGTTCCAATTGCGCGCGGTGCCGATGCCGAGCCGTTTGGTGGAGAGGGCGCCGGCCAGGCGGCTTTCGCTCGGGCGTCCCGCGAAGGCGATCCATAGATCGCCTTCGACCAGGGCAAGGCGTTCGCCCTTGTCGAGATAGCGCTCCAGCTTGTTGACCAGAACGTCCTGGCCGAGCGGTGCGCGCATCAAACGGGCAATGACGAGGCTGCCGTCACGCTCGGACTCGACCGGAAACGGGTTGCCGGCAACCGTGCGCAGCCAGTCCTCCGTGCTGCGTATGATGATGTCGACATGTTTGCCGTAATGGCTCAGGAAGCCGGCCTCCAGCCGGGTTTCGAGGGTCGTGATGTCTTGTTCGGGCGCTTCGAAGACGAGATTGCCGGTCGAGGCCAGGGTACGGGGATGCTCAAACCCGCAGCCAGTGGCGATCGCGCGCAATTCGTCCATCACCACCCGCCGCTGCGGCGTCAGCACGATGCTGTAGAGGAGGGCGACATAGCCGGCCATGGCAAGGGGTTCGTCGGCAAAGGGTTCGTCGAAATTGTCCGGCAGGTCTTGAGGGCCCGCCGGCTGGCAAGAAAATCAGGAAGAGGCCACCGGCTGGAACCGCGTTTCGATGGATTCCACATCACCCCGGGTGGGCAGCTTGGCTTCGTTGCCGAGAAACTGGATCGCGTGGGTAGATGCACCGCGCGCGAAACGGAAATGCTCCTCCCAGCGCGACAGGGGGCGGCTGAGATAGGAATACATATAGGCGCCATGGAAGATGTCGCCGGCGCCGTTGGTATCGACCACCGCGGCCTTGGGCACGTTAAGCGCGGGCAGGCGCTGCACCTTGCCGCTCTCGTCATACCACAGCATGCCACGCTCGCCGGCAGTCACGCCGGCGATCTTGCAGCCCTTGCCCTTAAGATAATCGAGCATCTCGGTCTCGGACAGGTTCATTTGCTCGCACAGGCGCTCGGCCACCACGGCGACATCGACATAGTTGAGCAATTCGTCGGTGTTGGAGCGCATGCCACCGCCATCGAGCGAAACCAACCGGCCGAGCTTGCGGAATTCCTTGGCATAGTAGAGCGCGGCATCCGCCAGATGGCCGTCGAGATGCAGGGCGCGGCAATTGCCGAGATTGAGATGCGGATAGGGATGCAGATAGTCATCGTCGCGGGCGCGAACGATGGCGCGCTTGCCGTCCTTGGGCATGATGAAGGAGAGCGAGGAACGCTTGACCTTGCGAGGATGGACGGAGATGCCGTACTTCGCCGCCATGTCCATGAACATGCGGCCGAGCCAGTCGTTCGAGTTGGTGGTGATCAGATCGGGTATCACACCAAGCTTGGCGCAGCAGAAAGCGGCCGTCGTGGCGTTGCCGCCGAATGCTACGGCATAGTCCTTGGCTACCGACTTTTCATCGCCGCGCGGCATGTCATCCGCCACGAAGGTCACGTCGATATAGGCATGGCCGATGAAGAGCGCTTCCATCGCTTGTCGCTCCAAACTATCTAGATTTCCGTACATTCCCGCTTAATCGTCATGGCGCGCTGGTGCAAGCGGCCTTTTCGCAGTTGCGAGAGAAGCGCTGTTCAAGGCTACTTTCCGACCCTAGAAAGGCACTGGTACACGAAGGGGAACTTGTCTTCGCCGTAGAAGTTAGTATGTCGGTAAGATGCGTCATTTCGGTTGAGTCGGTAGTGAAATGCTCCGGCCCGGGCTGAAAGCGATGGCATCTGAAGCACGAGCTATCCTTACCTAGTCATTCATCTCCGGTTCATGGTGTGCATGATGTAAGAATCGGGCTTTGCACTCGGTTGTATCTGTATATGATCGATACGGATCGGCATCCACGGAGGATCTCCCATGAAGAAGCTTTTGATCGTAGCAGCTGCAGGGCTTTTGCTCGCGGGCTGCTCGGAATATTCGCGCGGTGACCGCGCGCTCGGTGGCGCTGCCATCGGTGCTGGTGGCGGCGCGCTGATCGGTGGCCTGGCCACGCGTTCGGCCGGCGGCGCCATCGTCGGTGGTGTGCTCGGCGGTGCTGCCGGTGCCATCGTCGGTGCCGAAACCACGCCGCGTGCTTGCACCCGTCGTTACTATGACTACTACGGCAACGTGCGGTATCGCCGCGTGCAGTGCCCGTAAGGGGTGAGATCCCTTAGAGCAAAGCGCGTTTTTGAAAAAACGTACTTTTGCTCTAACTCCTTGTTTGGACGCGTCTTTGCGATACTTGGCGATTTCGTCGGATTGCAAAACGCTTTGAGGATTTTTCATCTGACGCAAGTCGCACCCACGCAGTCCACTGCGTGGGTTTTTCTATGGAAAGGCCAGCCTTGTCGTTCTCCGATCTGACCTTGCCGGGTTTGGGCGTGTTGGCGTGGGCCTATTTCTATTCCGAATGGGCCGTGCGCCTCGTCATGATCGTGGTGGTGCCGTTCCGTCGCAATTCGGACGCGGCGCGAAGCTGGCTGCTGCTGGTGATGTTCCTGCCCTGGCCGGCGCTGGTGCTTTATCTCCTGATCGGGCGCGCCACCTATCCGCGCTGGCGGCGTAAGCGTTTCGAGCGCCTGCCGGATATCCTGAGCCTGTCCGCGGACAAGGTTCGCGAACTCACCGAAGTCGCGCGCGAGCGGCTGCCCCGGCGCTTCACGCGTGCCGCGGTGCTGATCGAAAGAGTGGGCAAGCTACCGGTCGTCGATGGGGCGAGGGTGGATTTCCTGGCCGACTATTCGCGGATGGTCGATCGGCTGGTGTCCGACATCGACGCCGCCCAGCATCATGTCCATCTACTATTCTACATCTTTTCCGACGACGAGGTCGGACAGACGGTGATGCAGGCCCTTGGCCGCGCCCAGGCCCGTGGCGTGAAGTGCCGTGTCCTCATCGATGCCGTCGGTTCCAGGCAATGGGCACGCAGCGTACTGACGACGCTTGCCGAATATGGCGTCGAAGGCCATCCCATACTTCCGGTCACCTTCTTCCGGCGCAAGTCGGCGCGGGCAGACCTGCGCAATCATCGCAAGATTGCGGTGATGGACGGGCGCGTGGGCTATGTCGGTTCTCAAAACATCATCGCGGCCCGGACAGTCCTCGACATCTCCAACCAGGAGTTGATGCTGCGCCTGGAAGGGCCAGTGGTGTTGGAACTGCAAGCCGTCTTCATCGCCGACTGGTTTCTGGAGACGGAGGAGGCGCTGCCACTCGACAGCGTGATGTCGCCGACATCGGCCTGTGGCACGCTGGCCATGCAGGTGTTGCCGAGCGGGCCGGATTATCGGATCGGGGGCATCGAGAGCCTGATGGTCACCGCCATTCATTCGGCTCTGCAGCGGGTGGTGATCGTCACGCCTTATTTCATTCCGAGCGAGGCCGTCCACAAGGCGATGCAGATTGCCGTGCTGCGCGGCGTGGCCGTGCATCTGGTCGTGCCCAAGGTTTCGGACCATCGCATCGTGCGTTTCGCCCAGCAGTCCTATTATGGGGGACTGCTTGCGGCAGGCGTGAACATCCACCTGTTCCGGGACAAGTTCCTGCATGCCAAGAACGTGTCGATCGATACCGAAATTGCCCTGATCGGCTCGAGCAACATGGACATGCGCTCCTTCGTCCTGAACTCGGAGGTTACGGTCGTGATCTACGATCGCGAGGTCACGCTGCGATTGCGGCGCATGCAGGACGACTATTTCGCGGGCAGCGACAGGCTCGACCTTGGAGAATGGCGCCGGCGTCCCTGGATCCGCAAGGTCGCCGAGAATCTCGCGCGGCTCGTCAGCCCGCTTCTATAGCGGAGCGTCGCCAACGGCCAGGGAGCGCGCGGACCGGGGCGCACAGACCTGGGCCAGCAGCGCTATGATCACGGTGAAGATGGCGGCCACGTAGAAGATACCGGCGAACGAGGTCACATGGGCGACGGTTCCAAGCAGCGGCGGAGCCACCAGCAGGCCGGCGTAGCCCATGGTCGATACCGTTGCGATCTGCACCTCCGGGCGGGGCATGGCGCCGGCCGTGCTGAACAGGACAGGCACCACATTGGCAAAGCCGATGCCGGTCAAGCCATAGCCGACGATGGCGACATAGACATTGCCGGAGAGAGGCCCCATCAAAAGCCCGATCACGGCGAGCAGGCAGCCGCCCCGGACCAGATAGACGCCGTCGACATGGCGGCGGATGGGATCACCCAGAAAGCGCACGCTTGCCATCGCTCCCGCGAAAGCGGCATAGCCGACATTGGCAAGTTCCTGGCCCGCTCCCAATTGCTCGCGCAGGAAGACGGCCGCCCAATCCAGCACGACACCTTCTCCGCTGAAGGCGAGGGCAGCCATCAGGCCGACCACGACGGCAAGGAGGGCCGGACGCAAGGAGGGTGATTTACCGCCGCCGACAGCAGCCTCGACCTTGCCGGGGGCAAGGCCTCTCTGTCCCCAGGCGAAGATCGCGACCAACCCCACCGTGATGATCAACGCCTGGGAAGCGCCATCGGTCCAGCGCAGCAACAGGGTGGCGATACCGGCTCCGGTCAACCCTCCGAGGCTCCACATGCCGTGGAACGAAGACATATAGGGGCGCCCGACCTGCTTCTCGATCCTGGCTGCATCGGCATTCATCGCCACATCCATGCAGCCGCCACTGGCACCGAACAGGAAGACGACGGCGGAGAGAAGCCAGACGTCTGGCATGAGGGGAATGATCGGCAGCAGGGCCGCGAAAATCACGCCACTCAGCCGGATGAGTGCCGCCGTGCCGATACGCTGGATGATCCAGCCGCTGCCGGCCATGGCGAGCACGGCTCCGGCGCCGAGCATCAGCAGGACGATGCTCAGCACGATGGGGTCGAGCCCCAGCCGTTCCTTGGCGAGAGGGATCTGCGTGGCCCAGACGCCATAGAGCGCGCCATTGACGTAGAAGCTTGCGGCGGTCGGGTGCCAGACCTGCCAGCCAGGCCGATAAAGGGACGTTTCAGACAAGGTGGATCTCCACGCCGCTTTCGCTGTAGCGCTGCAGGATTGTGTTCGAGCTCGCATTCTCGGTGACCATGTGATCGAGGCGATCGAATGGCATCACCTGATAGGCCGAGCGTGTGTCGAGCTTCTCGGCGGTGATCAAGGCCACCGTCGAGCGGGAGGCGGCGACCATGGCGCGCTTGAGACAGGCATCGTCGTGGTCGACCACGGTTACGCCCTCGACCCGATCGACGGCGCAGGCGCCAAGGAAGCATAGATCGGGCTTGAGGAAGGCAACCTGTTCGAGCGCCCCGGCACCGCTGGCGCTGCGGGACTGGGTATCGACCTGCCCGCCGATCAGCACCAATTTGCCGACGCCGCGGTCGAGTACGGCGACTGCGATATCGGGCGAGGGGGTAATCACGGTGAGGCCGGCCTCGACCGGAAGCTGGTGCGCCAGCATCAAATTGCTGGTGCTCTGGTCGAGCAGGACGACCATGCCCCGTTCGACGAAACGCAAGGCGTAGCCCGCCAGCTGTTTCTTCTGCGCCTCGCTGCTGATCAGGCGCCGATCAAATCGATGTGAAGTACGGGACTTGCGCAAGGCGCCGCCATGCACGCGCTCGATCAGGCCGGCGTCGGCGAGTTCCTTGAGGTCGCGGCGGATGGTGTCCTCCGACACCGCGAAATCCAGCGCCGCCTGGACGGAAGCGATGCGACCATCCTCTTCGATACGCTGCAGGAGCAGGCGCTGCCGCTCGGCAGGTATGAGGCTGGCGTCGAGAAGGTTGGAGATTTCCATGGCGGGCGCGACATCCGATGAGCAGGCTGCTTATGTCGCTTAAGCGGGAGCAATGCAAGTATGAAAATGCAGAAAGACGCATAAACGCGCGCATTCGTGCATTGCTTCAGCCGCCATGCTCATTACCGGCTTACCCTTGAGGATGACTCTGCCAGATGACCGGCTATAGTCGAGGCGGAGAGTGATTCATGGTTGCACAATCCGGCGGGAAGCCTGCCGACGCGCCGAGCAACGAGCCGGACAAGTCCGGGCAGTCTGAGCAGTCGATGGGTGGGCTGCTGCTGCAGCTCAACATGATGGCCCGCGCCTTCGTCACTTCGCCCCATCGCAACCAATTGCTGCTGCTGCTCGTCGGCGTCGTCCTGGTAATCCTGGTCACCAGCTATTTCCAGGTTCTGCTGAACGCCTGGAACCAGCCTTTCTACGATGCTTTGGCCCGTAAGGACCTCGCTGAATTTCTGCAACAGCTCCTGGTGTTCGTCGCCATTGCCGGCGGCCTGTTGACCCTCAACGTCACTCAGACCTGGCTGAGCTGGATGGTGAAGCTGAAGTTGCGGCAGGGGTTGGTCGAGGATCTCATCAGCCAATGGATGAAACCTCGCCGCGCGTTCCGCCTCGCCAATTCCAGCAAGTTCGGTGTCAATCCGGACCAAAGATTGCATGAGGACGCCCGCCATCTGACCGAACTGTCGACTGATCTCGGTATCGGGCTCTTGTCGGCGTCGATCTATCTGGCCAGTTTCATCACGGTGCTGTGGAATCTCTCCAGCGGATTCGTCTTCAATGTCGGTGGCTACAGCTTCGCTATTCCCGGTTATATGGTCTGGGCGGCGCTTTTTTATGCCGTCACCGCCTCCCTGCTTTCCTGGCATGTCGGTGGTCCGCTGATCGGCTTGAATGCCGATCGTTATGCCCGGGAGGCCGAGTTTCGGTTTTCACTCGTCCGGGTCAGCGAGCATGTCGACGCCATCGCACTGAACAATGGCGAGAAGGACGAGGAGCGTCAGCTCAATCTCGACCTCAAGGCCGTGCTGCAGGCCATGCGACGGCTGGTGACGGCGACGGCCAGGCTCGCCTGGGTGAGTTCGGGCTATGGCTGGTTCACTCAGGTGGCGCCCTTCCTGGTGGCGGCGCCAATCTATTTTGCGGGCAATCTGACCTTTGGCGGGCTGATGGTGGCGGTGGGCGCCTTCAATCTGGTGCAGGCGCAATTGCGCTGGTTTGTCGACAATTTCGGCACCATCGCAGACTGGCGCGCGACCTTGTTGCGTGTCGCGAACTTTCGCTATGCTGTCACCCAGATTGACAGCCAGCAGGCCGAGGCGAGCCATATCGAGTTCACTGAGACCGAAGATGAGGTGATCCGTCTCGATGATCTGGTGGTCGAAGCCCCAAGCGGGCGCAGCCGGCTCAATGAAAGCAAGGTAGAGATCAAATCCGGAGAGCGGGTTCTGGTCGTCAGCGACGCTGGTGCCAACAAGACGCTGCTGTTTCGGACCATTGCCGGCCTGTGGCCTTTCGGTTCCGGCCAGGTCGGCCTTCCCAAGGATGGGCACGTCACCTTCATGCCGCGCCGCCCTTATCTGCCTCAGGGAACGCTCAGGCAGGTTCTGTCCTATCCCCAGCCCGTGGCGCAATTCGAGCAGGCCGATTTCGAGCATGCCTTATCTGCGGTGGGGCTCGGTCATCTGGCCGACGACCTCGACCGCAATGTGCGTTGGGACAAGGATCTGGCCGACGAAGAGCAACAGACCGTGGCTTTCGCCCGCGTCGCCTTGCAGAAGCCGGCCTGGATCGTCATCGACGAAGCCCTCGAAGGGCTGGACGAGGGCACCCGGGATAAGGTTTTCGCCATCTTCGAAAAGGATCTTGGCCAGTCCGCCATCGTCCATATCGGCCGGCCTGGCTCCAAGGCCAGCTTCTTTCCGCGCACCCTTCGGCTTCTCAACGAACGGACGCAAGCCGGTCATACGGCGGACAAGACGGAGCGAGGCGAGGGGAGTGAAACCAAGGATGATGTATAAAAAGAATTTATTTTTCAGATAAATACGTAATTTTGTTGAAGCGTTTATCTAAAGATCGGTCACGCAAGTCAGCAAAGCTTGCAACGGGTGAAAGACGGGACGATGGCAAAGGACAAGGCCGGCAAGAAGAAGCCCTCCAAGGGTGACAAGAAAATCGCAGTGGAGAAGGTCGGCGAGGGCATGACGAAAGCCGGCTTGGCTGGGCAACTCTACAAGGCCGCCGATCTCATTGATCTGCCCGACGAGGAATTGCTGGAAGCCGTGCAGCGCCAGACCTTCCGCTTCTTCTGGGAGGGGGCGGAGCCGGCCAGCGGCATGGCCCGCGACCGTAGCACCCGCACGGTGGATACACCCAACGACCTGGTGGCCATAGGCGGGACGGGCTTTGGCATCATGGCCATGATCGTGGCGATGGAGCGAGGTTGGATCACCCATGCCGAAGGCTTGGAGCGGTTGACGAGGATCATCGACGTCATCGAGCCGACGACGTGTTTCCATGGCGCCTATTCGCATTTCATGCATGGCGAGACCGGCAAGGTCTGGCCCTTCAGCCGCAAGGACGACGGTGGCGATCTCATCGAAACCGCGTTCCTGTTCCAGGGCCTGCTTTGCGCCCGCGAATATTTCGTTGCAGATTCCCTCGCCGAGACAAAGCTGCGAAAGCGCATCACCGGTTTGTGGGGTGAGATCGAGTGGAACTGGTATACACAGGGACGCCATGCGCTCTATTGGCATTGGAGCCCGAATAACGGCTTCGTGCTCGACCATGACATCCATGGCTGGAACGAGTGCCTGATCGCCTATGTGATGGCGGTGTCGGCGCCGCGCTATCCCATCGATCCCGCCGCCTATCATCGTGGCTTCGCCGCCAGCAAGGATTTCGGGGCGCCGCGCAGCTATTACGACATCGAATTGCCGCTCGGCCCCGATCGGGGTGGGCCGCTGTTCTGGGCGCACTACTCCTTCCTGGGCCTCGACCCCCGCGGATTGAAGGACCGCTACGCCGATTATTGGCAGCAGAACGTAGCCCATACGATGATCAATCATCGCCATTGCGTGCTCAATCCGCATGGCCACAAGGGCTATGGCCCCGATTGCTGGGGGCTGACGGCGAGCGATGATCCGGATGGGTACGCTGCACATCAACCGAGCGAGGACAACGGCGTAATCAGCCCGACGGCAGCCTTGTCGAGCTTTCCCTATGCGCCCAAGGAAGCCATGGCGGCGCTGCGCCATTTCCTCACCAAGCATGGCGACAAGCTCTGGGGGCGCTTCGGCTTCGTTGATGCCTTCAGCGAAGAGCAGGACTGGTTCGCCGAGACCTTTCTGTCGATCGACCAGGGCCCCATCATCGTGATGATCGAGAATTATCGCACCGGCCTGATCTGGAACCTGTTCATGCGCATTCCCGAGATCCAGGAAGGTTTGCGCAAGCTTGGCTTCGAGAGCCCCCATCTCACGGCAGAAGCTGCGGCCTGAGAGGGGATTCGCGAGGCCCCGTGCGGCCCCTTCCCCTTACCTTCTCCCCGTAAGAATGGGGAGAAGGGGATCTCTATGGCGCGACTTATGAGGGAGCGGCCTCATCTCGCTCAACCGTGGGGCGAGATGACAGGCTGGACGTCGCTTTAATCTCGCAGCCGCCCGACATTGCGCACCAGCACCGCCGCCAGGATGATCAGACCGGTGAGGATGTCCTGCATGTAGTTGGGCACGCCGACGATGGTGAGGCCGTTTGCCACCACGGCGATGATCACCGCGCCCAGTAAGGTGCCGAGGGCGTTGGCGTCGCCGCCGCGAAAAGCCGTCATGCCGAGAAAGGCGGCGGCATAGGCCTGCAACAGGAAGCCGTTGCCGCCGGTCGGGTGAGCGCTGCCCAGCCTCGCCACCAGCAGGAGGCCGACAAGTCCAGCGAACAGGGTGCAGATCGCAAAGCCGAGCACCGTGCTGCGCACGATCGGAACACCGGTGAGGCGGGCTGCCTCGCGATTGCCGCCAATGGCCGCCATGCGCCGGCCGGGCTCGGTGTAGTCCAGCAGGACGACGCAGATCGCCGTCATTGCGACGGCCCACAGCGTCAGCACCGGCACGCCGGCCAGCGTGCCACGCCCGAGGTCGCGGAATGCGGGCGGAATATTGCCGAACAGCGTCGCGCCGTCGCTGATCCAGAAGGTGAAGCCACCGACCACCGTGCCGATAGCCAGGGTGGCGATGAAGCTCGGCACACTCAGGCGCGATACAAGATAGCCGCTGATGCAGCCGACGATCGCGCAGGACACCAGCGTGGTGAGAATGGTGGCCGGAATGCCCCAGCCTTGCGCGAACAGGCTGACGGCCAGGATTCCAGCCCAGGACACCACTGCACCGACCGAGAGGTCGAATTCCGACAGCACCATCACGCAGGTCGCACCGAGGGCCACGATGGCGAGCAGCGAGGATTGCTGGGTGATGTTGATCAGATTGGAAAGCTGGGCGAAGGAACCCGGTGAAAGAGCCGAGAAAACCCCGACTATGACGAAAAGGCCCAGAAGCGTGCCGTAGCGGGCGGTGAAGTTCAAGCTGTCCTCCGGGAGTGATCGGCCCGATGCGGTTTTGCCGTGCGAAAGGTTGCCGCAAGTACCTGCAGGCGGGATAGGCCGTCGGTGGGAGCGTCCAGCGCGATCTCGCCCTTGGCCATCACCACAATGCGCCCGGCCAGGGCGAAGAGCTCCTCGATGTCGCTGGTGGCAAAGAGGATCAGCGTGCCGTCGCCCGCGAGCTGGCGGCAAAGCGCGTGGATTTCGGCCTTGGAGCGGACGTCGACACCCCGCGTCGGCTCGTCCAGCAAGAAGAGGCGCAACCCAGGCCTGAACCAGCGTCCGATCAGCACCTTTTGCTGATTGCCGCCGGACAGGGTGGCTATGCGGTCGGCGAGGCGGCCGTAGCGGACGGCGAGCCGCTGCAGCATCGTGCCGGCATTGCGCCGCAAGGAGGGCTGGGACAGGAAGGGCAGGCCCACCAGGAGCCGCCCGTCGGAAAGGCGGGGTAGGGTGGCGTTGTCGAGGATGGAATGGCCGACCACCAGGCCGCTGCCACGGCGGTCTTCCGGTGCAAATGCGACCCCTGCCCGGATGCGGGAGGGGATGCCGGAGGCCGGCAGGGACCGTCCTGCCAATGACAACCCGCCGCGCGCCTGCGGCATGGCCCCCCAGAGCGCTTTCAGAAGGCTTGAGCGGCCGCTGCCGACGATGCCGTAGAGGCCGATGATTTCGCCGCCATGAGCGCTCAATTGCAGGGAGCCGTGGCGCGGCGAGGGAGAAAAACCGTCGAGCTCGAGCAGTCGTTCGGCTCGCCTGGGCGGAAGCGGAACAGCATCGCGCAACTGGGCGTCCCCCGCCATCATCGTCACGGCGGCATCGGGGGTGGTTTCGGCGATCAGGCCCTGGCCGACCGTGACGCCATTGCGCAGCACCGTGTAGTCCTGCGCGAGTTCGAACACTTCCTCCATGCGATGCGAGACGAAGATCACGGCACATCCCGCCAGTGCGAGATTGGTGACCACCTTGCGCAGGATGCAGGCCTCGCTTTCGCTCAGGGAGGCCGTCGGCTCGTCCAGCACCAGGATGCGCGCTTCGTCCATCAGCGCCCGCAGGATCTCGACCAACTGGCATTGGCCCACCGAGAGATGGCGCACCGGCACGTCCAGCGGCAGGGCGATGCCGAGCCTGTCGCTGACAGCCGTCAGGCGTCGTTGCATGGCCTGGCGATCGATCAGGCCGAAACGGTGCGGATAGCGCCGACCGACGAAGGCGTTCTCGGCCGCCGTAAAACCCGGGACCAGGTTGAGCTCCTGGTGCACGAAGCGCAGGCCCGCGGCCTCGGCTGCCCTGGGATCGCGGGGAGCGTAGAGAGCACCGTCGAGCTGCATGGCGCCGCCATCGGGCTGATATACGCCCGACAGGCATTTGAGCAGGCTCGACTTGCCGGCGCCATTCTCGCCCAGCAAGGCGTGGACCCGGCCCGGCGCGACCGTGAGGTTCACGCCATCAAGGGCGTGCACGCCGCCGAAATGCTTCTTCAGGCCGGTGATCTCAAGCCGCGGAACGGGGCGACCGGAAGGCTGGCTCATTGAGGACAAGTCACGCCCAGGCTCGCGCGGTCGACCACCTTGGCCTCGACCTGGATCTCCTGTTTGCTGACGGGCTTGCCCTTCAGCACATTAGCGATTTCCGTCACGGCGCTATGCGCGATCCCCGGAAAGTCCTGGCGCACGGTGGCGATCAGGTCGGTGCACTGCTTGATCAGGTCGACGGCTTGCGGATTGCCGTCGATGCCAGCGATCACCATCTTGGAATCGGGCTCGTCGCTCTGCTGGGCGAGGAGGGCGCCGATCGCCGGCTCGTCCCAGGCGGCCCAGACGCCGTCGATCTTGGTGCCATGCTGGCGGATGAAGGTCTCCATGGCGAGACGGGAATCGTCGATCGGGCCGGGGACCTTCACATAATGCTCGGCGATCACTTTGATGCCGGGATTGGCGGCGAGCGCCTTGTCGAGGGCGAGTTCGCGCTGATGCACGCCGGGATGGGCCGAATAAAAGAATTTGACGATGTTGCCCTTGCCGCCCAGTTGCTTGAACAGCTTGTCCGACAGGATGGTGCCGAGGGCGAAATTGTCGGTGGCGATGCTGGCGGTCACGCCAGGCGCGAGGGCGCCATCGAGAGCAAAGACAGGGATCTTCTTGGCGGCCGCGGCGGCGACCTGGTCGGCGATCTGCTTGGGATCGACACTGACCAGGACGATGGCCGTGACGCCGGCATTGGTGACGTCTTCGACGCGGCTCGCCAATTGCTGAAGGTCGCCGCGCGTATCGACGACATTGACGTTCCAGCCCTTGCCGGCAGCATCCTTCTTGAAGGTCTCGACGATCTCGTTGGTGGCGACCGAACTGATATAGAGCGTCAGCACGGCGATATCCTCGGCCTGGGCCGCACTTGAGATGAGGCCAGCCAGAGCCATGGCCAAGATTGAAACACCGGTCTTCACGTGGATCCCCCCGATACCGCTCAACCCGGATCCGAACTCCCGGGGCGGGTTCTTTGCGTTGCTATGGCATAGTCCGCGGCAGTTCGCGCGCGAAATCCGACGCAGCGCGATAGCTGTGATAGCGCCGATCCGCCACCTCCGCTCGGGCTGGATTCGGGTCGACCGTGACGCTGCCCGCCAATTGCTGCACTGGCTCGAAACCGAGCCTGGGCGCAAGCATGCGATAAATGCCGAGCGCCGGCATCTCCTGGCTTGCGGCCGGAGCGATCACGGGCCGGTTCAGCGCTTCGGCCAGGAAGCGTTGCTGTAACGGGCTACGGGCGCCGCCGCCGATCACAGTCAGCGGCTGGCGTGGCAGGCCGGCGGCTTCCAGATTGTGGCGAATGGCAAAGGCGATACCCTCGAGCACGGCGCGGCACAGCGCGCCCGGCCCGTGACCGCGATCGAGGCCGAGGAAAGCGCCGCGAACCGCGCGATCCTCGAAGGGAGAACGTTCGCCGAAGAGATAGGGCAGGAACAGGGGATGAGGGCCATCGCCATCAGCAGTGGCGTGATCCAGCAGCATTTCTACCGGCAGGGACGTGATCTCGCTCAACCAGTCGAGCGCCGCTCCGGCGCAAAGGAACGGCGTAATGACGATCGCGCGGCTGCCCTTGACGGGATCGGCCAGGGTATAGCTGTCACGAGGGGGGCGGGCATCGGCAAGGTCCATGGTGCCGGCGACCCAGCCGGTGGTGCCGACATAGGCATAGGCAGTGTTGGGCGCATCGGCGAAGGCGCCCCAGGTTGCGGCCGCGCCATCGCCCGCTCCGTTGTGGACGGGGATGCCGCGTGGCAGTCCGAGAGCGGCGGCGGCTTCATCGGCAAGCGGGCCGGCGACGGCATCCGCGGCCAGGATTTGCGGCATTTGCCCAGGCCCGACGCCGGCAACCGCCAGCAAGGCTTCGTCCCAGGCGCCACTCACGATGTTGTAGAGCCCGGTCGTGGTCGCGGTGGTGGGATCGATCACGCTGCGCCCGGTGAGCCGCTTGATCACGGCATCTTTGGCCCCGAAGAGAAAACCGGCGACGGTGTCGAGCGGCAAGCCGGGAAGGAAGCGATCGAGCCGCATCAGCTTGAGGATGGGATGGGCGGGATCGAGATGATTGCCGGTGCGCTGGCCGTAATCGCCGGGAAGTCGACCACGCAGCTCCGCCACTTCGTCTTGCTCGAGGCGGCGGTCGGAATAGAGTATCGCCGGGCCGACGGGTTCGCCCTCGGCTGAGAGGGCGATGAGGTTCTGCATCGAACCCGCCAGGCCGAGCGCGCAGACATCGGCGCGGAACGGCAATTCGCTCACCGCAGCCTGCGTTGCCGTCCACCATTGCCGTGCATCCTGCTCGACGGAACCATCGGTGCGGGTCTGCGTGGTCAGGGGGCGCGTTGCCGAGGCCACGGCCGCGCCGGCGCGGTCATACAACACCGCCTTGAGTGCGGTGGAGCCCACATCGAGAATGAGAAGCTTGTCACCCAAATCTTGCTTCCAGGGAGCTCCGAAGGCGGCGGCCGGCAGCGGCGCCCTTCGCAATGCCATTTCTTGAAGCAAAGTGCGATTTGGACAAATCGCACTTTGCTTCAACCTCTTGTTTCAACGCATTTTCTTAAGCGAAAAGGCCGCCGGCCTTTCTGGAAGAAGCCTTACGCTTCGTCGATCTGAAGGAAGGCCACGCAGGTCGGCGTACCGATCGGGATTTCCGTACCGGTCGGGGTCAGCTCGCCGCTCTCCTTGTTGATGGCAAAGACGGCGAGCTTGTCGCTGTTCTGGCTGGCGGCGACCAGGAAATTGCCCGAGGGATCGATGGCGAAATGGCGGGGAAACTGCCCGCCGCAGGGTACGCTGTGCTCCAGCACCATGCCGCCTTCACTGTCGAGGGCGATGACGCCGATGCTGTCATGGCCGCGATTGGCGACGTAGAGATAGGCACCGTCGGCCGAAATCGCGATCTCCGAGCAGAAGCTGCCCGACCCGGCCGATTCGGGCAGTGCCGAAATCGTGCTGACCGATGTGAGCTTGGCCTGGTCCGCCTCGAAAGCGAAGGAGGTCACGGTGGAATCGAGTTCGTTGGCGACATAGAGCAGATTGCCGCGTGGGTGGAAGACGAAATGGCGAGGGCCTGCGCCGGCAGGAACAGAAGCGGCTCCGGCACGGGCGATCGCCCCGGTCTGGGCATCGAAGCGGTAAACGACCAGAAGGTCGAGCCCGAGGTCCGCAACCACGATGTGGCGGTTATCCGGCGTGACGCGTACGCAGTGGGGATGCGGGCGTTCCTGACGCTCCGGATCGGGTCCCGTGCCCGCATGGGTGGCATCGCTGACCGCGGCCTTCAGGCCGCCATCCTCGCGGATCGGCAATACTGCGATCGCCTTGTTGGGCAACTCGCCTTCCGGGGTCAGGCTGTAATTGGCGACGAGCAGGAAGTTGGCGTTGCGGTCATGGCTGTTGAAGGCCGCGATGCTGCCCAGGGTCGGCTGTTTGTTGATGTAGCTCAGCGTGCCGTCGGCAGGATCGACCGCATAGGCCGAGACCGTACCCTCGTTCCAGCCGAACACTTCGCTGTTGACGTGCAGGACTTTGCGTTTGGCGTCGACGCCGATCCAGGTGGGATTGTCGATACCCTCGATCAAACCGACCGGTGCGATGGCACCGGTTGCCTGGTCGAAGGAGAAGGTGGAAATGCCCTTGGCGTTGTTGGTTGGATAATACGGCGTGGGCCGCGTGGGGCCGCCGACATAAAGATAGGTGCGCTGTCCGGACATAATACCGCCTTGTCAGACTCAGAAACTCGATGCGGCGCCGACCATATGGGACAGGGATGGCCCGGGCAACCGGGCCAGGGGTAAGTTCGTGCCTTTCCGGGGTGGGAACCTGGTTGGCGGGCTGCCGCTCGCACTCTGCAACGATTGCCATTTGAATATATCATACAAATGCAGCTATCAATCGGGGAGCGGGCGGGCACGCCTGAAATTGTCCTGCCCGCCGCACTACGCAGAATTTCCTGGTGAGGCTCGTGGATGGGCTTCGCCAGGAAACTCTGCAAATGTTTGATAACTTGCTGCTTCTTCCTGGTCGAGCCAAGGGCATGATCAAGAAGAAGCCACTTGCCAAGCCTTGAGCAAAGAGCCGGCTGAGCCGGAGATCGACGACGGAGAGTGAAATGTCCCAATCCTTGCAGGGCAAGACAGCCCTTGTCACCGCGGCAGCCCAAGGGATCGGCCGCGCTTCCGCGATCGCGTTGGCCCGCGCCGGCGCGCGCGTGGTCGCCACCGACATTGCCGAGGACAAGCTGGCAGATCTTGCCGGGGTTGAAGGCATCGTCATCGAACGGCTGGACGTGCTGTCGCCGGAGGCGATCGCCGCCTTCGCCGAACGTCATGGACCCCAGGCCGACATTCTCTTCAACTGCGCCGGCGTCGTCCATGCCGGCACGATTCTCGACTGTACGGAGAAGGACTGGAATTTCGCCTTCGATCTCAACGTCACCGCGATGTTCCGCATGATCCGGGCTTTCCTGCCGCATATGCTGGAGCGCGGCGACGGCAGCATCATCAACATGTCTTCGGTGGCGTCGTCGGTGAAGGGAATCCCCAACCGTTTTGCCTATCAGGCCTCGAAGTCGGCCGTGGTCGGTATCACCAAATCGGTTGCGGCCGATTATGTGAGCAAGGGCATACGCTGCAACGCCATCGCGCCCGGCACTGTCGAAAGTCCCTCCCTGCGCGAAAGACTGGAGGCGACCGGCGATTATGAGGCGGCACGCGCCGCTTTCGTCGCGCGCCAGCCGATCGGGCGAATTGGCCAGCCCGAGGAAATTGCCGACCTCGTCGTCTATCTCGCCGGCGCTACCTATACCACGGGACAGATCCATATCATCGACGGCGGCTGGACCGGCTGAAGGCGGTCGATCGAGATTTTCCGCAGCCATAGCTCTGTGTTGAAGGTAAAATTTAGCCCCGGCGCTCGGTAGTATGTGACATTCTGATCTGCCATAGGTCCGTTCCGTCATGAAATTGTCATCGAGCGGCCTGGTCGGCCCAAGAGGTGGCGTCGCTCGGAGTAAAGACGTGGAAACAGGCAGTAGACCCGCACCGGCAATGCCAGCACCGACATTGCCGGTCCCGGCTGCCAATCGGGAAATCGAGCTCAAGCTGCTGGCCCCCGCCGGCAGCTTCGATTCTCTGGCTGCAGTTCCGGTCATTGCCCAGCATGCGCGCAATCGCGGCGTCTTTCGCAATTTCGAGAACGCCTATTACGACACGCCCGATCGCCAGCTCTACCGCAACAAGATCGCCCTCAGGGTGCGCAAGAGCGGCAAGACCTTCATTCAGACCCTGAAACGCCCGACCAGCGGCACCAATCCCCTGGCTCGCCATGAATGGGAAGTGCCCGTGCCGAGCCTGGAGCCGGATCTGGCGCTGCTGCCGCCCGAGGCGCTGGAAATCGGTATGGACGGCGTCGGCAACGGCGTGCTCGAGGCGGTCTTCGTCACCAAGTTTCGCAGGCGCATCCAGGCACTCGACCTGCCGGCCGCCAATCTGGAGCTCGCCTTCGACCAGGGGGAGATACGGGTCGGAGAGCGCCGCGAGGCCATCTGCGAGCTCGAGCTCGAGCTCAAGGGCGGCGACGCCGGCGCCCTTTATGATGTTGCCCTGGCCCTGCTCGATGCCGCCCCTCTTCGCGTCGGCACGCTGGCGAAAGCCGATCGCGGCTACAGGCTCGCCTATGATCCGCCCGCCGAGGGCGTGCGGGCCAGCAAGGGCAGCATCGGTGCCGGCGACAATGTCGACGAGATCGTCGCCAAGCTGCTCGGCGACTGCCACCGCCATATGGCTGCCAATCAGGCCGTGGTGGAGGAGGGCAGGACGCCCGAGGGCGTGCACCAGATGCGAGTGGCGCTGCGACGCATGCGCACCGCGATTTCGATCCTCCAGCGCCAGATCGGCTCACCGACCCTCGCGCTGCTGGCGGTCGAGGCCAAATGGCTGGCATCCACGCTGGGCCCCGTGCGCAATTGGGATGTGCTGGTGGTGGATACGATTCCCGGCATCGAAGCCCATTGCCCTGACGAGAAGGCCTTTGCCGCGATGCGGGCTCATGTCGAGCCGCGACGGCTGCATGGCTATCAGCATTTGCGCGAGCTGTTCGCCGGCGCCCGCTATAATCGTTTCCTGCTGACGCTCGGCCGCACCGTCGAAAGGCGTGCCTGGCGCAACGACATCGCCAGCGGCTCGCTCGGCATCCTGGCGGAGACGGCCGACCTGTTCGCCCGCCAGGCGCTCGAACGGCTGCATCGCCGTGCCCTGAAAGGGGGAAAGCATTTCAGGCGGCTGGAGCCTGTGGCCCAGCACGAATTGCGGCTCGTGCTGAAGAAGCTGCGTTATGGTGCCGAATTCTTCCGCAGCGTCTATGATACCAAGGAAGAGGCGCAGCGTTATCTCGCCCGGCTCGCGGACCTCCAGGAAGGGCTTGGCCTAGCCAATGACGCGGCGACGACGGGTGGTCTGCTGACGGTGCTCACTGACGAATCGCCGGATGCCGCCCTGCATCGTGGTGCTGGCTTGATCAGTGGCTGGCAGGCCCGCGACAAGGAAGTCGCCGCCGGCTCGTTGCACAAGCTGTGGAAGCGTTTTGCCCAGGGCTCGCCTTTCTGGCTGCCATGACGGCCGATCGCAGGTTGTCACTGACCTGAATCTGCGGCACACCGTGAGGGTTGCCAAATCTTGGCCGAGTCTGGGCGGTGAGCTTTGCTGTCTGGTGCCGGCCGAAGCTTGCCCGAGGCCGTGATGAGCCGTATTGCCTATGTGAACGGGGTCTATGTGCCGCTGCGTGATGCCTGCGTGCATGTCGAGGACCGCGGTTTCCAGTTTGCCGACGGGGTTTATGAGGTCTGCGAGGTTTTCGGCGGTCGGCTCATCGACGAAACCCGTCATCTGGACCGGCTCAAGCGCTCGCTTTCGGAACTGGGCATCGCCATGCCGGCAGGGGAGGGGGCTCTCAGGGTGATCGTGCGTGAGACGGTCCGGCGCAACCGCGTCCGCGACGGCCTGGTTTATCTTCAGGTGACGCGCGGAGCGGCCCGGCGCGATTTCGTGTTTCCGGCGGCAGATACGCCGCCTACCTTGGTGGTGACCGCCCGCTCCGTCGATCGCAGCAAGGCGGAGGCCGGCGCTGCGAGCGGTATTTCGGTGATTAGCCTGCCGGATAATCGCTGGGAGCGGGTCGATATCAAATCCACGGGGCTTTTGCCCAATGCACTGGCGCGGCAACGGGCCAAGGAGCGCGGCGCCAAGGAGGCCTGGTTCGTCGACAAGGACGGCTACGTCACCGAAGGGGCGGCCAGCAATGCCTGGATCATCACCCGGGAAAATACCCTGCTGACGCGCCCGGCCGAGAGCGGCATTCTGCGCGGTGTCACCCGCACCACACTGCTGGACCTTGCCCGGCGCGACAATCTGCTGGTCGGCGAACGGCCTTTCACACTGGCTGAGGCCAAGGCGGCCAAAGAGGCCTTCGTGACGGCGGCGACGGCGCTGATCATGCCGGTGGTGCGCATCGACGATACGACCATCGGTGATGGCAAGCCGGGGGCCCTCACGGTGCGGTTACGGGCACGCTTTCACGAGGTGGCCGAGCGTTCACTTTAGTGGCGGGCATACCATTGCTGCTTGACAGATGACGGCTTGACCTCCATCTGCGATCATTCCGACAGATTGGGCGGAATGACGCGTTGGGATTGCAAACTTTTGCTTGCGCGACGCAGCATCCCCGTCGACTATGTAGGATGATTGCATGAAAGGCAGGCGCGTCAGCGTTGGCTGATTTTGCTTGTGAATGTCCGCGGACCAACCGCGGTCAAGGAGTTTCGGGGGTATTATGGCGGCGGAGCGCACCCAAAATCTACAGGACACGTTTCTCAACAATGTCCGCAAGAACAAGATCCCGCTCACGATCTTCCTGGTGAATGGTGTGAAGTTGCAAGGCGTTGTGACCTGGTTTGACAATTTTTGCGTGCTTTTGCGCCGCGATGGTCATTCCCAGTTGGTCTACAAGCACGCGATTTCGACGATCATGCCGGGCCACCCCGTCCAGCTCTTCGAAGGCGGTGAGATCGAAGGCGCGGACAAGCTTTGATTCTTGCCGTACCGGCGGTGGTGGGGGCAACCCCGCCCGAAAGTTGACGTTTGACAGCAAATACTCTCAAGGATCCGGCGCACCGCATCGATGCGCATGAGCTGGAAGTTGCTTCCGGCACAAGAACCTACGTCGTCGCTCCGGTGCTTTCGCGCCGGAGCGAAAGCGATTTGGTTCGATCACCCGAAGCCAAGCTCGAGGAGGCCGTCGGCCTCGCCGGCGCCATCGATCTCAACGTGGTCGGCGCCGTCGTGGTCACGCTCGGGGAAATCCGCCCCTCGACCTATATCGGCAAAGGCAAGGTCGAGGAGATCAAGGCGGTCGTCGAGGCCGAGGAGATCACCCTCGTGCTGATGGATTGCGCCCTGTCGCCCGTGCAGCAGCGCAATCTCGAGAAAGCCTGGGGCGCCAAGGTGATCGATCGCACCGGCTTGATTCTGGAAATCTTCGGCCGGCGTGCGCGCACCAAGGAAGGCACGCTGCAGGTTGAGCTCGCCCATCTCAACTATCAGAAGGGACGCCTCGTCCGGTCCTGGACCCATCTCGAACGCCAGCGCGGCGGCGGCGGCTTCCTCGGCGGTCCCGGCGAAACCCAGATCGAGTCGGACCGGCGCCTTCTGCAGGATCGCATCGTCAAGCTGGAGCGTGAACTGGAGCAGGTGAAACGCACCCGTTCCTTGCACCGCGCCAGCCGGCGCAAGGTGCCTTATCCGATCGTGGCGCTGGTCGGCTATACCAATGCCGGCAAGTCGACACTATTCAATCGCCTGACCCGAGCCGAGGTACTGGCGGAAGACATGCTGTTCGCCACGCTGGATCCGACGCTGCGCGCGCTCAAGCTGCCGCACGGCACCAAGGCAATCCTATCGGATACGGTGGGGTTCATTTCCGAATTGCCGACCATGCTGGTCGCCGCCTTCCGTGCCACGCTGGAAGAGGTGCTGGAAGCGAATGTCATCCTGCATGTGCGCGATATCTCTCATGGTGATACCGAAGCCCAGGCTGGCGATGTGCGCTCCATCCTGGCCAGCCTCGGTATCGAGGAGGGCGCCGGGCAGTCGGTGATCGAGGTCTGGAACAAAGTCGATCTTATCGAAGAGCCGGCGCGCGAAGCGTTGTTGACGGCTTCACGGCGTGATGGCGAAAATCGACCGATTGTTGTCTCGGCCGTGACCGGGGAAGGACTGCCGGTGCTGCTTGATCGGGTCGAGGCGGTGGTTGCTGCCGGGCGCCTGACGCTTGCCATCGACATCCCGCCGGCGGACGGTGCAGGCCTTGCCTGGCTCCATGCCAATACCGACGTGCTGGCTCGCGAGACCGATGAGGATGGCGTCACCCATGTCTCCGTCCGCGTGGCTCCGGAAAGAGCAGAGCAGGTCAGGCGGCGGTTCGGGATCGTGGCTGTTGAATGAGCTGAGCGCGCATTACACGGACCCGCGTCTTGCGGCTCTCTACGACGTGCAGAACCCCTGGGGGCCGGATAGCGAGTTCTACCTCGCCTTGGCGGGGAAGCCGGCCCAGGCCATCCTCGACATCGGATGCGGGACGGGGATGATGGCAGCAGCCTTTGCCAGGCAGGGGCATGACGTCACGGCCGTCGATCCTGCCGCAGCCGTGCTGGACATCGCCCGCTCGCGTCCGCATGGGCATCTGGTGCGCTGGGTTCACGGATTGGTCAGCGACGTCCAGGGGCACTTCGATCTCGCGGTGATGACTGGGCATGCTTTCCAGGTTCTGCTCGACGACGAGACGTCGCTGGCCTTCTTCCAGGCCGTGAAGCAAAGACTCGTGCCAGGAGGGCGTTTCGCTTTCGAGACGCGCAATCCGGACGCGCAGGCCTGGAAACAATGGGCCGGCCAATCGATGTCGGGCCCCTCGACAGGTGCTGCCGGTACGGCCCATGTCGATGTCGAGAAGAGGGGCGAACTGGTATCGTTCCGCTCCATCTATCGTTTTGAGGATGGAACGGAAACTTCCAGCCACAGCACATTGCGCTTCGCGTCACAGGCCGCGATATCGGCGCTCGCGGCGAAAGCCGGGTTTTCGTGGCAGACATGGTATGGGGATTGGGATTATCAGCCAGTCAGGCCGGATAGCCGAGAGCTGATCCTGGTTGCCGGTTTCGACTAGGCTGAACCTGCCTTCAACACGGGCCGGGCCGAAGTGTCTGCGGGCCGGTGATGGTGCAATGGCAGTCCGAGCCATCCCAATGCACACTGTGCGATACCCATGACGGTCGCCGGCCGCAGGCATCGACCGGGGGCGAGCAGGTCGGGCAAACGAAGGCCCCCGCATTGTTCATGGTGATTTCGCCCGCTCCGTCCGCGGGCGTGATCGCTACGCCAAAATCCCCGGTGCGATAGAGAAAAACCCTCATCCGCCCGCGGCCATGCAATCCCTGCCAGCTATAGATCGCTCTGGGCGTTTCCAGATCGGCATCGACGGAAAGAAGCTTGCCGCCGGCGCCGGCCGCCTTCTGCAGGCCGGCGAAGTCGTGAATGTCTCGCAGCACGGCGGCCCAGGCGCTCGTGATGGCCACGCTCGCATCGGGCTGCCCGGGATCGCGAGGTGGCCACGGCGTCTGTTCCGACGAGAATGCCGGCAGCGCCGTGCAGATCGTCAGAATGACGGTCCCCGCCAGGCCCATGACCGGTCTCGACATCGAGGGCACTCCGCACATGCCGTAAAACGACAGCCGGACTATGGCGCTCGGCGGGCGCGAACGTCAATTGGAGGGGCGGAACTGGTACCAGTCCGCGTTGCCTCTGGCTGTCCGGCTGGCGCCACGGACTCTGCTTCCCAGAGCAAAGCGCGCCGTCAAATCGCAAAACGCTCCAGGGCGAGCTTGGAGCGCTGGCTTCAGAACCAACTAGTCCTCGCCGGCTCGGGCGTCGTGACGAGACCGACGACGGCGCCTGTGGTTGCCCCGATGGCGCCGCCGACCAACGCACCGGTGGTCGGCTGACGAGCGACCAGGCTGCCGACGATGGCCCCGCTGGTGCCACCGATCAGGGCCCCATTGAAGGCCCGCCCAGCCGGGCTGGAACTGCAGGAAGCCGTGCTGACGGCAAGACCGGTGATCAGGATCAAACCCGGAAGTCTCTTCATCCTTGAGCATCCTTACGCTACGCTACGATGAATAGCTCATTTACTGAATATTAACTGTTGGTCTCGAATCGGACAGAAGCAAGGCTCCGTTAGACAAGATTCAGCCCAATGTATTAATGGCAACGGGTTCCGGCGTTGATTTGAGACGCTTTACTAGCTGAAATGGCGTTAATCAGGAACAAAGAGGATAGTTTTTCTGGTTCTTGGCGGAAGGAATCGGGCAGTTTGCATTCGTGCAACATGGTTAATATTGGAGCCTTTGCCAGGTTGCAGTCCTGTCGAGATGAGGCTGCATGGCGGGGATTGGCGGGGGCCCGGCGCGCGACAAAAGTGGTCGCTAGGGTGCCGGAGCGCTGGGGTCGGGCAAGGCCAGCTTCTGGCGTAGCGCTTTCAATACCCCGTCCCCCATGGCCGCCTGGCCGAGGGCATTGGGATGGAATGAGCCGCTGAGAGTGGCGGCCAGGACCGGCTGAGCTCGACCGTTCATATGAGGATCGCCGCCACTGCCGGCCAGCGTGCGCATGGTGTTGGCGGTGAGGAAGGCATCGTTTGGCGTGACAAACCAGCGTTGGCGCGGCCGGTAGGCTTGCCAGGCCGACGGCGAAAACGGGATCCAGCGTTGCCCCGTGGGATTGCTGACCGGAAAACGTAGCCCGTCCGGGGCATTGCTGCCGTCCGCCATGCCCGGCTGACACAAAGCGTGGCCCTTGAACTCCGCGGCGAAGCCGGTCACCACCTGCCAGCCTATGTCGCTACCGAGATCGCGGATCTTGGCATTCAGACCATCGACGAAGGTGACGGACTCCTGTCCAGTGGTCGGTTTGCTGATCCGGAAGATCTCGTGAAGGTCCATTCCAGCCGTTCCGGCTTCGCCGTTCGGGGCATGTGGGCAGGTGCCGGTGCCCGTGTGCAGCATCTGAGGATAGCCGGTTTGAATGACCTGGGACGCATTCAGGCCCAGGAGCCGTTCAATGGCCTGGCCCAGGATGCGATACCGCTCGGCCAGCGAACTCTCCATGGCGGTGGCGTCCTGGAAGGTGATTGGATCGACCCCCTTGATCCATAGTTTTTCGGCCGCCCGGCGGAGCGAGAGGAAGTTACTGCTCGCAACCAGGGCTTCACCGGCGATGACCCGTGAAAAGCCGATATCGTTTCCGCCGATGCTGAGCAGCAGGATGTCGGGTTTGCGCTTGAAGGCGGCGCAGCGTTTGAGATCGCTCTCCCAGGAAAAGCGCGGTGACGACGAGAAGCGGTTGAAGCCCTTCAGGGGCATGGGACAGAGGTCACGCAAGGCGCGCATCAACTGTGGTGAGGCATCGTACTGACCCACCTTACCCCGCCGATCCTTGGGAACGTCGTCGCGGGCTGTCCAATAGCCGAGAAGCCCCTCGAAGACCTCCGCCCCGGTGCAACCATAGCCCAGATAGGTCACACTGACATGCGGCGCTTCGAGCGCGATCGCCAGGGCGGCCTTGAGTTGGTGCGAATAGAGCGAGCGATGGCACTGCTGATTGATCCATAGGGCGCCGATCCCGAAGCTCTTGTCGAAATTGTGTTTGTCGCGGAGGGGATAAAGCCGCAGGCGGCCGCGCCATCCCGATTCACCCGGCAGGTGGGAAGATTCCTGGAAATTGTTGACGTCGGTACCGAGCACCGCAGCCTTGTCCGGATTGCCTTCGCCAGAGGCGAAGGAATCGCCCATGCCGAGGACGGTGATCGGCCGGATGATCTGCTCGGCCGCTTCGCCCAGCATCGCGCCATCGGCCTTGACGCTCAGGGTGAAGGAAGCATCGATGGGAATGCCGGCAAGGCGAACCTGTACGGTGCCGCAAGCCGCCGTCGCCGCCACGGCGCCATTGACCAACCATTGGCACTCACGGCCGGCAGGGGCCTCCGTGACGCTGGCGAGGATGTCGGCCTTGCGGGCGCCGACATAATCCTCGCCATTGGTCAGCTTGCAGGCCCAGTGCCCGCGATTGGTTTCGCTGAAACAAGTACTGCGGACAAGGGCGGAGGCCCAGCCGAAACGCCAGATCGTTGCGGGATCGCCAAAGGCTTTGCCGAGTTGCCTGGCATCGGCGCGTTTTTCGAGCTCGACCTCCAGCGCCATCACGGGTTGGTTCTGCCGATCGGCCAGGGGGAGGCCTGCATAGATGCCGGCAAGAGCGCGGAAATGGTCTTCGTTGCGGAACAGCGGGAAGCGGTTGGCCACTTCCCAGGTGATGACGGGCGCGGCCTCGGCTGGGGCTGTGCTCAAGGCAAACCCCAGGGCGGCGGCGCAAAGGCCGGCTCCGTGCCCGATATGCCGCAGGCGCGATCGCCCAAGCCCGACAGTACCTTCATATGGCATGGCAGCCCCCTCGCATGCGATCGGTTCGCCAGATTAGGGGGAGGGGCGTGATGGCGCCGTTATGGCAGGAGGCGCGCCGGGGTCAGTCGGCCCGCATGAACCGAAATATCGCGTCGACGGTCGCTTGGACCGGCTGGCGGGTGTCGATCTCGAAATCGGCGGACTGGCGTAGCAGCGGTTCGACCGCCGCGACCAGTTCGGCGACCTTGCGACGTTCTGCTTCGGTATGGCCGTAACCGCCACCGGTGCGGGCCGCGAGCCGCGCCAGGATGGTTGCGAGGGGAACCGAAAGCAGGATGGTGGCGTCGATCTTGGGAAGGAGCGCAACCATGTTCTCGGCGCAGCCGCTGACGAACAGGGGCCCGGGCGTCGACCGTGATAGCAGGGCCGCGACCTTGTCGAGTTGCCAGACCCAGTCCTCTCCCTGGCCGGGTATCAGATCGTCTCCCGGGGCGGCAGGGACCCAATGAGACCATTCCGGCGTGTCGAGGTCATGGGCCTCGTTGCCTCGGGCCAGCAATTCGCGGATCACCGAAGTCTTGCCGGTTCCGGACATGCCCGTGATCAGGATGCGTTTCATCGCCGCCTTGCTCCGAAAGGGACCTGAAAGGCCACCCCCATGACTGCTCGCGAAGCTGTCACGCCCGTAACGCCGCTGCAACGGCGGTAATAAAAATGGCCGGATGAACCGGCCATTTTCACGAGTAAGACGCTTGGCCTCTTGCAGGCGCGCCCGTTACATCATGCCGGTCGCCTTGGCGAGCATGAGGGCGACGATGCCGCCGATCACCGGGCCGACGACAGGCACCCAGGAATAGCCCCAGTCCGAGCCGCCCTTGCCGGGGATCGGCAACACGGCGTGGGCGATGCGCGGACCGAGGTCGCGGGCCGGATTGATGGCATAGCCGGTGGGACCGCCAAGCGAGACGCCGATGCCCCAAACCACCATGCCGACGATGAAGGGGGCGAGATAACCCGGCGTCGCCACGGCCTTGGAGCCGATGGCCGCGACCACGAACAGCAGGGCGAAGCCGCCGATGATTTCCGTCACCAGATTGGCGCCATAGTTACGGATGGCGGGACCGGTGCAGAAGACGGCGAGCTTGAGACCCTGGTCTTCGGTTTCGCCCCAATGCAGCAGATGGGCGAGCCAGACCAGGATCGCACCGATGAAGGCGCCGATGAACTGGGCCGCGATGAACGGGACGACATTGCTCCAATCGCCGGTCGCTGTGGCGAAAGCGAGGGTCACCGCCGGATTGAGGTGGCCCGGGGCACCGGCCGCAACGGCGACGAGCACGCCGCAGAGCACGGCGAAGGCCCAGCCGGCGGTGATGACGATCCAGCCGGAGTTCTGGCCCTTGTTCTTGGCCAGCAGCACATTGGCGACCACGCCGTCACCGAACAGGACGAGCGTAGCGGTGCCCATGAGCTCGCCGATAAACCCAACTGCCATGGTATGTTTCCTCTTGTTATGGGGCGACACCCCCCGGTGCGGCCCTTTTGCCGGTGTTGATCAGTCGACCCAGTCGAGCGAGCGGCTGACGGCCTTGTTCCAGGCGCTGAAGAGCTTGCTGCGCTGCTCTTCCTTCATCATCGGATGCCAGCGCTTGTCGACGCCCCAGTTTTCCGAGATGTCCTTGGTGGAGTTCCAATAGCCCGTCGCCAGGCCGGCCGCGTAGGCCGAACCCAATGCAGTCGTCTCGATGACCTTGGGACGCACCACCGGAACATTGAGGATGTCGGACTGGAACTGCATCAGGAGTTCATTGACGACCATGCCGCCATCGGTCCGCAGCTCCTTGATCTGAACGCCCGAATCCTTGGTCATGGCGTCGAGCACTTCGCGGGTCTGATAGGCGGTCGCCTCCAGTGCGGCGCGCGCGATATGGCCCTTATTGGCAAAACGTGTGAGGCCGGCGATCACGCCGCGGGCGCTCTCCTTCCAGTGCGGCGCGTAGAGGCCGGAGAAGGCCGGCACGAAATAGACGTCGCCATTGTCCTTCACGGTATTGGCGAGAGACTCGATCTCTGGTGCGGTTTTCACCAGGTTGAGGTTGTCGCGCAGCCACTGCACCAGAGCGCCGGCGATGGCGATCGAGCCTTCCAGGGCATAGACGGGCTTGTTGTCGCCGAGCTTGTAGCCAAGCGTGGTCAGCAGGCCGGCCGTCGAGTGGAAGGGCTTGTCGCCGGTGTTCATCAGCATGAAGCAGCCGGTGCCATAGGTGTTCTTCGCCTCGCCCGGCTGCAGGCAGGCCTGGCCGAACAGGGCGGCTTGCTGGTCACCGAGGATGCCTGCCACCGGGATGTCGGCCAGCACGCCGGTGCATTTGCCGTAGACTTCGCTGGAGGAGCGGATCTGCGGCAGGCAGGCCCGCGGGATGTCGAACAGGTTGAGAATATCGGCATCCCAGTCCAGTGTCTCCAGGTTCATCATCTGGGTACGCGAGGCATTGGTGACGTCGGTCAGGTGCAAGCCACCCTTGGTGCCGCCGGTGAGGTTCCACACCAGCCAGGTGTCGAGGTTGCCGAAGAGGAGGTCGCCCGCTTCTGCCGCCTTCTGGGCGCCGGGCACGTTGTCCAGCAGCCAGCGCAGCTTCAGGCCTGAGAAATAGGTTGCCAGCGGCAGGCCGGTCTTGGCGCGCAGGCGATCCTGGCCGCCATCCTTGGCGAATTTGCCCACGAGCTTATCGGTGCGGGTGTCCATCCAGACCAGGGCGTTGTGCACCGCCGCGCCGGTCTTGCGATTCCACAGGACCGCCGTCTCGCGCTGGTTGGTGATACCTACCGATGTGAGGTTGGCCGTGGTCAGTCCCTTCTTTTTCAGGGCTCCGGCAATCACGCTCTGGGTGTTGCGCCAGATCTCTGCCGGATCATGCTCGACCCAGCCGGGCTTGGGATAGATCTGCTCATGTTCCTTCTGGTCGACGGAGATGATCTCGCCGCGACGGTCGAAGATGATGAAGCGAGTACTGGTCGTGCCTTGATCGATGGACCCGACATATTTGGTCATGCTTTCCTCCTCGATATGTTCTTGCAGTCCGGTTTGGTCTCAGAACGAGTTCAGTGGGGAACGGGCGCCTTCTGCCTGGCGGCGAGATAGGCGGAGATGTCACCGGCCACCTCGGGCGGCAGATGCAGGCCGAGCTTGGAACGGCGCCAGAGAATGTCCTCGGCAGTCACGGCCCATTCCTGGTCGGCGAGATAGTCGATCTCGGCGGCCGTAAGGCCCTTGCCGAAATCGCGGCCGAGATCGGCCATGCTGTTGGCGCCTTCCAGGAATTTGAGGACGCGCGTGCCGTATGCCTTGGCAAGACGCCGGGCGAGGGCAGGGGACAGGAAGGGCTTGCGCGCCATCAGCGAGCGGATGAAGGCGTCGAGATCCGCGTTGGGCATGTCGCCGCCTGGCAGGGGCGCGTCCGCGGTCCAGGGCTTGCCCCTGGCGCCAAGCGTTTTCTCGATATGTTCGAGGATCGATTCCGACAGGCGGCGATAGGTGGTGATCTTGCCGCCGAAGATATTGATCAGCGGCGCGCCGTCGATCAACTCCTCCTTGATCACATAGTCGCGGGTGGCTGCCTGGGCGGCCGTGGCGTGATCGTCATAGAGGGGGCGCACGCCCGAATAGGTCCAGACGATATCGGCAGGCGTGATTTCCTTGGCGAAATACTCGCTCGCCGCCTTGCACAGATAGTCCGTCTCGCTGGGCGTGATCGCGACCTTGGCCGGGTCGTCCTTGTAATCCTGGTCGGTGGTGCCGATCAGGGTGAACTCGTCCTCATAGGGAATGGCGAAGATGATACGGCCATCGGGGTTCTGGAAGATGTAGCAGCGGTCGTGGTCGAAGAGCTTGGGTACGATGATATGGCTGCCCTGGACCAGGCGCACCTGGTTCGGCTCCTTGTGCGCGACCACGTCCGCCAGCACCTTGTCGACCCAGGGACCAGCCGCATTGACGACAAGGCGGGCGGTGACCTCGTTCTCCGCACCATTGGTCTGATCCAGCAGCCGGAGGCGCCATAGGCCGCTGTCGCGACGCGCAGCGACGACCTTGCAGCGAGTGCGGACGACGGCGCCGCGGTCGGCGGCATCGCGGGCATTGAGGGCCACGAAACGGGCGTCATTCACCCAGCAGTCGGAATATTCGAAGGCCTTGGAGAAGATCGGCTTCAACGACTTGCCGGCCTCGTCGCGCCGAAGGTCCAGCGTCCGGGTGGGTGGCAGCTTCTTACGGCCGCCGATATAGTCGTAGAGGAAAAGGCCGATCCGCAGCATCCAGGCCGGGCGCAGGCCTTTGAAATAGGGCAGCACGAAACGCAGCGGGTGGACGAGGTGTGGGGCGTTGTGCCAGACGATCTCGCGTTCGGTGAGAGCCTCCCGCACCAGGCGGAACTCGTAATATTCGAGATAGCGCAAGCCGCCATGAATCAGCTTGGTAGCCTTGGAGGACGTGCCGCTGGCCAGATCGTTCATCTCGGCCAGATAGACTGAATAACCCCGCCCGACGGCGTCGCGGGCAATGCCGCAGCCATTGACGCCCCCACCGATGACGAAGACGTCGAAGATGTCGTTGGAGGATGCCTGCTCGCTCATCGGGCGACACCGCGGATCGTGACGGCAGTCAGGATGTCGATCGGGCGTGGCGAGATGGCTTGAACCATTGCGTTCCGTCTCCCTGCATTTCGCCCCTCATCGGCGAGGGCGTCATATTCGGGAGGCATGTTGGCGCGGTTTGGTATTTTCGCAATAGAAAATTTTACCTTTCGTTTCCCGGAAAACGAAAATGATAAACTGTTCCAAAAGTGAAACCTCTTTGAGGCGTCAATAATAAGATACCGACAGCATATGAGAGATTTCTTGGTTTAGGCTGCGGATTTGGCCCGCACACGTCGCATCGTGGATAGTTTAGGTAAAATAATAGGGACTCGAATGTTCCTTCGAATTTTAAATCACAATCAATGGGTGTTAAAATTTGAATCGTCGCGTGACTGTTATTTTCGCAATGCTCCAATTCGAAAGGAGCCGCGAGCTGTTTTTTTCATGACAAACTGTGTCACAAATCAAGCCGGCCCTCTTCGAGGACGGCCCAACGCAGCGATGCCGGTTAGGCGCTGGCGATATGAAGCTCCGTGCCGCTGGTCGCCAGCAATTCGGTGAGCGCCCGAGGCGGCGCCTTGTCGACGAAGACGGCGCTGACTTCGGTGATCGACGCCATGCGCAGGAGTGGTCTGCGCTGGAACTTGGTGTGGTCGGTGACGAGATAGGTCTTGCGCGCATTGTGCAGGATGGTCTGGGCGGCGCGGATCTCGTCATAGTCGAAATCGAGCAACGTGCCGTCGGTATCGATGCCACTGATGCCGATGATGCCGATATCGACACGAAATTGACTGATCATGTCCACGCAGGCCGGGCCGAGCACGCCGCCGTCGCGGTTGCGCACCGAGCCGCCAGTGATGGTGATCTCGAAATCGGTGTGCCGCGAGAGAATCGTCGCCACGTTGAGATTGTTGGTGATCACCCGCAGATCCTGGTGATGGATCAGCGCCGCGGCCACCGCCTCGGTGGTGGTGCCGATATTCATGAAGATGGAGACATGATCGGGTACGTGGCGCGCCACCAGCTTGGCGATCTGCTCCTTCTCCGCCTGGTTCATGATCTGGCGGGCACTGTAGTCGATATTGGCGACGCTGGAGGGGAGGCCGCCGCCGCCGCGATAGCGCGCCAGCCGCCCCTCGTCACTCAAATCGTTGAGATCGCGCCGGATCGTCTGAACGGTGACATTGAACCGGCCCGCCAGCATTTCGACGCCGACGAAGCCGTGCTGACGCACCAGATTGACGATGGCTTCGCGTCGTTCCTCAACGCTGAGAGCTGCGGATACATCGGCGGGCGGCGGGCTGGACGACATGGCGGATCACGCGAAGACGAGGAATGCAGGTGAGCCTGGTTTGTCGCATGGAATGCCGTTTGCGGCCAGTGAGGCCATGCGGGCGCCGGCTATGCAGGCCTGCCTCGGTGGGGCGGCACGCTTCTCGGCAGAAGGAGCGGGGCTTATAGGCCCGCTCGTTTGGCCTCGTTCCACAATCCGTCCATTTCTTCCAGGCTCGACTGGGCCGGAGCCGTGCCCTTCTCGCTCAGGCGAGCCTCGATGAAATGAAAGCGCTTCTCGAATTTAGCATTGGCGCCGCGCAGCGTACCTTCTGCGTCGACATGGGCATGGCGGGCAATATTGGCGACAGCAAAAAGCAGATCGCCGATTTCAGCCGCCAACGCGTCTTTGCCGGCTCCCTCGTCGAGGGCGGCCTCGATCTCGTCAGCCTCTTCGCGCACTTTGGCGAGCACCATGCGAATGTCGTTCCAGTCGAATCCGACCTTGCCCGCCTTCTCCTGCAGCTTGACCGCCCGCGTCAGGGCCGGCATGGCGGCGGGAACGCCTTCGAGGGCACTCGTCGGGCCAACCGGCGGATGGCGGTGCGCGCGTTCGGCCTTTTCCTGCGCCTTGATCTCCGCCCATAGTTTCTTCACCTCCGCCGGCGGCAGGTTCCGGGCCTCGCCGAAGACATGCGGATGGCGACGGATCAGCTTGGTGGTGATCGCCTCGACGACATTGCCGAAATCGAAAAGACCTTCCTCGCGTGCCATCTGGGCGTGAAACACCACCTGCAGCAGGAGATCGCCAAGCTCGTCAGTGAGATCAGCCATGTCGCCGCGCTGGATCGCATCAGCGACCTCATAGGCTTCTTCGATCGTATAGGGGGCGATGCTGTCAAAATCCTGTTCAAGATCCCAGGGGCAGCCGGTGCCGGGAGTGCGTAAGGCGGCCATGATATCGAGCAGGCGCTCGATGTCCCGACTGGGAGCAACGGCAGTGCTCGATTTGGCGGTGCTGTTCATCCAGGTCCTCCCATGGCTTCCGAAAGCGCCTTGCGATTGGACGGAATCACCTGGAACCGCAAAGGCGCATCGAAACAAAGAGCGTTTTGCTAGAGCGCACTGTCCTCTAAAGCAAACGGGATTCGAACGGAATGCTCGTCGTGCCGGTGCCTCGTTTCGCCGCGCTTGTGTCTTTCTCGACATCTCTGCCGGGCTTGCGCGGGCTTTTGCGTGTCAGATCGGTGATTTTCACGCTCCGATCGGCTGCGACTGAGACCGAAGAGATCGCGCAGATGACAGTACCCGTCACAAAGCTTGGGGCTCGTTGCGATTTTACCTTGATTGCCGGAACGGGATTGTCTATCCGGAGGGCATTGGAGACGTGGCCGAGAGGCTGAAGGCACTCGTTTGCTAAATGAGCATACCCCACAAGGGTATCCAGGGTTCGAATCCCTGCGTCTCCGCCACCCCCCTTCCCATGACATCCATATTGCCACGCAAGGGATGCAATCGAAGAGGCCATAGCGTCGCGCATCGCTGACGGCGAAGATATCCCGCCAGCCGATCGTGTGGAGCCCCGGAGCGTCATGGTTCGACCCTACCTGGGGACACAGCTGAAAATGCAGCTTTACACGGCTCTTCGTGCGGCCGGCATCACCCGCGCGGAGCTGGCGCGCCGGCTTGGCTGGCAGCGGGGGTCCGTGGACCGCCTATTCCTGCTTGATCATGCGTCAAAGCTTGATCAGATCGATGCGGCGTTTGCTGCGCTGGGGCTGAACATAGAAATTCAGGTGTGGAGCGGCCCAGCCGCCCGATCGGGTCGAGCAGCGGCCCTGACGGTGACTGCGCCGACAGGAGCACTTAGCTAAGGCGATCAGAATTTGTAGTTGACGCCGAGGCGTACGACATTCGTTGTGACGTCGTGCTTATGCGAATAGCAAAGATCGGTAGCGAAGTTGTTGCACGAAGATGATTTTGTGCTTCCAAAGTCGGCATAGAGGTATTCAAGCTTCACTGACCAGTGATCGTTAATTGCTTGCTCGACGCCGGCCCCAATGGTCCAACCGGATTTGAATTCCGATTTTGACACACCCTGGAAACTACCCGGATAAACTGACGAGTCACGAAAATCCAACTGTGTTCCCGCCCAACCGCCGGTGGCATAGATGAGTGTCTGATCAAATGCATAACCAAGGCGAACGCGGGCGGTATGTAATCCCGTCGCTTTTCCAGTCTGGGTAACCGAATTGCTAGGGAAATTGGGGAGAAGGCTGCGGGTTTTGGAGAATGATTTCTGGTAGAAGTCGGCATCAGCTTCTGCACCGACTACGAAATGCCCTTGCTGCCAATTGTAGCCGATCTGAGCGCCGCCAAGGAAACCGTCAAGGTCGTAAGAGTGGTTGGTGAGCGACTGCCGTAGCGCAATAGCGTCAGGGTCATCGCCTCCGCTGGTGTGCCGCCACCCTTCTTCAGACTTGGTCATGGCATACCCGCGTTCACGCCAGCATAAAAGCCTGTCCAACTGAAGGGCGCCGCTACCGGTGAAGTTGGCTCAATGGCTGCTGGCGCGAGATCCGCAGCCATAGCCGGAACCGAGAGGCACACCAGAGCAGAAGCGACGAAGAGAAGCTTGCGCATGGCTACAATCCAAGAGAGTACTCCCCATCAATAACTTTAAGAGGAGGTAAAATCTGTTGCCAATTGGCAACATTTCGAAAAAATTATGTGTATTAATATTTGAAAATTCCTATGTCGTAGAGAAAAATACAATATTTATAGTATGTTTTGCCGTGTTCGTGGGCATAGTTGGAATAACAAAGGCGAAGAGCCCTGATGGGGCCAGTTTTTTCCTCCTATTAAGAAACGGCGAGCGGGGTTGATCACAAGACGGCGTCCTCCCTTCGCGCATCTGGGGAAATTCCCCAGATGCCAACTCAGCACTAGGTAGAGCGCAACGGCACGACATACCTTCAAGATACGTCAAACATCGGCCGGGCGCGGGCTGGCCGCTCGGAGTCCCCGGTTACGCCGGCCGGGACGGTTGCTCCCTTTAGGTGACGCTCGCGATGCGCACAAAGTGTCATCGCCTCAATGTATCCACGTGATGTCGTGTCGCGTTTGTACATTTTCGGGAACATTCATCTTATCGAACAGTTATCGGATCCTCTTTGATGAGGATTTCTGAATGAAAAAATCAAAAGGCAAGGGAACTGATGGCGGCCCACCGAAGAGCGCCCTTACGGTAACATCAGACCTTTACTATAGAATGAGAGCAGATACGCAAAGATCGCTGAAGCGGCAACAGTTGTCGGACAGCAAGTCCCCGCCGGCCAGAGCCCGCTCACAAGACGCGGCCGAAAGATCTCTTTTGTCCATGAGAGAGGATATGGGGCTCTCGCGTGAGAAGCTAGCCAGTTTGGCGGGTGTCTCTGTCGCCGATATTTCCCGAATTGAAGACGGTGACACAGGTCTGCCCCTTTCAATATACCTTAAGTTGTCCGAAATACTTAATGTAAGCGTCGATCAATTCAAATACGATCGACGTAAATATTAAAATAGACTTCTATGTGTATGTTTATTTTGGAAAAAATATGAAAGTTATTTAGCAAATACATCGATAATATTTAATTATAGAGAAAATATTGGGAGCCAAATTCAAAGATCTGTTCTGGCGATAGTCTCTATCGCATGGATTTTGGGGCTCTTCTGCATCTGTTTTGCTATTTGGTCTCTGGTTTCATTTTCTTCAACTGCGCCAGCTTCACTTATACCAGCCTGCGTGACCACTGACTCACGTTGGGGATTCCCAAGCAGTCGAAAGTCTGAATCTATGGGCCCTTGAATGGAGGGGGTGACCATGGGCTTGGTGATCGGCTTGCGAGCGGATTATGACGGAGCGGCGTTGCGGCGATTGGCACGGACGTCGAGAAGTGCGAACCAAGCACGGCGCCTGCTGGCCTTGGCCGCGATTTACGACGGCGGGAGCCGGAGCGCGGCAGCACGGATCGGCGGCGTGGGCTTGCAGATCGTGCGTGACTGGGTGGTTCGGTCCAATGACCATGGCCCGGGCGGCCTCCTGGATGGCAAGGCCTCCGGCCCTCGATCCCGGCTCAACGATGCCCAGCGCCAGGCGCTGGTCGAGATTGTGGAAAGTGGCCCGATCCCAGCGATCCATGGCGAAGCTTCGCCGCCGAGTTGGCAAAGGTCAGGGCAACCCTCCCGAAGGGCGCGCCCGTAGAGATATGGTTTCGCTGCGCGTCCTCCGGATCAGGACGAAGCGCGTGTCGGTCAGAAGAACAAGATCACCCGGCGCTGGGCGCGGCGCGGAACCCGGCCGTCGGCGCCGAAGGATCAGAGGACCAAATCGGCCTACATCTTCGGCGCGATCTGCCCTGAACTGGGCAAGGGCACCGGCCTGGTCCTGCCCTTCTGCAATACCCAAACCATGTCGCTGCATCTGGCCGAAGTATCGTTGGCTGTCGCGCCCGGCGCTCACGCGGTCGTGCTGGTGGATCAGGCTGGCTGGCACACAACCAACAAGCTTGGGATGCCCGGCAACATCAGCATCATCTCGCTGCCTGCCAAATGTCCCGAGCTGAACCCGGCTTTCGCGAAGCGAAGGCGCTTCGCTGTCGCCCGAGGGGTCGAGAACATCTGGCAGTTCATGCGCGAAAACTGGCTCTCCAACCGCGTCTTCACATCCCACGACAATATCGTCGACCATTGCTGCCAGGCCTGGAACAAGCTCATCGACCAGCCTTGGCACATCATGACCATCGGACGTCGCAAATGGGCCTATGGGTTCTGATCAGCGCAGGTTGGTATAAGCTGCCGATCCCGGTTCGATTCCGGGCGTGGCTGCCATCGTCGCCGATTCGCGGGCAGGGGGAATCCACACAAATTTGGAGTCCATATCGTCCCTAAAACCCGAGTTTTCAGTGGGGAAGAAAGTAGGGAAGCGGTTTAATGATAAAAAATATATCGATACAAACAAATCGATAGAAGAATTTTTAGGCGCTGCGTCTCCGCCACCCCCCCTTCATTCAGATATCTGCTCGACATGCCCTGACTTTGTCTTGGGCCGATCGGTATCGTGGGGGCGTGATGCCCCCTGTTCACCCGATCGTCGTCGCCTGATCGTGAGAGGTGTATTTGCATTATGGTATTATGATGCGCCCGCCCTGGCGTAAATCGATATAATTCGACCCTCACTTCCTAAAGGGAGTTTGGGCTATGGACAGGTTAGATTTTCCATGTAGCATCGTTATGCTAACAATGCCGTTCAAGAGTTTACGGGTGTTATTTCTGCCAGGCGACGATAGCAAGGCTAGTGTCCAGGCGCAGACTTATCTCGCGAAAGCTTAACGGAAAACAGAACTTTTTTGGGGAAGGAGAGTGCGCTCTCTTTCCCCGTATTTCTTTTAAATAGGCAATTCATCCCAGTGCATCCGCGGGGCGGGAGACGGATGCCGTAATGCGGGCCAGTCGGCAGCAGGGTAGCGAATCGGCGCCCGTGGACGTCTGGACAAAAGAAAACCCCACCGGATGGCAGGGTGTTCGTGCAGGCTAAAACCTGATGGAGGCTGCTCATGCCCTGCTACACCGCGCAAATGCCACCTCGGGCGCTCGGGTGTTGGGCTAAACGCTCACGAGCAGTGTGCCGGGCTCAGCGCGGGAACGGCGTATCCGGGCCGACGACGTAAGCCGGACGGCGGTCGGCCTGGCCGTAGTCACTGGCGCAGGCTGCCAAGCCAGCCAGGACGAAAACGGCGGTGAGGATCTTGAGAATTGTCATTGTCGCTTCCATTTTTTCGGACAGCAGCGATGTAGGTCTAACACCGAACCATTACCGAGGGCACTTTTGTTTTCATCGCATAATGCTGCGAAACCGTAAACGTTTCATGCTGGCAATCCCGGTTCTTGCCGTTTTTTTGACCTCTTGTCATGTATCGATTGAAGGCTGGTGCTAGGGTGCTACCCTGAGTAGTGGTGGCCGCTCGACTGCCATCGCGACGCTCTTGCCGCAATTCTCTAGCCAGGAAGGTTTGTGACGCACGGAACTGTCCGCTGCCCCATCCATGATCCATAACAGCCATCAGGATGGCTCGCCTGCAGCGTGATAAACGCTCCCGTCACGGAGACTATTGAATGTGTCATGTGCGTTTCGGCACCTCGTTTCCGATCCTGACGGGGCCTAGTGCCGCTGTACCGGTTCACAGCCGGTCCTGAACGTCCACCGCTCTTTCATCGACCCAAGCGTGCGCACCTCATGATTTTGCGTTAAGAGTGCGCCGCGAAACGGCTTCCCACCCACTGAAGGAAACTCCATGCAACTTCTTCGCATGAAACGCCGCAGTCCCGCCGCCAGGCTGGCCTTTCGGAGCACGCTACTGGCCGCGACGCTGCTGAGCGCTCCCGCCTTTGCGCAGGGCGTATCGGCGGATGGCGCCAAGCAACTGCAAGACAGCCTGGCCAAGACGTTTGGCAGCGGCCTTTTCGAGAAGGGCATCCTGTCCATCACCCCGCAGGGCAGCGCCTATGCCGTGAAGCTTGATCTGGCCTCCACCCTGGCCCAGCTCAAGGGAGCCGGCGTCACTGCGAGCTTCGATCCGATCACCTATCTGGCCACACCCAATTCGGACGGCACCTACGCGGTGACCAGCGATTCGCCGATCAACTACAATTTCAGCGGCACCCAGGGCGACAAGCCTTTCGCCATGAAGGTTGCGGCGCCTTGCAAGTCGGCAGGCGTGTTCGATCCGAAGATCTCGACCTTCTCGACCTATGAAGTGACCTGCGCCTCGATGGCGATGGACATGGAGGATCCCGAGAGCACCGTGACCGCGAGCATGGGCGCGATCACCTCCAAGCTGACCGGAACCGCCGGCAGTGGTGGGGGCGTCAACATCAGCACCACCGGCTCGGCCACCGATTTCGTCGAGAACATCGTCGGCAAGACCAAGCCCCTTACCATCAAGGTTTCGGCCAAGTCGCTGGCCTCTGATGGAAAGGTCGACAATCTCCAGCTTACGACAGTGCTGGAATTCATTGGCATGGCCGCCAATTCCAAGGATCCCAAGGAATTGATCGGCAAGCAGGCCGAGATCAAGCAGAAGCTGACTGCAGCCCTGCCGCTGTGGAACAACCTGTCCGGCACGACCAAGCTGAATGAGGTCACCGTCGAGACGCCGTTGGGTCCGGTCAAGCTCGGAAGCCTGAGCTACGGCGTCGGCATGACCGGCGCGGTCAAGGATGCCTCCTATGGCATTGACATCAAATATGATGGCTTGGCGTTGCCGCAGTCCCCGGCCATTCCGGGTTGGGTGGCTCCGCTGGTTCCGGGCGAGGGCAATATCGACGTGAAGTTCGAGGGCGTCGACCTCGAGGCCATCGCCAAGCTGGCGATCGAGAATTTCGATGCGAGCAAGGATCCGCCGATCCCCAACGAACTGACGCCGCAATTCCTGGCTCTCTTCATGGCCGGACAGCCGCATGTGACCCTGGCGCCCAGCACCTTCACCGCCCCGGCCGGAGCGGTGAGCGCGGAAGGCAAGATGAGCGTCATGCCGAGCCAGAAGGGCAAGGTGACGATTTCGGCCACCAATCTCGACCAGATCATTGCGGCCGTGAACAACGCCCAGGTTCCCAACAAGGAATCGGCCCTGATGGGCATCGCCCTGATCAAGGGGCTGGCCAAGACCGGTGCTGACGGCAAGGCCGTCTGGGACGTCGACTTCGACGCGGCAACCAAGGCCGTGAGCGTCAATGGCCAGGTGCTCAGCGCCGGCAACGGCGGTGGAGCCGCACCTGGTGCCGGCGGCGGTGACGAAGGCGGCGACGATGAAGGCGAGGGCGACAACGCTCAATAAGGAGCGATTGTCGATCCCAAGGTCGATGCAATGAATGGGGGCAGGCGCGAGCCTGCCCCTTTCGTTTGGAACCAACGGCTTTTCGCCAACGAGACGGAATCGCCTGGACTTGTAGAGACGTGCCGGAACGCAGCGTTGGGACAAGCGTTAGCATGTGAACACGCTTTGCTCGCGGCCAACGCCAAAGGGAGAGATCGAGAGCCAAAGAAAAACCCCCGCGGATCGCTCCACGGGGGTGATGATTTCGGCCTCGAAGGAAAGGCTTAGTCGGCCTTGGCTTCACCAGCCGCTTCGGCCGAAGCCGGCTGCTGGGTCGGTTCGGCGGCGCGCGCATTGTGCATCGGGCGGATCGTCTGGAAGGAGGCGCGCTCCTGAACCGCCGGACGACCGGTCAGGCTGACGACGTCACGGCGGATCGAGGCGATCAACTCGCGGATGGAGCCGCTGTCGCCGTCGGGACGATATTCCTCGCCGAGCACGTCCAGCTTGGCGCAGAGCTCGACGGCGTTCTTGGCGGGGGCGCGGGAGATCGAATTGGCGATGGAGCGCAACTCGGAGACCAGTTCGTCGCGCAGCCCCTTCTGGTCATCCGCATCGATGATCGGGGAAGCGAGCATGCCGCGCAAAGCGGCGCGCCGCAAACCCAGAGCCGCTACCGTGTTGGCTCCGTCGGTCGCTTCGCGCTGTTGTCCTGGTCCTGCCATTTTGCTGCCCTCGTATGGAACTAAGAATGAGTGTGCGGCTCCCCTGCACGCCCAATGTGGCGAAAGAGCGATGACGGAAAGCGCGGTTCTGATTTTCGACCTGCTTGTTGGGCAAGTTATCGGGCAAAGGCAAGGTTTTCTTGGCCAGATGCCGCAGATTCCCACATGATTCGAGGCGGAACGACAGACTGCGGTATGGTGTGGTCTTTGGGGTGGTTTGGTAAGCGGATCGTTAAGGCGGGCGCTTGCATTGCACGAACAAATGTGGAACAAAACTAATTGTGCACGAAGCCAATTCCCTTGCAGGCGTGGCGCCGGGAGCATGCTAGAGCAGAAATGATGGAGGCGCCTTTCGGGGTGCCATGGGGCGTGCAGGGCGGTTCGGCCGGCACGCTGTGAAGCGAAGGAAGGAAGCCTCGATGTCGGGCTCGGTGAACAAGGTCATTCTGGTCGGTAATCTCGGCCGCGATCCTGAAGTGCGGCGGCTCAATTCGGGCGAGCCGGTCGTCAACCTGCGTATCGCCACGACGGAAAGCTGGCGCGACAAGGCCACCGGCGAACGCAAGGAGAAGACCGAGTGGCACAGCGTGGTCATCTTCAACGAGGGGCTGGCACGCATCGCCGAGCAATATCTGAAGAAGGGTGCCAAGGTTTACCTCGAGGGCCAGCTGCAGACCCGCAAATACAATGACGCTTCGGGCGTGGAAAAATATTCCACCGAGATCGTGCTGCAGCGCTATCGCGGTGAAATGACACTGCTGGACTCGCGCGGCGGCGGTGGGCAGGGTGAGGGCGCCCGGGACTATCAGGGCAATGATTTCGGCTCGTCGAGCCCGATGGAGCGCCGTCCGGCACCGGCCGGTTCGAGCAAGTTCTCCTCGGCCGACATGGACGACGACATCCCGTTCTGACGTCGGAACAGACCCGTCGACAAGGTGCCTGAAGCGCCGGTCACGTCTCGTGGCCGGCGTCTTGCTTTTGTGCGCGATCGAAGGCTCGATCATCGCCCTGCCGAGACGGAGAAATGGTGTCGAACGCAGTGCGGGCCCTTATCCGGTCACGATCGCCCTGACGCCATCGACGATGAACTGCACCGCCAGGGCCGACAGGACGATGCCGAGAAGTCGGGTTAGCACGACATTGCCGGTGATCCCCAGCAGCTTGTTGATCACGCCGGCAAGGCGGAAGGAGACGTAGCAGCAGGCCGTCACGAAGGCGATGACGAGAAACAGGGATGCGAATTTGGCCGGCTCGCCATGGGTCTGGGCCGATAGCAACATGACGGCTGTGATGGCGCCGGGACCGGCAATCAAAGGGATGGCGAGCGGGAAGGCAGCGACATTGGAGATGAAGTCCTTGGTGATGGCGGTCTCCGCAGTCTCGTTCTTGCGCATGGTGGAGCGGTCGAACACCATTTCATAGGCGATGGCGAAGAGCAGCAGGCCGCCGGCGATACGGAAGGCCGGCGTGGTGATGCCGAGCAGCCTGAGGAAGGGTTCCCCGGCGATGGCAAAGAAGGCGAGCACGCCGAAGCCGATCACGCTGGCGCGCCAGCCGACCGAGTGCTGCTGCTCCTTGTTCATGCCGCGGGTGACGCCCAGGAAGATCGGGCCGAGGCCGGGCGGGTCGACCACCACCAGCAAAGTGACGAGAGCGGCGGTCAGATAGTCCAGAATCGACGTCATCACGCCCCTCGACCGATCATTTGCACGCGCCAAGATTGACGCTGCGGCCCAGCCTGAATATGGCTGTGCCTTCCGCTTGCGGTCGAGAAAAATCAAGCCGCTTCGCACTCCGCTTGGCTTCCCATCCACAAGCAGCAGAAAGAAATCGGATCGAACATGTCAAATCTCTATCCGGCCGAGCTCGTCGCGGCCGCCAATGTCTCTGCCGCCTGGCCATTCGAGGAGGCGAGGAAGCTCGTTGCCCGTCTGCAGAAGCGCGCCGGCGACAAGAAAGAGATCCTGTTCGAGACCGGCTACGGTCCCTCGGGCCTGCCGCATATCGGCACCTTCGGCGAGGTCGCGCGTACCACCATGGTGCGCAATGCGTTTCGCCTGCTGACGGAAGATCGTATCTCGACCCGGCTGATTTGCTTCTCCGACGATATGGATGGCATGCGCAAGATCCCGGACAATGTGCCGGATCCCGAAGCGCTCAAGCCTTATTTGCAGATGCCGCTGACCCGTGTTCCCAATCCGTTTGGCGGCGCTTACAAGAGCTTCGGCGATCACAACAACGCCATGCTCCGCCGGTTCCTCGATACGTTCGGGTTCGATTACGAATTCGCCAGCGCGACGGAATACTATACATCCGGCAAGCTCGATGCCGTGCTGCTGAAGGCCGCCGAAAAGTACGACGAGATCATGGCCGTCATGCTGCCGACCCTCGGCGAGGAGCGGCAGGCGACCTATTCGCCGTTCCTGCCGATCTCTCCGAGCAGCGGGCGGGTGCTCTATGTGCCGCTCAAGGACGTGAATGCCAAGGCAGGGACCATCACCTTCACCGACGAGGACGGTGTCGACAAGACGCTACCGGTCACCGGCGGCAAGGTGAAGCTGCAATGGAAGCCGGATTTCGGCGCGCGCTGGGCGGCGCTGGATGTCGACTTCGAGATGTTCGGCAAGGACCACCAGACCAACGCGCCTGTTTATGACGCCATTTGCGAGATCCTCGGCGGCACGGCCCCGGAGCACTATGTTTACGAACTCTTCCTCGACCAGCACGGTCAGAAGATCTCGAAGTCGAAGGGCAACGGCCTGACCATCGACGAATGGTTGACCTATGCCACGCCGGAGAGCCTGGCGTTGTACATGTACCAGTCGCCCCGCTCGGCCAAGAAACTGCATTTCGACGCCATTCCACGAGCCGTCGACGAGTATCTGCAGTTTCTGGGCGGCTTCGGGCGGCAGGATGCAAAGAACCAGCTTGGCAACCCGGTCTGGCATATTCATGGCGGAAATCCGCCGGCGCCGGAGACGATCGGCCAGGAAGGGGCGCGCACCACGATCAATTTCGCGCTGCTGCTCAATCTGGTTGCCGTTGCCAATGCGGAGAACAAGGACGTGCTGTGGGGCTTCCTGCGTCGCCATGCTCCGGACGCATCGCCGCAGACCCATCCGCAGCTCGACAGGCTGGTCGGCTACGCGATCCGCTATTTCCAGGATTTCGTGAAGCCCGCCAAGAGCTATGCCGTGCCGACCGAGGAGGAGAGGGGGGCACTGCAGAAATTGTCCGACGCCCTCGGTGCCCTGCCTGACGATGCAGACGCCGCGGCGATCCAGGAGGCGGTCTACGATGTCGGCCGCGCTCTGCCGCCCTATCAGGACTTCAAGGCCAAGGGCGCCACGCCCGAGCGCCCCGGCGTCTCGCTGGAGTGGTTCAACACCCTCTATCGCATCCTCCTGGGCGAGCAGCGCGGCCCTCGCTTCGGCTCTTTCGCGGCGATCTACGGCATCCCGGAGACGAGGGCACTGATCGCCAAGGCATTGTCGGGTGATCTCGTGCGTGAGCACGAGGCTTTTGTTGCCTCCCGGCAGCCTGGTTGATCTTCAAAAACGGGGGGCTGGCGCAGTTCATGCCAGCTTCCCATATGACAGGGGTAGTCAGCGGGCCTCGCTTCGTGTAGGAACGCGCCCGAATTCTTTCCGGATCAGTTCATGCAAACCGTTCTCATCTCGATCCACCTGATGGTGGTGCTGGCCCTTGTTGTTGTGGTGCTGTTGCAGCGCTCCGAAGGTGGGGGGCTCGGCATCGGCGGCGGAACGGGCGGTTTCATGACCGGACGCGGCCAGGCGAATCTGCTGACGCGGACGACGGCCGGTCTGGCAGCTGCCTTCTTCATTACCAGCCTGCTGCTGACGATTCTCGCCAATCAGCAGAGCCGCCCGGGTGGTTCGCTGCTCGACCAGTATCGTCCGGCCGCGCCGGCCAGCCAGCCGGCCCAATCTTCGCCATCGGCTCCCGCTCAGCCGGCACCGGCGGCTCCGGCCCCGTCCAATGGCGGTTCGGTGTTCGACCAGTTGCAGGGCGGTGGCGAACCGGCTGCGCCGGCCAAGCCGTAACTGTGTAGCCCGGCGGTCATTTGTCGGGCTGAGGACTGTCGCGTCTTTGCGTGAACTGAAAATAATCCTGCGGGCAGCGATTGTCCGCTCGTCGAATCATTGTGTTTTTGTCTAAGTGGGGCTCCATGACGCGGTACATTTTCATCACCGGCGGCGTGGTCTCCTCGCTTGGTAAAGGGCTGGCCTCAGCCGCCCTCGGCGCGCTTCTTCAGGCGCGCGGCTACAAAGTCCGCCTTCGCAAGCTCGATCCCTATCTCAATGTCGATCCGGGCACCATGAGCCCGTATGAGCACGGCGAGGTCTTCGTCACCGACGATGGGGCCGAGACCGACCTCGACCTCGGCCATTACGAGCGCTTCACCGGGCGTCCGGCCTCCAGGGACGACAACATCACCACGGGCCGGATCTATCTCGACATCATCACCAAGGAGCGGCGCGGGGACTATCTCGGCGCCACCATCCAGGTCATTCCCCACGTCACCAACGCCATCAAGGATTTCGTCCTCAAGGGCAATGACGGCGTGGATTTCGTGCTGGTCGAGATCGGCGGCACCGTCGGCGACATCGAAGGCCTGCCCTTCTTCGAGGCGATCCGCCAGATCAAGAGCGACCTGCCGCGCGGTGCCTGCATCTACACCCATCTGACGCTGCTGCCCTTCATTCCCTCGGCGGGCGAGCTCAAGACCAAGCCGACGCAGCATTCGGTCGCCGAACTGCGCTCGATCGGTATCCAGCCCGACATCCTGCTCTGTCGTTCCGACCGGGAGATTCCCAAGGAAGAGCGCCGCAAGCTCGCTCTGTTCTGCAATGTGCGCGAAACCGCGGTGATCGAGGCGCGCGACGTCGCTTCGATCTATGACGTGCCGATCGCCTATCACGAGCAGGGCCTGGACACCGAGGTGCTGGCGGCTTTCGGCATCGATGACGCGCCCAAGCCGGATCTGTCGCGCTGGCGCAAGATCTCCCAGACCGTCCACAATCCCGAGGGCGAGGTCACTATTGCCATCGTCGGCAAATATACCGGCCTTAAGGATGCCTATAAGTCGCTGACCGAGGCGCTGACCCATGGTGGCATCGCCAATGGCGTCAAGGTCAAGCTGGACTGGATCGAGAGCGAGATCTTCGAACAGGACGATCCGGCTCCGCATCTGGAGCATGTTCACGGCATCCTGGTTCCCGGCGGCTTCGGCCAGCGCGGCGCCGAGGGCAAGATCAAGGCGGTGACTTTCGCCCGCGAGCGCAAGGTGCCGTATTTCGGAATCTGTTTCGGCATGCAGATGGCGGTGATCGAGGGCGCCCGTTCGCTCGCTGGTATCAAGGGCGCCAACTCGACCGAGTTTGGCGCGACCAAGGAGCCGGTCGTCGGCCTGATGACCGAATGGATGAAGGGCAACGAGCTCGAGCAGCGCGCCCAGGGCGGCGATCTCGGTGGCACCATGCGCCTCGGCGCCTATCAAGCCACGCTGAAGCGGGATTCCAAGATTGCCGATATCTACAACTCGACCTCGATCTCCGAGCGCCATCGCCATCGCTATGAAGTGAATATGAGCTATCGCGAGCGCCTCGAAGACAAGGGCATGGTGTTCTGCGGCACTTCGCCGGATGGCCTGCTTCCGGAGACCATCGAATATGCCGACCATCCCTGGTTTATCGGCGTGCAGTATCATCCCGAACTGAAGTCGCGTCCCTTCGAGCCGCATCCCCTGTTCTCTAGCTTCATCGCGGCCGCCGTCGAGCAAAGCCGGTTGGTTTGACGGGGGGCGGGTCTTCAGACCCGCCCTTCCTGACAAGACCCTGTTTCAGGCGGGTTTGAAGACCCGCCCCCCGATTCCGACTGGAGCGGCCTCATGTCCCGCGGTCTCGATCATCTCGTTCTTGCCGTTCGCGACCTCGATGCCGCCGCTGCGCATTACCGGGCACTCGGCTTCACGGTCGGCGCTCGCAACAGCCATCCCTGGGGTACCGAGAACCACGTGGTGCAATTTCCGGGCATCTTCCTGGAATTGATCACGGTGGGGGCTGACGGCATCACGGATGCCGCCTGGGCCGATCGCTCCCGCTTCGCCTCTTTCTCCCGCGACTATCTGGCCCGCTTCGGGGACGGCTTCGCGATGCTGGTGGTGGAAGCGCAGGATGCCGCCGCCGACAAACTCAGTTTCGACGAGGCCGATATTGGCGGCTTTGAGCCGTTCTTCTTCGAACGCCAGGCCACGCGGCCGGATGGTTCGGTGGTTCGTGTCGCCTTCACGCTCGCCTTTGCCGCCGACACCGCCATGCCGGCTGCAGGCTTTTTCGCCACACAGCAGCACGAGCCGCAGAATTTCTGGAATCCCGACTTCCAGCGTCACGCGAACGGGGCGGTCAAAGTCGGCGGCATCGTCATGCTGGCCGCTGAGCCGGCGGCAACGGTGCCTTTCTTCGAGGCCTTCACGGGGGCAAGGGCGGTCTGCGCCAGCGCCCGCAACATGGCGATCGTCACACCACGCGGGACGGTCGAGGCGATGTCGCCGGATTGCTATCGCGACGTGCTGGGCCTGGAGCCCGATTTGTCGCTGGCCCACGGACCGCGTCTGGCTGCCTTCAAGGTGACGGCACCGCTCGAAGCCGTCGCTGCCCGCCTGGATGAGGCAGGCATTCCCTTCATCCGCCACCGCAAGCATCTGGCCATCGCGGCCGCCGACAATTTCGGCACCGCCCTGATTTTCGAAGAGCCCAAGACTTGATCGGAGGGGTACGATTTCCAGGATCGTAGACGCCTCGCCCGACGCAATCGCGCATCTATCTCGTTAAAATCAGCGCATTAGGGGCGAGACGCCTGATGCCCCGTAGCATGCGCCAAGCTTGCCTTCGACTGCCGCCAGCCTTATCTCCGCGATATCGATCAACCTCAGGAGCGCTCATGACCGCCGCCAATCCCGTCGTCTCCCTCGGCAAGCTTCGCATCGGCAATGCGCTCCCGCTCACCGTGATCGCCGGCCCCTGCCAGATGGAGAGCCGCGAGCATGCCATGGAAATGGCTTCGGCCATCAAGGAGATCACGGACAAGCTTGGATTGGGCCTGATCTACAAGAGCTCCTTCGACAAGGCCAACCGCACCTCCGCCAAAGGAGCCCGCGGCGTCGGCCTCGACAACGCACTGCCGATCTTCGCCGAGATCCGCGAGAAGTTCGGCCTGCCGGTGATCACGGACGTCCATGAAAACGATCAATGCGCCAAGGTCGCTCAGGTCGTCGACGTGCTGCAGATTCCCGCTTTTCTTTCGCGCCAGACCGATCTCCTGGTGGCCGCTGCCCGCACCGGGCGGGTCGTCAACGTCAAGAAGGGGCAGTTCCTGGCGCCCTGGGACATGAAGAATGTCGTCGCCAAGATCACCGAGGCGGGCAATCCCAACGTGCTGGTGACCGAGCGTGGCGCCTCCTTCGGCTATAATACGCTGGTGACCGACATGCGTGCTTTGCCGATCATGGCCGAGCAGATTGGCGCGCCCGTGGTGTTCGACGCCACCCATTCGGTGCAGCAGCCGGGCGGACAGGGGACGTCGAGCGGTGGCCAGCGCGAATTTGTGCCGGTGCTGGCCCGCGCTGCCGTGGCGGTGGGCGTGGCCGCCGTCTTCATCGAGACGCATCAGGATCCTGATCACGCCCCCTCCGATGGCCCGAACATGGTGCCCCTCAATCAACTCGAGGCGCTGCTCACGCGCCTGAAGCAGTTCGACGCCATCGCCAAGAGCTAGCGTCACGGTTGCGGTTTGCGAGCAACTTTTGGAGCGCCGATCTCCTCAGCTCCATCAAGTGATGGAACGAGATCGACAAGCCTGGACACGCGGCATTCCCAGCCAAGAAAGATGTCAGCCCCGCTCCATCAGGTGATGGAGCTGTGAGGCTGACACTCCGCGGAGCTCAGCCCCGTCCGCGATAGCTCGGGACGCCCTGATCGGGCAGCCATAGAGCCTCGGGCGGCTTGCCGGTCTGCCAGAACACATCGATCGGGATGCCGCCGCGCGGATACCAATAGCCGCCGATACGCAGCCAGTGCGGTTCCAGGAGGTCGGCCAGGCGGCGGCCAACGGCCACCGTGCAGTCCTCATGGAAGGCACCATGATTGCGGAAGCTGGTGAGGTAGAGCTTGAGCGACTTGGATTCGACCAGCCAGTCCTTCGGCGCATAATCGATGACGAGATGGGCGAAATCGGGCTGCCCTGTCACCGGACAGAGCGACGTGAATTCCGGGCAGGTAAAGCGCGCGAGATAGAGCGTATCGGCCTGCGGATTGGGAACGCGGTCGAGCCTGGCTTCCTCGGGAGTAGCGGGGATCTTGCTGTCGCTGCCGAGTTGAAGAGAGGAGGGGTCGAAACTGGTCATGTTTGGCTCCCATGCATGGTTCATCTGCTCGGCAATCGGTGATTTCTTGCACCCATGCAAGCTGTTTCGGAGGGAACGTCGCCTGTCGTGACAATGTGACTATTTCGTGGCAGATCTCTCGTGCTAACGCTGGGGAATGCCATGCCGGTCATCGCTTTGATCCTGAGTGCCCTGATGGGCTGGGTCGTCTTTTGGCTGATCCGTTTTGATGGCCATGAGGTCATCGCCTCTTATTTCAGTGCGGCAGCGCGCCAGCGGCGCATGCAGCGGGCTCGAGACGCGGAGGTCAAGGCGGCTGTGCGCTCGGTGACGGAAGCGCGCGATGGCGCGCTTGCCCTGTTGATCAAGCTCGGCAGTGTCGACCACGCCGTGCTGCCGGCTGCGGAAAGCCTGATCGACGAGGCTGCCCGCACCGTGTTCGGCTATGGCGACAAACTGGTCGAACATCGGACCTTCGCCGAATATGTCGCCCGCAATACGCCGAGCTTTTCGGTGCTGTTCCGTGAATTGGCGCCGCTGTTCGACAAGCAGCTCGCGGCGGGAGAGCGCAAGGACCTGATCGATCTCATGCACAAGGTGGCTGAAGCTGCTGGTGGCATGACACCGGCGCGCCGGGAAATGCTCGACGAAGTACAGGCTCGTTTGTTGCCTCCCAAGGCGGCGCGCGTCTGAGATGGCGGTTTGGTGACGTTGTTTTACTCTTCCGCCATGGCCGTTCATCCGCTATGAGCGCGACGAACAATCCGTCATCACAAACAGGAGCAGCCCCATGACCGCTATCAGCGACATCATCGCCCGCGAAATTCTGGACAGCCGCGGCAATCCGACGGTCGAGGTCGATGTCCTGCTGGAAGACGGATCCACGGGAAGGGCTGCGGTGCCATCAGGCGCTTCCACTGGTGCGCATGAGGCTGTCGAATTGCGTGATGGCGGCAAGCGCTATGGCGGCAAGGGCGTCGAGAAGGCGGTGGAAGCCGTCAATGGCGAGATCTATGAGGCGCTTGGCGGCCTGGACGCCGAGGACCAGATCCAGATCGACCAGACCATGATCGACCTCGACGGCACCCCGAATAAGTCCCGCCTGGGCGCCAATGCCATCCTCGGCGTTTCCCTCGCCGTCGCCAAGGCTGCTGCGCAGTCAGCCGGCCTGCCGCTGTGGCGCTATATCGGCGGCCCTGCCGCTCGCGTCCTGCCGGTACCGATGATGAACATCGTCAATGGTGGCATGCATGCCGATAACCCCATCGACTTCCAGGAATTCATGGTGATGCCGGTCGGCGCGCCGACCTTCGCCGAAGGCCTGCGCATGGGCGCCGAGATCTTCCATACCCTGAAGAAGGGGCTGAAGGATGCTGGCCACAACACCAATGTCGGTGACGAGGGCGGCTTTGCTCCCAACTTGCCATCCGCCAAGGCTGCGCTCGATTTCGTGATGAGCGCCATCGAGAAGGCCGGCTACAAGCCAGGCGAGGATGTCATGCTGGCGCTCGACTGCGCCGCCACCGAGTTCTTTAAGGATGGCGTCTATGACTATAGCGGCGAGGGCGTGAAGCGCTCGATCGCCGAACAGGCCGATTATCTCGCCCAGCTCACGGCGGACTATCCGATCGTCTCGATCGAGGACGGCCTGTCCGAGGATGATTTCGAGGGCTGGAAGCTGCTCACCGACAAGGTTGGCAGCAAGGTGCAACTCGTCGGCGACGACCTGTTCGTCACCAACACCGAACGTCTGTCGATGGGTATCAAGAAGGGGCTGGGTAACGCGATTTTGGTTAAGGTCAACCAGATCGGCACCTTGACCGAGACGCTTGCGGCCGTGGAAATGGCTCACAAGGCAGGCTATCGCGCCGTGATGTCCCATCGTTCGGGTGAGACCGAGGACTCCACCATCGCCGATCTCGCCGTGGCCACCAATTGCGGGCAGATCAAGACGGGCTCGCTGGCGCGCTCCGACCGCACGGCCAAGTACAACCAGCTTCTGCGCATCGAAGAGGCGCTCGGCACGCAGTCTCTCTATGGCGGCCGCGCCGCGCTGAAGGCGCTCGCCTGAGCCTGATTCACTTGGGTTGAAGACCAAAGTCGGGGAGCTTCTGCTCCCCGGTTTTTTATTTGGGCCGCATTTTTGCATGGCGGTCCTGCCGGACCGGCATGCGGGAGGGGCTGAAACGTCGTGGATTTTGCGCTGCAGCAAGCGGCGTCAACGGAATATCAACCATCCAGGGTTAACCATGGCCGCATGGTCATTCGCACACGCATCCGCGCCATCTTGAACCAGCTCGCGCTTCTGGCGGGAGCGGCCGCAGCCATCGCTTATTTCTCCTATCAGGCCTTCAATGGCGAGCATGGCATCCAGGCACAGCACCAATTCGACCAGCAGAAGCAGGATCTGGGCAGTGAATTGGTCCTGCTGCAGAAGGAGCATGCCGCTCTCGATCGGCGTGTGAACCTGCTCAGGTCACAGGCGATCGATCCGGACATGCTGGATGAGAAGGCGCGTGACGTGCTGGGCCTCGTTCATCCCAATGACGAAGTAGTGTTGCTGACCAAGTAGGATCGGCTTTCCACTTGTTGCGACTTCTCTCCCGTTAAATCGATTCTATTTCGACGACGTTCCAGGGCAGTGTCGAAGTTTGACAAAAATGTGTCGAAGAATAACGGGAATTGAGTTCATTGCTAAATGAACTGAAATTGAGTTTATTCATAATTGTGTTGCATGTTCAATATGTTGCAGTGCAGCATTTGGGTGTGGCTCTCGCTTTTTGATATTGGATGCGCTAGCACTTCCTCAGCTTAGCCACCAATAATCGGAGGGTTCATGGCCGCTACAGCCGCAAAGGCCGCTGCTACCGCTAGCAAGGCTTCGAAGACTGCCGCCCGCTCGGGCAAGGCAGCGGGGGCAACCAGGACGGCATCGTCGTTCTCCCGCGACCAGGAGCTCAAGGCTTATCGCGAGATGTTGCTGATCCGCCGCTTCGAGGAGAAGGCCGGACAGATGTACGGCATGGGCCTGATCGGCGGTTTCTGCCATCTCTATATCGGGCAGGAAGCCGTCGTGGTCGGGCTGCAGATGGCTTCGCGTGAAGGCGATCAGGTCATCACTGGCTATCGTGACCACGGCCATATGATCGCGGCGGGCATGGCCCCTCGCGGCGTCATGGCCGAGCTGACCGGACGCCAGGGCGGTTATTCGCACGGCAAGGGCGGCTCCATGCACATGTTCTCGGTGGAGAAGGCTTTCTATGGCGGCCACGGCATCGTGGGCGCGCAGGTATCGCTCGGCACCGGCCTGGCTTTTGCCAATGCCTATCGCTCCGACGGCAAGGTGAGCCTGACCTATTTCGGCGACGGCGCCGCCAACCAGGGCCAGGTCTATGAAAGCTTCAACATGGCGGCGCTGTGGAAGCTTCCCGTCGTCTATGTGATCGAGAACAACAAATACGCCATGGGCACGTCGGTGAATCGTGCCTCGGCCCAGACCGACTTCTCCCGCCGTGGCCTCTCCTTCAACATTCCCGGCGAACAGGTGGACGGCATGGATGTGCGCGCCATCTACGCGGCGGGCCAGAAGGCGATCGAACATGCTCGTTCCGGCAAGGGCCCCTACATCCTGGAGATGCTGACCTACCGCTATCGCGGCCACTCGATGTCGGATCCGGCGAAGTACCGTTCGAAGGACGAAGTCCAGAAGATGCGGACCGAGCACGATCCGATCGAACAGAGCCGCGCACGCCTGCTGGAAGAGCATGGGGCGAGCGAGGAGGAGCTGAAGAAGATCGATTCCGAAATCCGCGACATCGTCAACGATTCCGCCGATTTCGCCACCAGCGATTCCGAGCCCGATCCCTCGGAGCTGTGGACCGACATCCTGAAGTGATGGTCGGCAGTTCCAGCCTGCTCGCGTAATTCCATTCTCCAGACTTCGAGGCACCCATGCCTGATATCCTGATGCCGGCCCTCTCTCCCACCATGGAGCAGGGCAAACTCTCCAAATGGCTTAAAAAGGAAGGCGACACCATCAAGTCCGGCGACGTGATCGCCGAAATCGAGACCGACAAGGCGACGATGGAAGTCGAAGCCATCGACGAAGGTGTGCTCACGCAGATCCTGGTGCCCGAGGGTACCGACAATGTCGCGGTGAATACCAAGATCGCCTTCATCCAGGGTGAGGGCGAGGCAGCCGCGCCGGCAGCGTCGGCACCGGCACCGGCCCAGCCGGCCGCCGCTCCGGCTCCCAGCGTTGCCGCTCCCGCCGTGGTGCAGTCGGCGCCGGCGCCGGCTGAAGCCCATGATGCCTCTGGCGAGATTCCGGCCGGCACCGAGTTCGTCACCCAGACCGTCCGCGAAGCCCTGCGCGATGCCATGGCGGAGGAAATGCGCCTCGACGCCAACGTCTTCGTCATCGGCGAGGAAGTTGCCGAGTACCAGGGCGCCTACAAGATCACTCAAGGGCTGTTGCAGGAATTCGGAGCACGGCGCGTCGTCGATACGCCGATCACCGAGCATGGCTTCGCCGGTATCGCCACCGGCGCTGCCATGACGGGCTTGCGCCCGGTCGTGGAGTTCATGACCTTCAATTTCGCCATGCAGGCGATCGACCACATCATCAATTCCGCGGCCAAGACCCTCTATATGTCCGGCGGCCAGATGGGCTGCCCGATCGTGTTCCGCGGCCCCAACGGCGCGGCGGCGCGCGTGGGTGCCCAGCACAGCCAGGACTATGGTTCCTGGTACTCGCATGTGCCGGGCCTGAAGGTGGTGGCACCCTATTCGGCGGCCGACGCCAAGGGCCTGCTCAAGGCAGCCATTCGCGATCCCAATCCGGTGGTCTTCCTGGAGAATGAAATCCTCTATGGCCACAGCCATCCCGTGCCCAAGCTCGACGATTTCGTCTTGCCGATCGGCAAGGCCAAGGTGGTCAAGCCGGGCAAGGATGTCACTTTGGTCGCCTGGTCGATTGGCATGACCTATGCCCTGAAGGCGGCGGAGGCCCTGGCAGGCGAGGGGATCGATGCCGAGATCATCGACATGCGTTCGCTGCGCCCGCTCGATACCGACACGGTCATCGCATCGGTGCGCAAGACCAGTCGTTGCGTGGTGATCGAGGAGGGCTGGCAACAGTCCGGCGTCGGCTCGGAAATCGCTGCCCGCGTCAACGAGCAGGCCTTCGACTATCTCGATGCGCCGGTGGCTCGTGTGTCCGGCAAGGATGTGCCGATGCCCTATGCGGCGAACCTCGAGAAACTGGCTCTGCCGAGCGTGGCTGACGTCGTCGGGGCGGCCAAAGCCGTCCTCTATCGCTGAGGAGTTGCCGATGCCTGTGAATGTGCTGATGCCGGCTCTGTCTCCCACGATGGAGAAGGGCAACCTGGCCAAATGGCTGAAGAAGGAAGGCGACTCCATCAAGTCCGGTGACGTGCTGGCGGAGATCGAGACAGACAAGGCGACGATGGAAGTCGAAGCCATCGACGAGGGCGTTCTGGCCAAGATCGTGGTGCCGGAAGGCACCGCCGACGTGCCGGTCAACGACCTCATCGCCGTGATCGCCAGCGAGGGCGAGGATGTCAAGGCCGTCGCCGCCAGCGGCGGGGCTCCAACTCCCAAGGCTGCCGCTCCGGCTGCCGCTGCTGCACCGGCTCAGGCCGCGCCAGCAACTGCTCCGGCCGCAACGCCTCCCGCAGCGTCGGCGCCTGCTCCAGCCCAGGCCGGTACGCGTATCTTCGCATCGCCTCTGGCCAAGCGCCTCGCCAAGGAGGCCGGCCTCGACCTCGGCGCCATCCAGGGCTCCGGCCCGCATGGCCGCATCGTCGAGAAGGACGTCAAGGCGGCCATCGCCGGCGGCGGCGCCAAAGCCGCCCCTGCGGCGGCTCCTGCCCAGGCCGCGGCTGCTCCCCAGGCGGCGCCAGCTCCCGCCGCGCCGGCCGGCGCTTCGGACGAAGTCACCAAGAAGCTCTTTGCTCCTGGTTCCTTCGAGGAGATTCCGCATGACGGCATGCGCAAGACCATTGCGCGCCGCCTGACCGAGGCCAAGTCGACCATCCCGCATTTCTACCTGACGGTGGAAGTCGAGATCGACGCCCTGCTCGCCCTGCGCGAGCAGATCAACCACGGCGCCCCGCTGACCAAGGAAGGCAAGCCCACCTTCAAGGTCTCGGTCAACGACATGGTTATCAAGGCCTATGCGCTGGCGCTCAAAGCCGTGCCGGATGCGAACGTATCCTGGACCGATGGCGCCATGCTCAAGCACAAGCATGCCGATGTCGGCGTCGCCGTCTCCATCCCGGGCGGCCTGATCACCCCGATCATCCGAAATGCCGAGGCCAAGACGCTTTCCGCCATCTCCAACGAGATGAAGGACCTGGCCGCGCGGGCCAAGGGCCGCAAGCTCAAGCCGGAGGAATATCAGGGCGGTACCGGTTCGGTCTCCAATCTCGGCATGTTCGGGGTGAAGTCGTTCGCAGCGATCGTCAACCCGCCGCATGCCACCATTCTGGCGGTTGGAGCCGGCATCAAGCAGCCGGTGGTGCATGGCGGTGAGATCAAGGTGGCGACGATCATGTCGCTGACCCTGTCGACCGACCACCGTGCCGTCGACGGCGCACTCGGTGCCGAGCTGATGCAAGCCTTCAAGGGCTATATCGAAAAACCCATGGGGATGCTGGTGTGAGCGGCGGGGCCGCAGGACGGACTTTCGCGCCGGGTATCATGATCCTGGCGCTGGCGGCCGGGCTTGCCGGGTGCAACACCCCGGGCCTAGCCGGCAAGCCTATCGTTGCGGCCCCACCCAAGCCCGAGCCGACCATGGATCAGGCACGCGAACTTGCCATGTCCGGCACGGCGTCCATTGGCGACGGCATCCTGGTGAAGCTCCAGGGCGACGGATCGGGGCATGGTTGGCGCACCGGCGCGCAAGGCGTTTTCCCAGTAGCCTGGACGGTCGTCGATACCGATCAGGTCGCAGTCGACCGGGCAAAGCGGGCTAGAGATCCTTCTACGACACCTGCGACTATAGAGCAGCAGATCCAGAAGGACGGGCAGGCAGCCCAGGAGCGCCGCCAGCGCGGATTGCCGCCAACCTATCAAATCTGCGTCGAACTGCCGGTGACCCTCGGGCTCACCTCTGGTCGGAAACGCTGCATTTTCGCCCGGGACTGGAAAACGCAATCGAGCACCGTGCCGGCACCGGCCGCTCCGGCGACTGCCGGATAGCGCCGAACCATTCCCGATCTGAATTCGGCGCTGTGACGGAGGGCGAGCCCTCGGTGTAGCGCCCAAGAGGAGACCTCAAATGAGTTCCTACGACGTCATCGTGATCGGTTCCGGCCCCGGCGGCTATGTCACCGCCATTCGTGCCGCCCAGCTCGGCCTGAAGACGGCCGTGGTCGAGCGCGAGCATCTGGGCGGTATCTGCCTCAATTGGGGTTGCATCCCCACCAAGGCGCTGCTGCGCTCGGCCGAGGTTCTGCATAATTCCCAGCACGCTAAGGATTTCGGTCTCGTGCTCAGTGGCTCGATCAGCGCCGATGTCGGCGCCGTGGTCAAGCGCTCGCGCGGGGTTTCCGCCCAGCTCGCCACCGGCGTCGGCTTCCTCCTGAAGAAGAACAAGGTTGACGTGATCTGGGGCGAAGCCGAGATCACCAAGCCCGGCGAGATCGTGGTCAAGGCTTCGACCAAGTCGGTGCAGGGGCCGGCCATCCCGGCGCCCAAGGGCGCGCAGGCCCCCGGAACCTACCAGGCCAAGAACATCATCGTCGCCACTGGCGCCCGCCCACGCGTCCTGCCGGGCCTGGAGCCGGACAAAAAGCTGATCTGGACCTATTTCGACGCCATGGTGCCGCCGGACATGCCCAAATCGCTGATCGTGGTCGGCTCGGGCGCCATCGGCATCGAATTCGCGTCCTTCTATCGCACGCTCGGCGCCGAGGTCACGGTTGTCGAGGTGCTGCCGCAGATCCTGCCGGTGGAGGACGAGGAAATCGCCGCCCATGCGCGCAAGCGCTTCGAGAAGGCGGGCATGAAGATCCTCTCCAGCGCCAAGGTGACCAAGGTCGAAAAGACGGCCAATTCGGTCAAGGCGACGGTGGAGACGGCTGACGGCAAGTCGCAGGTAATCGAGGCCGACCGCATGATTTCAGCCGTCGGCGTGGTCGGCAATATCGAGAATCTCGGCCTGGAGAAGCTTGGCGTGAAGACCGATCGCGGCTGCGTGGTGGTCGACGGCTTCGGCAAGACCAATGTGCCGGGGATTTTCGCCATCGGCGACGTTGCCGGGCCACCGATGCTGGCGCACAAGGCCGAGCATGAGGGCGTGGTCTGTGTCGAGGCGATCGCCGGCAAGAACCCGCATGCCTTCGAGAAGGACAAGATTCCCGGCTGTACCTATTGCACGCCGCAGATCGCCAGCGTCGGCCTGACCGAGAAGAAGGCCAAGGAGGCGGGCTTCACCGTGAAAGTCGGCCGCTTCCCCTTCATCGGCAACGGCAAGGCCATTGCCCTCGGCGAGCCGGAAGGCCTGGTCAAGACGGTGTTCGACGCCAAGACCGGCAAGCTCCTGGGTGCACACATGGTCGGCGCCGAGGTGACCGAACTGGTCCAGGGCTTCGTGATCGCCATGAATCTGGAGACCACCGAGGAAGACCTCATGCATGCGGTGTTCCCGCATCCGACCCTGTCGGAAATGATGCATGAGAGCGTCCTGGACGCTTATGGGCGCGCCATCCATATGTAATGATCAACTTGATCGCATGCCTGCGATCGCGCGAGGCATGCGATCAGGAGAAGGTTGCCGGGCTTGTCCGGCAATGGTGCAGCGCGGGCGTTCCTGATATACCGGCCGCAGTGAACCGAAAGGCTTGTCATGGCTGTCGTCCTCGACCTCCTCAACAACGACAACCGGCCCCGCCATCCCGAGAAGGCGCACCGGCCGGATCAGCCCATGCTGCGCAAGCCGGACTGGATCCGCGTCAAGGCGCCCGGTTCACCGGGGTGGCGCGACACCCAGGCGATCGTCAAGGAGAACAAGCTCGTCACCGTCTGCGAGGAGGCGGGCTGCCCCAATATCGGCGAGTGCTGGGACAAGAAGCACGCCACCTTCATGATCATGGGCGACACCTGCACGCGGGCCTGTGCCTTCTGCAACGTCAAGACAGGCATGCCCGGGGCGCTCGACCCCAAGGAGCCCGAGCACACCGGCATTGCCGTGGCCAAGCTCGGCCTCAGCCACGTGGTGATCACCTCGGTCGATCGCGACGATCTCAAGGATGGCGGTGCCCAGCATTTCGCTGAAGTGATCAAGGCGATCCGCCACCATTCGCCCGGGACGACCATCGAGATCCTGACGCCCGACTTCCTGCGCAAGGAAGGCGCGCTCGAGATCGTGGTGGCGGCCAAGCCGGACGTGTTCAATCACAATATGGAAACGGTCGCTTCCAATTACCTCACCGTTCGTCCCGGCGCGCGCTATTTCCATTCGATGCGGCTGCTGCAGCGGGTGAAGGAGATCGACCCCACCATCTTCACCAAGTCAGGCATCATGGTCGGCCTTGGCGAGAAGCGGAACGAGGTTCTGCAGTTGATGGACGATCTGCGCTCGGCCAATGTCGATTTCATCACCATCGGTCAGTATCTGGCGCCGTCCCGCAAGCACCACCCGGTGGTCGCCTATATCACGCCGGACGAATTCAAGAGCTATGAGACGGTGGCCTACACCAAGGGCTTCCTGATGGTCTCCTCCTCGCCGCTGACGCGTTCCTCCCATCATGCCGGCGACGATTTCGCCCGGCTGAAGGCCAATCGGTCTGCTAAGCTGGGGCGGTAATCGTCAACAATACCGGCGTCCGCTCTTCGGCACCACGCTCTATAGATCCAGCGTCCAGGTCTGGCCGACGAGGTCCTTGCCGAAGGAATGGTGGCGGTTCTCCGCCGCCAGCTGGAAGCCTTCTGCCTGATAGATATTCCTTGCCGCTATCAGGATGTCGTTGGTCCACAGCGTGAGCGAGGCATAGCCGAGCGCCCGGGCACGCTCGATGCAGGCGCGTACCAGCCTCTTGCCGAGCCCGTGCCCACGGGCGCTGGGGTCGACATAGAGCAGGCGCAGCTTGCCGATGGGGGCGCTGTCGCTCTTCATCAGGAAGATCGAGCCGACGATGCGCCCGTCGAGCTCGGCGATCCAGGCATCCTCGCGGGCCGGATCGAAATTGGCGACAAAATCACCCAGGATCGTGGCAACCAGCCCTTCATAGGTCCAGTCCCAGTCATATTCCTGGTGATAGAGCTGGGTCTGGCGATGGATGACCCAGCCAAGATCCCCGGGCCTGGGCTTGCGGAGAATGACCGGCTGCGGCGAAGGCTCTTTCACGTCGAGCAGCTTCTTGATCTCCTGCATGGCGCCGACGAGTTGACCGCGATCTCCCTCGCCGAGAGGAGAGAGCAACCTGTCGAGCTGCGCCGTGGTGCCGGCTTCAAGCTCGGCGAACGCATGGCGGCCGGCAGGAGATAGCGACAGGAGATCGCGGCGGGCATGCGCGGGATCGGTGCGGCTTTCCAGCAGGCCGTCGGCCTTCAGGCGCGCGACGATCCGGCTGAGATGCGCCTTGTCCATGTCGAGGCGCCGGCCGATGTCGGCGGCAGTTTGCTCCCCGCCGGCAGCGAGTTCGTAAAGCACGCGCGCCTCCGGCAAGGGGAAGGAACTGGCTGGCATGTGCCGATCGAGCAGGCGAAGCTTATGGGTATAGAAGCGGTTGAAATCGCGGATATCGTCGATGACGGACATGGGGGAGCCATTGAATGTTGACCAAGTCAACATTGTAATCCCTCGACGATTTGTCAAACGAAATCGCGAGTTGGTCTCGCCATCTCAAGCCGGAACGCCTCGATTAAACTGTTTTGCATGCCGTCCCTTGCCTATATGAAGGCATCGGAGTTTGATCATGCCTTCTTTCCGCACCACGCGCCGCGTCAAGCATTCGCCAGCCGACATGTTCGATCTGGTGGCCGATGTCGAAAAATACCCGCTCTTCGTGCCGCTCTGCTCGGCGCTGCGGGTTCGCAGCCGTCAGCCTCAGGACGACGGCCGGCTTGTCATGGTCGCCGACATGACGGTGGCCTACAAGTTGATCCGCGAAACCTTCGCCAGCCGCGTGACCATGGACAGGGACAAGCTGCAGATCCTCGTCGAATATCTCGATGGCCCCTTCAGCCATCTGGAGAACCGCTGGTCCTTTTTGGATGACGGGGCAGGAGGCTGCGTCGTCGAGTTCTTCATCGACTACAGCTTCCGCTCCCGCACCCTCGGCATGCTGATGGGCGCCATGTTCGAGGCCGCGTTCCGCCGTTTCGCCGAAGCCTTCGAGAAACGGGCTGACGTCGTCTATGGGCGCAAGGTGACCGCGGCGTCCTAGACGGCAATCCTGATCTCGCCAGCAAGTTTCAATAGGAGGTCGAGGGCCTGCTCTACGGCTTGCTTGCGGATTTCCGAACGCGACAGCTCACCGAAGCGGCGCTCCACATGCAGGCGTGGTCCCTGCTGGCTCCAGGCCGCGAAATGCACCAGGCCCACCGGCTTGGCGGCCGTGCCGCCACCAGGGCCGGCGACCCCCGTGACCGCAACCGCCAGTCCCGCCCGGGAATGCAGCACCGCTCCCTCGGCCATGGCGAAGGCGACGCTTTCGCTCACCGCGCCGTCACGCTCGATCAGGGCCGGCGATACGCCGAGCATCTGCGCTTTTGCCTCGTTGGAATAGGTGACGAAGCCGCGATCCACCACGTCGGACGAGCCGGGGATGGCGGTGAGGGCGCCGGCCACGAGACCGCCCGTGCAGGATTCCGCCGTTGCCACCATGAGGCCCTTGGCGCGGCAGGCAGCGAGCACCTTTGCGGCACGCTCGAAGAAGATCTCGTCATTCATGATGCGCTCTCCTTATGATGCTCCCGATCATCCCCAGGGGAGCCTTACGGTCGCCGACGCCATGGCGGCGATGCCTTCGCGTCGGCCGGTAAAGCCCAGGCCCTCGGTGGTGGTCGCCTTGACTCCCACCCGGTCGACGGCAATTCCGGCGATCTCGGCGATGCGCGCCCGCATGGCGTCTCGGTGCGGGCCGATCTTCGGTGCCTCGCACAGCAGCGTGACGTCGAGATGGGCGATGGCACCACCGCGCGCCCGTACCAGGCCAACGGCATGAGCCAGGAAACGATCGGACGAGGCTCCCTTCCATTGCGGATCGGAAGGAGGGAAATGCGAGCCGATATCGCCGTCTCCGATGGCACCCAGAATGGCGTCGGTCAGGGCGTGGAGGCCGACATCGGCATCCGAATGCCCCTTGAGCTTGCGGTCGTGGGCGATCTTCACGCCATTGAGCCAGACATGGTCGCCTTCGGCGAAAGCATGGACGTCGAAGCCTGTTCCCGTTCGGACATCGCCGAGGGCTGCCAATTCGTTGGCTGCCCGTTCCGCACGCTGGAAGTCGCTTTCGGTCGTCAGTTTCATGTTGGTTGCTTCGCCTTCGAAGATATGGAGAGGATGGCCGGCCCACTCGGCGACCGCGCCATCGTCGGTCAGTGTCTCGATGCCGGCTTCCGCTGCCGCGAGATGGGACGACAGGATCAGGTCGAAGCCGAAGGCCTGCGGTGTCTGTACAGCCCGCAGCAGGCTGCGTTCCGGCGTCGCCTTGACCCTGCCGTCCAGGTCGATCTGTTTGATGGTATCGGTGACCGCCAGCCCCGGCACGGCTGCCCCGTGCGCTCGGGCGGCCTCGATGGCCCGGTCGATCAAGGCGGGGCTGGCGAAGGGGCGTGCCGCGTCGTGCAGCAGCACGATGTCGGGCCTGTCGCCGATAAGTGCCTTCAGGCCCGCCAGACAGGACGCCTGCCGGGTGCTGCCGCCGAGAACCCAGCCGGCCTGCTTGCTGATTCCCGCAGAGCTTGCCGTAAAGAACGCCTCGTCTCCCGCGCCGATCACCGTGACGATGCTGTCGATGGCAGGATGCTGCTCGAAAAGGGCGAGGGTGCGGGCGAGGACGGTTCGTCCGCCCAACAGGCGATACTGCTTGGGAACGGCGCCGCCGACACGCGATCCGCGTCCCGCTGCGACGATCAGCGCTGCTACGCGCAACTTGGCTGGAGCCTTCATGATCTTGATAACACGAACATAGATGGAATTCTTTCTCGCCACCGGCGCGGAACTTGTTACACTCGTAGACGAAGTGGCGAAATGCCTGTGGCGCAGGAAAATTGCGACCGGGCAGGGTCAAGGTAGTATTTTGGTGGATCGAAGTTTGGAGGCACAAGCGCCTCGGTCGAGTGAGGGTGCACATCTGCCCGTGCCGCAATTCCGGCAAGGAGAACAGCCGCGCCGTCACCACACCTATGCCGCGCTTGATCTTGGCACCAATAATTGCCGCCTTCTGGTTGCGCGCCCGACGGGAGAGGGATTTCGCGTCATCGACGCCTTCTCTCGCATCGTGCGGCTAGGCGAGGGGCTGGGAGCCAGTGGCAGCCTGCATATCAACGCCATGGGCCGGGCTGTCGATGCCTTGGCTGTCTGCGCCCAGAAGATGCGGGATCGCCGCGTTGACCGGGCAAGGTTGATCGCCACCGAGGCCTGCCGTGCGGCCGATAACGGCCTGCTGTTTGTCGAGCGCGTGCTGAAGGAAACCGGGCTCGACCTCGAAATCGTCGACCGGGAGACCGAGGCCAGGCTCGCAGCCGCAGGCTGCATTCCCTTGATCGATCGCAATCTCGACGGTGTGGTGCTTTTCGATATTGGCGGCGGCTCCTCCGAGATCGTCTGGCTCGACATCGATCCGGCCGATCGGAACCGGCAGCCCAAGGTGCGTGGCTGGACGTCGCTCCCCGTCGGGGTGGTGACGCTCTCCGAACGCCATGGCGGCGTCAGGGTGACGCGCGAGAGTTTCGAGCGCATGGTGGACGATGTTTCGACCATGCTGGCCTCATTCTCGCACCGCGAGGCCATCGCCAAGCGGGTCAAACGCCTGCATTTGCTGGGCACCTCGGGCACGGTGACTACCATGGCCGGCATTCATCTCGAACTGCCGCGCTATGATCGGCGTCGGGTGGATGGCTTGTGGATGTCGCGCGGCGAGATCGACGACGTGCTCGAACGCCTGCTGGATATGACCTATGAGGAGCGCGTCGCCAATGCCTGTATCGGCCCGGAGCGGGCCGATCTGGTGATGGCCGGATGCGCCATTTTCGAGGCCATTCGGCGGGCTTTTCCCTGTGAACGATTGCGCGTGGCCGATCGGGGCCTGCGCGAAGGATTATTGGTGCAGATGATGCAGGAGGATCGCGTCTGGCGTCACAACGGTGCGGGGCGCAACCCGTGAGTGGTGGAGCAGGCAAGGGCGGTGGTCCCGGCAAAGGCAAGAACAGTTCCGGCCGGGGCAGTGGCGCGCGTGAACTGGGCGTTCGGCTGAAGACGGCACGGGGACGGACACATTCCTCGCAACTCTGGCTCGAGCGCCAGCTCAACGACCCCTATGTCGCCCGCGCCAAACGGGAGGGACGGCGTTCGCGCGCGATCTACAAGCTGATCGAGATCAACGACAAGGCCAAGCTCCTTAAGCCCGGCCAACGTGTGCTCGATCTCGGCGCGGCCCCTGGCGGATGGTCCCAGCTGGCGGCGGAGATCACCGATTCCGTCAATGGCCGCGGCAAGGTGGTGGCGATCGACCTCCTGCCCATCGATCCCATTCCAGGCGTCGATTTCGAGCAGATGGACTTCATGGACGATGCCGCGCCCGACCGGTTGAAGGCGATGCTCGGCGGCCCCGCCGATCTCGTCCTGTCCGACATGGCCGCCAATACGGTCGGCCATCGTGCCACGGATCATCTGCGCATCATTGCGCTGGTGGAAGCGGCGGCGTATTTCGCCGTAGAGGTACTGGCCCCAGGCGGGGCTTTCCTCGCCAAGGTCTTCCAGGGCGGTACCGAAGGCGATGTCCTGACCCTTCTCAAGCGCGACTTCGCGGTGGTGAAACACCTGAAACCGGCGGCGAGCCGCGCGGGTTCGAGCGAGATGTATGTGCTGGCGACCGGGTTTCGGGGGAGGGGCCCTTCGGCCGATCGAGAGACCGGCAACGCCTGAGCGGAAGTTCTCTCTATCTCTTCGCGCAAGAATCGCCATGATTGCCGCTATCAAGGCACGGAAACGGTATCTTCGGAATCGCTGGCATGGCTTGCCGCCTACGACTGACGCGCCGATCATTCCTTGCAGTCTCTGCGGCCTCGTTCCTGCCCTTCGAGGCGAAGGCGGTGTCCACCTCTCCGGCACTGCCGCCGCTGGTCACGCGTGATTACGCGCTGGATCGCCAGAGTTTCCGCAGCCATCTCCTCAAGTCAGGTCCGGCGCCTGATCACGGCGATGTTTTGACGGAACCCCCACGCGGAGCCCAGATTCTACCTTATCGATCGGGCTCCCTCGACCTGCTGGCCTGGCGATCTCGACCAGACGGAAAGGGCGGCAGGAAACCGGCGGTCCTCTTCCTTCATGGCGGCAATGCGCTGGGGCTCGGCCACTGGGAACTGGCCAGGCCTTACCTCCAGGCCGGCTATGTGGTGATGGTACCGGCCTTCCGGGCGGAGAATGGGCAGAGGGGAGCCTTTTCGGGCTTTTACGATGAGAGCGCCGACGTATTGGCGGCCGCCGAGGTGCTGGTGGCCCAATCCGACGTCGATCCTTCGCGGCTCTTCGTTTGCGGCCACAGCGTCGGCGGCACACTGACGCTGCTTGCCGCCCTCAGCAGCGGCGGCTTTCGCGGTGCCTCCTCCTTCTCGGGCAATCCCAGTGCTTTTGCCTTTTTCAAGCGTTTTCCCGAGGATATCCGCTTCGATACGGACGACCCGCGTGAATTCGAGATGCGTTCGGCGGTCTGTTATGCCCCGAGCTTCAAATGCCCGGTTCTCATCCAGCACGGCACGGCAGAGGTGCACATTCAGGACATGTCGGTGCTGACGGAGCGGCGCGCAAAGGCTGCCGGGCTGCCGGTCGAGCACGCCGCCGTTCGCGGCGACCATTTCTCGGCGCTGCCGGAAGAGACGATGCGCAGCCTGGCCTTCTTCGCCAGGTTGGGAAGCGGGCGCGCCGGATGAGCGGCCTGATCAATCATTATCGCGATATGACGCGTAGCAACGCCTTTTCCAGCGCCAGCCTGCCCAAGGCATGCTGCCGGCTCAGCGACGATCGCGACCTGCGCGAGACGGCTGCGCGCCATTTCGATGCCGGTGCCTGAAGGCTGCCTTTTGGTGCTCTATCCACCAAAGTTGGAAAGTTCATCGCGAGAAATCCCTGTCTGGATGACTTGATCCCGGCAGCGTGCCATTGCACAAATGCGCAATCTCTAGTTCGGACTGATGATGGCTGATCCTCTTAAAATCGGTATTGCCGGCCTTGGCACCGTCGGTGCCTCCACCATTCGCCTTCTCGATCGTCGTGCCAATGCGCTTGCCGCCAGTTGCGGCCGGGGCGTGACGGTCACCGCCGTTTCCGCCCGTTCGCGAACGCGCGACCGCGGCTTGCCGATGGAGCGCTTTCGCTGGTTCGACGATCCGGTCGAGCTGGCTCGCGATCCCGGCATCGATGTCTTCGTCGAATTGATGGGCGGCGAGGAGGGAGCAGCGCATGAGGCGGTGAAGGCGGCCCTCGATGCCGGCAAGTCGGTGGTAACGGCCAACAAGGCTCTGCTGGCGCGCCATGGCTTCGATCTCGCCAGGCGGGCAGAGGAGGCCGGCGTCGCTCTTAATTTCGAAGCAGCCGTTGCCGGCGGCGTGCCGATCATCAAGACGCTGCGCGAGGCGCTTATCGGCAACAATATCGATCGCGTCTACGGCATCCTGAACGGCACCTGCAACTACATCCTGACCAAGATGGAGGCCGAGGGCCTGTCTTTCGACGCCTGCCTGAAGGAGGCTCAGCGCCTGGGCTATGCCGAAGCCGACCCCACCTTCGATATTGGCGGCTTCGATACCGCCCATAAGCTGGCTCTGCTCACCAGCCTGGCCTTCGGCACGCAGGTGAATGCCGATGCCATCCATGTCGAGGGTATCGAGCGCATCACCACCGAGGATCTGCTGGCCGCCGACGAACTTGGCTATCGCGTCAAGCTACTCGGAGTCGCCACCCGTTCCGAAGCAGGTGTGGAGCAGCGTGTTCACCCCACCATGGTGCCGAAGTCGACCCCGATCGCGCAGGTCAACGGCGTCACCAATGCGGTGGCTGTTGATGCCGATGCCGTTCCGGAACTGACCCTGGTCGGCCCCGGCGCGGGCGGCGAGGCTACGGCCTCTGCGGTGGTCGGCGATATTGCCGATATCGCGCGAGGACAGGCCGTAGCACCGTTCGGACGCAAGACCGGTGATCTCGAGCCGCTGCCGGCGGCCGCCATGCAGGCCCACAAGGGCGGTTATTATGTCCGCCTTTCGGTGGCGGACAGGCCGGGCGCGGCGGCGGGCATCGCCACCCGCATGGCCGAACGCGGGATTTCGCTGGAATCGATCGTGCAGAAACACCGGGGCGGCAGGGTCTATGGCGGCGACGACCCGAGCAAGGTCGCCGGCGCGGTGCCCGTCATCCTCATTACCTACGCCACGACCGAGGCGGATATTCGCGGCGCCGTCGACGCCATGGTTTCCGATGGCTACATCGTGGAAACGCCGCAATTGATCCGCATCGAGCGCGAATAAGCAACATCTCAGGGCGTGTCGTCAGTTATGGTTTGACCTCGTCAAACGCCAAACCATAACTGACGACACGCCTAACAACGGAGGAAGCCATGTCGGAGATTATTCAGGTCAAGCCGACGGATGTCATTGAGCGCATCCTTTCCCTTGAACTGGTTCGTGTGACCGAACGCGCCGCCGTTGCCTCGGCATTGCTGCGTGGAAGAGGGGATGAAAAGGCCGCAGACAAAGCGGCTGTCGACGCCATGCGGCGCGAGCTCAACAAGATGCCGATCGACGGTACCGTCGTCATCGGCGAGGGTGAGCGCGACGAGGCGCCGATGCTGTTCATCGGCGAAAAGGTCGGCAATGGCCTTGGCCCCAAGGTCGACATCGCCGTCGATCCGCTGGAAGGCACCACGCTCTGCGCCAAGGACATGCCGGGTTCGATCGCCGTGATGGCGATGGCCTCGGCCGGTTCGCTCCTCAACGCGCCGGACGTCTATATGGACAAGATCGCCATCGGGCCCGGTTATGCCGAAGGCATCGTCGATCTCGACGCCAGCGTGGAAGACAATCTGCATGCCCTGGCCAAGGCCAAGGGCGTCAAGCCGCGCGAACTGACCGCGCTGGTGCTCGATCGTCCGCGCCACGCCCCGATCATCGAGGCGATCCGCAAGGTCGGCGCTTCGATTCGCGTCATCACCGACGGCGACGTCGCGGGAGTCATCTTCACCACCAATGCCCACGAGACCGGCATCGACATCTATCTGGGCATCGGCGGTGCTCCGGAAGGCGTGCTGGCGGCTGCGGCACTGCGCTGCGTCGGCGGCCAGATGCAGGCCCGTCTCATCCTCGACACCGAGGCCAAGCGTGAGCGCGCCCTGAAGATGGGCGTCACCGATCCGGCCCGCAAATACAAGATGGAGGAACTCGCCTCCGGGGACGTCATCGTTGCCGCGACCGGCGTGACCGACGGGGCTCTGCTCCAGGGCGTGAAGTTCCGCGGGCCCGTGATCACCACCGAGACGGTGATCTACCGTTCGCTCAACGGCACGGTGCGCCGCATCCATGGCGAACATCGCCAGATGTCGAAATTCAATCTCGACTGATGGATATTCGTGCGCTCACGGCCGAGGAACGCCCTGCCTGGGAACCGCTCTGGCAGGGTTACCTCACTTTCTACAAGGCGTCGGTGCCCGAGGAGACGACGGCACTGACCTGGGCACGATTCCACGATCCCGCCGAGCCGATGTCCGTCTATGGCGCCTTCATCGACGGCCGGCTTGCCGGCATCGTGCACCTGATCCTGCATCGCTCGACCTGGACGCCGGGCCCCTATTGCTATCTGCAGGACCTGTTCACCGCCGAATGGGCGCGCCGCCAAGGCGTCGCCCGCGGATTGATCGAATGGTCCTATCAGGAAGCCACGCGCTGGGGTGCCAGCCGCGTCTATTGGCTGACGCACGAAACCAATGTGGAAGCGCAAGCCGTCTATGACCAGGTAGCATCCCGATCGGGCTTCATCCAGTACCGCAAGATGCTGCCGGCCTGAACGGCCGGCCGGCTTCATCCCGCTCTGGTTACGGCCTCGCTTCGAGGATGAGATTGAACGGTGTTTCCGTTGCACGGCGGAAGCGGGTGAAACCGGCTTCCGCCGCCACCTTGCGCAGCCGAGCCTCCCCGGCTTGCGCGCCGAGCGCCAGGCCGACTTCCTGGTCGAGTGAGGCCGGCGTGCAGATCACGGTGGAAGCGGCGTAGTAGATACGCCCGACCGGATTGAAATTGTCCTCGAGCCTGTCATTGGCGAAGGGTTCCACCAGCATGCAGGTGCCTTCAGGGGCCATCGTCGTCCTGACGTGGCGCAAGGCTCCGACAGGATCACCCATGTCGTGCAGGCAATCGAAGAAACAGACGAGATCGTAGCCGTGCGCCGGCACCGTCTTGGCCGTGCTCACCTCAAAGGTGACGCGGTCGGCCATTCCCGCGGCTGCGGCGGCACTTCTGGCGTCTTCGATCGAGCCGGGGTGATAGTCGAAGCCGTGGAAGCGCGAATTGGGGAAGGCGCGAGCCATGATCATGGTCGAGACGCCGTGTCCGCAGCCGATATCGGCAACGCTCGCGCCTTGCTCCAGTTTTTCAACCACGCCGTCCAAGGCGGGCAGCCATTCCTGCACGAGATGGTGGCGATAGGCGGTGCGGAAAAAACGGGCCGTGCCGCAGAACAGGCATTTGTTCCGCTTGTCCCAGCCGACCCCCTTGCCAGTCCGGAACGCATCGGAGATGGCCGGTTCGTCTCGCAAGGTCGCGGCGACAAGATCGCCGACAGCACCCAGAAAGACGGGGCTGTCTTCATCGGCAAAGACCGCGGCCTGCTCCGGCTGCATGGAAAAGCGGCCGGTCCCGGGATCATAGTCCACATAGTCGGATGCGGCTTGCGCGGCGAGCCATTCGCGTATGTAACGCTCGGAGGTCCCGGTCTTCTCGGCGAGTTCCTGAGATGTCATCGGCCCGGCCTCTGCGAGGGCCTTGTAGAGGCCGAGCTTGTCGCCGATGAGGAGCAGCGACGCATTTATCGCGGCGCCGACATCGCCGAGCATCTTGCCCATGAAGGCGTTGAGCTTGTCGGGGTCTATCGTTCTATTCTGTACGGCCATCGCTGCTCTCCTGTCGTTGGATGCGGCCGTCGTCGGCATTCCAATCGGATTCCCTCGGCGATGCGGTCCTTGCGTGTTTCGTTTCGAGGCAGGCATGAGGCATCACTGCCGGGTGACAGCGATCTGCGACTTGAACCGTGAAATTGGCGACGCCTGAACTGGCTCGATCACGAGACGAGAGCGAAGGCTTGCATGACGCCTGCGCCGGGAACCCAAGCCGGCGACGATGACATCTTCGTCCTTGCGGGATCTTTCGTTACAACCATACCTTGTGCGCGATGAATAATACCACAGCAAGATGAGCGCTGCTCTTGGCCATTAGGCGGATGCCGCAACGTCGGGATGGACAAAATCCCGGGGTTCCGGTCGACGGGCTGGTCATTTTTCGAGGCATCGATTAGATCACCGCCATGTCGCCACCCGCATCACCATCCGGGCTGCCGGGCCCGCCGCCATTGTCCGTCTTCATCATCGCCTTCAACGAGGCCGATCGCATCGGCGCGACGATTGAAGCGGTGCGCGCCCTGACGGATGATCTCGTCGTGGTCGATTCAGGATCGACCGACGGCACGCAGGCGATCGCCGAGAAGCTCGGCGCCAAGGTGATCCACAATGCCTGGCCCGGCTATGGTCCGCAAAAGCGCTTCGCCGAAACGCAATGCCGCCACAACTGGATCCTCAATATCGACGCGGACGAGGTTGTGTCCTCGCAGCTTGCGGCCGAGATCCGCACCCTGTTCTCGGGCAGCGGCCCTCAGGCCGATGGGTACGAGATCAACATCGCGGAGGTCTTTCCGGGGGAAAGGGAGCCTCATCGCTGGGGATACACGTTGGCGCCGGTGCGGCTCTATCGATTCGATCGCGGCCGCTATGCCGATTCGACCGTGCACGATCGCGTGCATTTCAACGATCAGCCGAGAATCGCACGGCTCAAGGGGCGCATTCATCATTATTCGATTCGCTCGCTCGGCGACGAAATTGCCAAGTTGAATGCCTATACCGAGCAACAGGCCGAAGATCTCGACAAGAGAGGAAAGACACTCGGCAGTTGGCGGATTCTGACCGAGTTCCCCCTCAACTTCCTGAAGGCCTATATTGTACGCCGTCATTTCGTACGCGGCCTCTACGGCATCGCGACGGCGACGAACTATGCCTATTTCCGGTTTCTTCGCCTGGCCAAGCATATGGAGAGGCGTCGCCTGCGCAAACTTCGGTGATGCCCTATCATTTGGCTTGTCTTCGCGAGATGAAGGAGGGACAGTCCGCCTACATCCTTCTCGAGGGGCGATGCGATGAGCGACAAACCCGAATTCGATGCGCAGGCGGTCATCGATGCGATGGCACCGATGATCGGAATCGAAGTCGATCCTGATTTTCGTGAAGGCGTCGCCGCCAATCTGAAATTGACTGCCGAATTGGCGCAACTGGTGCTGTCTTTCCCGATCGAGGACAGCAATCAGCCCGCTGCGGTTTTCGAAGCATGACAAGCCTGCTCGATCAGGGCTGCTCGCCGCAACTGGGCGTTCTGGAAATCTCCTCCGGCATCCGCAGCGGCCGCTTCACTGCCCGCGCGGCGATCGAACACAGCCTCGCGCGAATCGAACGCCTGGATGGCAAAGTGGGGGCCTTTACCGCTGTGCTCACTGAGCGCGCACTGTCACGGGCCGATGCCATCGATGCCCGCCATTCCGCCGGCAAGCCGGTCGGGGCCCTGGCCGGCGTCCCCTTCGCCGTGAAGAACCTCTACGACATCGCCGGGCTCGTCACACTCGCGGGTTCCAGGATCAACCGGGACAATCGGCCGGCCACCCGGGATGCGACGCTGATCGAGCGCCTGGAAGGGCAGGGGGCGATCTGCGTGGGCGCGCTCAACATGAGCGAATACGCCTATGATTTTACCGGCCAGAACCCGCATGGGGCGCCTTCCCGAAATCCCCACGCACTCGATCATCTGGCCGGCGGATCCTCCAGCGGCCCGGCCAGCGCGGTGGCGGCAGGCTTCGTACCCCTGGCCCTGGGCAGCGACACCAATGGAGCGATCCGTGTGCCGGCCTCTCTGTGTGGGCTGTTCAGCCTGAAGCCGACCTATGGTCGACTTAGCCGCGCACGCAGTTTTCCTTTCGTCGCCAGCCTCGATCACATGGGCCCGCTGGCACGCTCGGCCCGCGACCTCGCCTTCGCCTATGATGCCATGCAGGGGCCCGATCCCGACGATCCAAGCTGTGCTCAACGCCCGGCGCAGCCGGCCCTGTTCGAACTCGGCCGGGGGATCGAGGGGCTGCGTATCGCCGTGGCCGACGGTTACTTTCATCCAGAAGGCAATCGCGATGCTATCGAGGCCGTACGGCGCTGCGCCAAAGCACTCGACGCCAGCGAGACCGTCGAGATCCCCCAGGCAGCGATAGCCCGCGCTGCCGCCTTCCTGATCACCATTACCGAGAGTGGAGGACTGCATCGCGAAAGGCTGCGCGTGCGTGCCAAGGATTTTGCGCCGGCCGTGCGGGACCGCTTGATCGCGGGCAACATGGTGCCAGCGACCTGGGTAACAGCGGCGCATCACTTTCGGCATTGGTTCCAAGCGGAGATGCATCGCATCTTCGAACGAATCGACCTGATCCTGGCACCGGCCACGCCCTGCCGAGCCCCCAGAATCGATGCGACCACTATCGAGATCGGTGACCAGACTATGCCGCTTCGTGCGAATCTCGGGCTGTTTACCCAACCAATTTCCTTTATTGGATTGCCCGTGGTTACGGTGCCGCTCTGGAGCGAGGGCGAGAGACTCCCGATTGGCGTTCAGATCATCGCTCCCGCCTGGCGGGAGGATCTGGCCTTGCGGGCTGCCTGGGCGCTGGAAACGGCAGGGGTCGTGCGGGCACCGGTCGCCGATATCGAATAGAGTCCGATCCGCTAGGCTATGGCGTTTTGCGATTTGGCGGAATCGCCAGGAAACGCAAAGACGCGTAGGACCTACAGAGTGAGAGCAAACAAACGTTTCCGTCCAAACGCGCTTTGCTCCAAGGAAAAGCAGACATAATGATTGGTTCTTTGTTGCGTGCCATCGGGTTGGGGGCACTTGCGATGGGGCTATGCTGGGCCGCCCTGTCGCAGTCGGCATCCGCCGCCGCCATGGACTTCAAGGTGGTGAGCCTGTCCTTCGGCTCCAAATGCGGCAAGCGCTGTCCCAGCCTGATGGTCGCCAATGGCGAGATGACGAGCGGCACGGTGCAGCGTTTCATCGCCTTCGCTCAACAGGCCTCGAAACTCGGCACCAGCAATGTGCTGATCATCGATTCGCCCGGTGGCCATCTGGTCGAAGGCGTCAATCTGGGCCATGTGCTGCGGAAATTGCGCACGAGCGTGTTCGTTGGACGCGTGATCACGCTGGGCGGGCAGACAATTGCGGTCAACGGCTCCTGCATGTCGGCCTGTGTCTATGCGCTGATGGGCGGCAATAAGCGATTCGTCACGGCCGGATCGCGAGTCGGCGTGCATCGCGAATATCTGCCCAACAGTTCCGGCAGCGATCCGCTCTCGGTCCTGCGCAGCACGAGGCGATTCCCGGAAGTGACGCAGATGCTGCGCGACTACTCAAAAAGAATGGGCGTGAACCCCGCTTTGATCGATCTCGCGGAGCGATATGGCGTCGGAAGCATCCGGATTCTGACGCCGGAGGACATCAAGCGCTTTCGGCTGGCGCGCATTGCGAACTGAATTTGCAGTGCGTTGCGAAATGTCGCTTGACACTGCGCGGGTGGCCCTCTAATCACCGCGCCACGCCAGCACGGTTCGCCGCCGCTGGCGGAGACGGGGGAGTAGCTCAGTTGGTTAGAGCGTCGGCCTGTCACGCCGAAGGTCGCGGGTTCAAGTCCCGTCTCTCTCGCCATTTGTGACAAAAAGCCAGCCTTCGGGCTGGCTTTTGCATTTTCAGCCCGACAATACGCAAGGCGGTCGGTTGCAGGCATATGGCTCCTTGCAACTCATATCGGCTATGCGCCAAGATCATGCCAGAATCGCCCGATATTCTGCCGCAGTGCGGTAGGAATCTCTTGGCTGGAACGCTTCCAAGCTTGCGCCTCCCATAGCCGTGGTTTAAGGCTCGCTGCAGGTCGTTCACGACGCAGCATGATGGTGGTTTTCCAAAGCGCTGTAGAGGGATGACCGGTGTGAGTGCCGCTGTCGAAGCGCGCCCATACTCGTATCGTCCAAACGTGGTGGCCCCGAGTTCAAGCGCTCCCGGTCGATCACAGCTGGAGCAACGTGCGTCTCAGCGAAAACGCCGCATTGCTCCAACTCTTTGTCTCGACGCGTCTTTGCGATTCCTGGTGAGCCCACCAAATCGCAAGCCGCTTTAGGGTTCGTGCTGATGGACAACCTTCTCGCCGGCTATCTGCCGCTTATCATCTTCATCGGGGTCTCGGCCGTCATTGGCCTGGCGCTTCTGGTGGCGCCCTTCCTCGTGGCGTATCAGCGCCCGGACCCGGAAAAACTTTCCGCCTATGAGTGCGGGTTCAACGCCTTCGACGACGCGCGCATGAAGTTCGACGTGCGCTTCTATCTGGTGTCGATCCTGTTCATCATCTTCGACCTCGAAGTGGCATTCCTGTTCCCCTGGGCGATCAGTTTCAAGGAGGTTGGCCTGTTCGGCTTCACCTCGATGATGATTTTCCTGGCCGTGCTGACCATCGGCTTCGTTTATGAGTGGAAGAAGGGCGCGCTCGAATGGGATTGAACCTGGACACAGCCGGCGGCACGCTGGTGGCGCCGGCGCCCAAGGGCATCATCGACCCGAACACCGGCAAGCCGGTCGGTTCGACCGATCCATTTTTCGTGGACATCAACGCTGAGCTGGCCGATCGCGGCTTCCTCGTCACCTCGGCCGACAACCTGATCAACTGGGCCCGCACCGGCTCGCTGATGTGGATGACCTTCGGCCTTGCCTGCTGCGCGGTCGAGATGATGCAGGTCTCGATGCCCCGTTACGACGTCGAGCGCTTCGGCTTCGCGCCGCGCGCCTCGCCTCGGCAGTCCGACGTGATGATCGTGGCGGGCACCCTGACCAACAAGATGGCGCCGGCCCTGCGCAAGGTCTATGACCAGATGCCAGAGCCGCGTTACGTGATCTCGATGGGTTCCTGCGCCAATGGCGGGGGCTACTACCACTACTCTTATGCGGTCGTGCGTGGCTGCGATCGCATCGTGCCCGTTGACATCTACGTGCCCGGCTGCCCGCCCACTGCGGAAGCGCTGCTCTATGGCGTGCTGCTGCTGCAGAAGAAGATCCGCCGTACCGGCACTATCGAGCGTTGAGCGGAGCTGACATGGCAAATTCGCAAACCCTGCAGGAGATCGGCGAGGCGCTTCAAGTTGCCTTTCCGCAAGCCGTGTCTGGCCTGGTCCACGCCTTCGGCGAACTGACCGTCAGCACGGATGCAGACAACATCCTGGCTGTTCTCAAGCATCTGCGTGATGATGCCGGCTCGCGCTTCGTGTCGATCATCGATGTTTGTGGAGCCGACTATCCGGCTCGCGAGAAGCGCTTCGATGTGGTCTATCATCTGCTTTCGCCGACCAAGAACGTGCGCATTCGCGTGAAGCTGGAGACGGACGAGGCGACCCCGGTGCCCTCGGCTATCGAGCTGTTCCCCGGCGTGCTCTGGTTCGAGCGCGAAGCCTACGATCTCTACGGCATCCTGTTCACCGGCCATCCCGACCTGCGCCGGCTCCTGACCGACTACGGCTTTGACGGCCACCCCCTGCGCAAGGACTTCCCGATGACCGGGTTTGTCGAGGTGCGCTGGGACGACGAAGCCAAGCGCGTGGTCTACGAGCCCGTCAGGCTCAACCAGGAATTCCGCAACTTCGATTTCCTGTCGCCATGGGAAGGCACCGATTACGTGCTGCCCGGCGACGAGAAGGCGAAGGCGAGCTGACGCGTTCCCGCGCGCCGGATCAGGACTAGCAAGACTCTCGAAATGGCTCCGAACAAGCTGGCCAACTCGGAAAGTTTGGAAACGACATGAACGACCAACCGCATCTGCGCAATTTCGCGATCAATTTCGGCCCGCAGCATCCGGCGGCGCACGGCGTGTTGCGTCTGGTCATGGAGCTGGACGGCGAGGTGGTCGAGCGTGTCGATCCCCATATCGGCCTGCTGCATCGCGGTACCGAGAAGTTGATCGAAGCCAAGACCTTCATGCAGGCCATTCCCTATTTCGATCGGCTCGATTACGTCGCGCCGATGAATCAGGAGCATGCCTATTGCCTGGCCATCGAACGCCTGCTTGGCTTGGAAGTGCCCAGGCGTGGCCAGCTTGTCCGCGTCCTTTATTCCGAGATCGGCCGCATCCTCTCGCATCTGCTCAACGTCACTACGCAAGCCATGGATTGTGGTGCGCTGACCCCGCCACTGTGGGGCTTCGAAGAGCGCGAGAAGCTGATGATCTTTTACGAGCGTGCCTCGGGCAGCCGCATGCATGCCGCCTATTTCCGCGCGGGCGGCGTCCACCAGGACCTGCCGCCGGAACTGATCGACGACATCGAGGCCTTCTGCGATCCCTTCCTCAAGGTTTGCGACGACCTTGAGGGGCTGCTCACCGACAACCGCATCTTCAAGCAGCGTAATGTCGATATCGGCATCATCGCTTTGGATGACGCCTGGGCATGGGGCTATTCGGGTGTGATGGTGCGTGGCTCGGGCGCCGCCTGGGATCTGCGCAAGTCGCAACCCTATGAATGCTATTCCGAGCTCGATTTCGACATTCCGATCGGCAAGAACGGCGACAATTACGATCGCTACTGCATCCGCATGGAAGAGATGCGCCAGTCGGTCCGCATCATGAAGCAATGCTGCGCGCTTTTGCGTACGACGAGCGGGCCGGTTTCTGCCGCCGACAACAAGGTCGTGCCACCCAAGCGCGGCGAGATGAAGCGCTCGATGGAAGCGCTCATCCATCATTTCAAGCTCTACACCGAGGGCTATCACGTGCCTGCCGGCGAGGTTTACGCGGCCGTCGAAGCGCCCAAGGGCGAATTTGGCGTCTATCTAGTCTCCGACGGCGGCAACAAGCCCTATCGCTGCAAGATCCGCGCACCAGGGTTTGCGCATCTACAGTCGATGGACTGGCTGTGCCGTGGCTACATGCTGGCCGACGTCTCCGCCATTCTGGGTTCTCTCGACATCGTGTTCGGCGAAGTCGATCGTTGATTTCTTAGGTTGCTGCCGGCCTTGAACCGGCTGCAAAAGCGTCTTGTGATTTGAGGGGATCACCACGAATCGCAAAGACGCGTCGAAACCAGAAGTGAGAGTAGAAGGGCGTTTGCCAAAACGCGCTTTGCTCTAGCAGTTAAAGAGGAATGCGCATGTCCGTCCGCAGGCTCGCGCCCCAGGAACTCCAGCCGGCAAGCTTTGCCTTCACGCCCGAAAACGAGGCGTGGGTGGACAAGCAGATCGCCAAATATCCGCCCGGCCGCCAGGCTTCGGCGGTGATTCCGCTGTTGTGGAAGGCGCAGGAGCAGGCCGGTGGCTGGGTATCCCAGGCGGCGATCGAGGTGGTCGCAGCCCGTCTCGACATGCCCAAGATCCGCGTTCTGGAAGTCGCGACCTTCTACACCATGTTCGCGCTGGAGCCGGTCGGCAAACATTTCATCCAGCTCTGCGGCACGACGCCCTGCCAATTGCGTGGCGCCGGAGCCATCCGGGACGTGGTCAAGAAGCGCATCGGTCCCGAGCGTCATGTGACGGATGACGGCAAGTTCTCTTGGCTCGAGGTCGAATGCCTGGGCGCCTGCTGCAATGCACCAATGGTGCAGATCAATGCCGATTTCTACGAGGATCTCACCCCCGAGATCATGGAACGCATCATCGACGATCTTGCCGCCGGCAAGGAAGTGAAGCCCGGGCCGCAGAATGGCCGCTTCTCGTCCGAGCCGGAAGGCGGCGCCCAGACCCTGACAGACCCGTCGCTCTATGACGGCTCGATGATCGGTTCCTGGAAGCAACGCCTGGCCGAGGAAAAGACCAAGCTGGAAGCTGCCAAGGCAGCGGCGGCCGAGGCCGCCGCGGCGGCGCCGGCCAAATCGTGACTTTTAACAGGGCAGGGGCTGGGATGACCGGCTCCTTTCCGACGACGTGTTCTGCCGCAAGCCTTGCATCGGCGACAGGACGATCCCCGTTCTCAGATATCCGGATCCGCCATGCTTGCTGATCGCGACCGCATCTTCACCAATCTCTACGGCCTCCAGTCGCCCGGACTGCAGGCGGCCATCAAGCGTGGCTCGTGGGATGGCACCAAGCAAATCCTCGAGATGGGGCAGGACTGGATCATCAACGAGATGAAGGCCTCGGGGCTCAGGGGCCGCGGCGGCGCAGGCTTTCCGACCGGCCTGAAATGGTCGTTCATGCCCAAGAAGTCCGATGGACGGCCGAACTATCTCGTCGTCAATGCCGACGAGTCCGAGCCCGGCACCTGCAAGGACCGCGAGATCATGCGGCATGATCCGCAGCATCTGGTCGAAGGCTGCCTGATCGCCTCCTTCGCCATGAATGCGCATGCCTGCTACATCTATATTCGCGGCGAATATATCCGCGAGCGCGAGGCTCTGCAGCGCGCCGTGGACGAGGCCTATGAGGCCGGCCTGATCGGCAAGAACAACAAGAACGGCTGGGATTTCGACCTCTACGTTCATCACGGTGCCGGCGCCTATATCTGCGGCGAAGAGACCGCGCTGCTCGAAAGCCTCGAAGGCAAGAAGGGCATGCCGCGCATGAAGCCGCCCTTCCCGGCGAATATGGGCCTCTATGGCTGCCCGACCACGGTGAACAATGTCGAGTCGATTGCCGTCGCCCCGACGATCCTGCGCCGCGGCGCAGGCTGGTTCGCTGGCATCGGCAATCCCAACAATGTCGGCACCAAGCTCTTTTGCGTGTCGGGGCATGTGAACAAGCCCTGTAACGTCGAAGAGGCGATGGGCATTCCGTTCCGCGAACTGATCGAGCGCCATTGCGGCGGCATCCGTGGCGGCTGGGACAATCTGAAGGCCGTGATCCCGGGTGGTTCGTCGGTGCGCATGGTGCCGGCCGAGCAGATCATCGACACGCCGATGGACTTCGACTCGCTGTCGAAGCTGCGCTCTGGCCTCGGCACCGCCGCAGTCATCGTGATGGACAAGTCCACCGACGTCGTGCGGACGATCGCGCGGCTTGCCTATTTCTACAAGCATGAGAGCTGCGGCCAGTGCACCCCTTGCCGCGAGGGCACGGGCTGGATGTGGCGCGTGCTCACCCGCATGGCCGATGGCCGCGCCCAGAAGCGCGAGATCGACATGCTGCTCGACGTCACCAAGCAGGTCGAAGGGCATACGATCTGTGCGCTCGGCGATGCGGCGGCCTGGCCCATCCAGGGCCTGATCACCCATTTCCGTCATGAGATCGAAGCGCGCATCGATCAGTATGCCGCCAACCCCCATTCCGATCCTGTCCTGCAGGCGGCGGAATAACAGGCCGGCTTCCGCCGGTTACAATCTACCAAGGCAAAACGCGTTTTAGCGAAAACGCACTTTGCTCTGGCTCGTTGATCGAACGCGTTTTGCGATTCTTGGTGACTCCACCAAATCGCAACACACCTTGGGCCGGGATCGTCTCCCGTTTCCGGCCTGTCACAGCGCTGAATTTTCGTTTCGCGATGTTGATCGCGGCACTGAATTTTGCGAAGTCGAGTTTGGAAAGAGTCTGGACTGCGTCTTGCATTCCAGGCCTGATCGTCAAGGTTATCCATGGCCAAGTTGATCGTCGACGGACAGGAAATCGAGGTCCCGGCGGAGTACACACTCCTCCAGGCCTGTGAGGTCGCGGGTGCAGAGATCCCGCGTTTCTGCTTCCACGAGCGCCTGTCGATTGCCGGCAATTGCCGCATGTGTCTGGTCGAGGTGAAGGGCGGTCCGCCCAAGCCCACGGCCTCCTGCGCCATGGCGGTACGAGACCTCCGTCCTGGCCCGAACGGCGAGCCGCCGGTGGTGCTCACCAAGAGCCCTATGGTCAAGAAGGCTCGCGAAGGGGTGATGGAGTTCCTGCTCATCAACCATCCGCTGGACTGCCCGATCTGCGATCAGGGCGGTGAGTGCGACCTGCAGGACCAGGCCATGGCCTACGGCGTCGACAAGAACCGCTATGCCGAGAACAAGCGTGCGGTCGAGGACAAGTATATCGGCCCGCTGGTCAAGACGGTGATGAACCGCTGCATCCATTGCACGCGTTGCGTCCGCTTTACCACTGAGGTGGCCGGCGTCTCCGAACTCGGCGCCATCGGCCGTGGCGAAGATATGGAGATCACCACCTATCTCGAAAAGGCGATGAGTTCCGAACTGCAGGGCAATGTCATCGATCTCTGCCCGGTCGGCGCCCTGACCTCCAAGCCCTATGAATTCCATGCCCGTCCCTGGGAGCTTTCCAAGACCGAATCCGTCGACGTGATGGATGCGGTGGGCTCCGCCATCCGCATCGATGCGCGCGGGCGGGAAGTGCTGCGCATTGTGCCGCGGACCAATGAACTGGTGAACGAGGAGTGGATCTCCGACAAGACCCGCTTCATCTGGGACGGCCTGCGCACCCAGCGCCTCGACCGACCCTATCTGCGTGTCGACGGTCGCCTGAAGCCTGTGAGTTGGCAGGAGGCCTTTGCCGCCATCGCGACCAAGGTGAAGGCAGCCAAGCCTGAGCGCATCGGCGCCATCGCCGGCGATCTCGCCGCGGTGGAAGAGCTGTTCGCGTTGAAGGATCTCATCGGCAAGCTCGGTTCCAAGAACCTCGATGCCCGCCAGGACGGCGCCAAGATCGATCCCGCTTTGGGCCGGACCAGCTACCTTTTCAACCCGACGATCGCTGGTCTCGAAGAGGCGGACGCGATCCTGTTGGTCGGCACCAATCCGCGCAAGGAAGCGTCGGTCCTCAATGCCCGCATCCGCAAGCGTTGGTTGCGCGGCGTCAAGGTTGGCCTGATCGGTGAACAGGCCGATCTGACCTATGGCTATGATTATGTCGGAGCCGGCCCCGATACCCTGGCCGAGCTGGCTGCCAGCAAGGGCTCGTTCGCCGACCTGCTGAAGGGGGCGGCCAAGCCCGTCATCATCGTGGGCGGCGGCGTCTATGCGCGCGCCGACGGTGCGGCCCTGCTTTCGCTGGCCGCCAAGGCAGCCCAGGCCCTCGGCGTGGTCAAGGACGGCTGGAACGGCTTCGGCGTGCTGCACAATGCAGCCTCGCGCGTGGGAGCGCTCGATGTCGGCTTCGTGCCGGGGGAGGGCGGTCTCGATGCAGCCGGCATGGCTAAGGACGGGGCACTCGACGTGCTCTTCCTGCTCGGCGCCGACGAGGTCACCATCGAACCGGGCGCCTTCGTGGTCTATCAGGGCAGCCATGGCGACCGCGGCGCGCATCGTGCCGATGTGATCCTGCCGGCGGCAGCCTATCCGGAGCGCTCGGGCCTGTTCGTCAACACCGAAGGGCGGGTCCAGCTTGCCAACCGCGCGGCGTTCCCGCCGGGTGAGGCGCGCGAGGACTGGGCGATCCTGCGGGCGCTCTCTGAAGCGCTCGGCGCCAAACTCGGCTACGACTCGCTCGATGCCTTGCGCAAGACCTTGTTCGCGGCCATTCCCCATCTCGGCCGGATCGGCGAAGTCGCCGCCGGCGATGCCTCCGGCGTGACGGCCCTGGCGGGACTTGGGGGAGACGTCGACAAGTCGGCCTTCGCGGCAGCGATCAGCGATTTCTATTTGACCAACCCCATCGCGCGCGCTTCGGCCGTGATGGCGCAGTGTTCGCAGCTCGCCTCCGGCGCGCTGCCGCTGGCGGCGGAATAAGGACGGGCCATGACGATCTGGGAAACACTGCTCTGGAAGGTCGGCCTGCCGCTGGTGCAAAGCCTGGTGCTGCTGGTCTGCCTGCTTGTCTTCATCGCCTATTATCTGCTGGCCGACCGCAAGGTCTGGGCGGCCGTGCAGCTGCGACGCGGGCCCAACGTGGTGGGTCCGTGGGGGCTGTTCCAGTCCTTCGCCGACCTGCTCAAATTCGTGCTCAAGGAGCCGGTGATCCCGGCAGGCGCCAACAAGGGCGTCTTCCTGCTTGCCCCCTTCGTGACCTGTGTGCTCGCTCTGGCGGGCTGGGCGGTGCTGCCGGTGGCGGCCGGCACCATGATCGCCGACATCAATGTCGGCGTCCTCTACGTTTTCGCCATCTCCTCGCTCGGCGTCTACGGCACCATCATGGCGGGCTGGGCCTCGAACTCGAAATATCCCTTCCTGTCAGCCCTGCGCGCCGCCGCCCAGATGGTGTCCTATGAAGTCTCCATCGGCTTCGTCATCATCACCGTGCTGCTTTGCGCCGGTTCGCTGAACCTGACGGCCATCGTCGACGCTCAGCAGAGCCGCGGCCTCGCCAGCCTGATCGGTCTGCCCTGGCTGACCTTCCTGAACTGGTACTGGCTGCCGCTCTTCCCGATGTTCATCATCTTCTTCATCTCGGCCCTGGCCGAGACGAACCGGCCGCCCTTCGACCTGGCCGAAGCCGAGTCCGAACTCGTGGCCGGCTTCATGGTCGAATACGCCTCGACGCCTTACCTGCTGTTCATGCTGGGCGAGTATGTGGCGATCATGACCATGTGCGCCCTGACCACCATCCTGTTCATGGGTGGCTGGAGCGCGCCGATCGATCTGCCGCCCTTCACCTGGATCCCGGGCTTCATCTGGTTCCTGGTCAAGGTGACCTTCGTATTCTTCATGTTCGCGATGGTAAAGGCTTTCGTGCCGCGCTACCGCTATGACCAGCTGATGCGTCTCGGCTGGAAAGTCTTCCTGCCGCTGTCGATCGCCATGGTCGTGATCGTTGCTGGCTTCCTCCAGATCACCGGATGGGCACCATGACCGCCGCCAATCCCAGCCGGCCGCGTGTCGGTCTCGATCAGGCCGCCAAGGCCCTGTTCCTGAAGGAATTCGTTTCGGCCTTCTTCCTGTCGATGCGCTATTTCTTCAAGCCGAAGGCGACGCTGAACTATCCTTTCGAAAAGGGACGGTTGTCGCCGCGCTTCCGGGGTGAGCACGCCCTGCGCCGTTATCCCAACGGCGAGGAACGCTGCATCGCCTGCAAATTGTGCGAGGCGATCTGCCCGGCCCAGGCCATCACCATCGAGGCCGGCCCGCGCGGCAATGACGGTACGCGGCGGACCACCCGCTACGACATCGACATGGTCAAATGCATCTATTGCGGCTTCTGCCAGGAAGCCTGCCCGGTGGATGCCATCGTCGAGGGGCCGAACTTCGAGTTCGCCGTCGAGACGCGCGAAGAGCTGTTCTATGACAAGGATCGTCTTCTGGCCAATGGTGACCGCTGGGAGCGGGAAATCGCCAAGAATATCGCCAAGGACGCGCCTTATCGCTAGGCACCGAGCGGACCTGCGGGGCCGAGTTTGTTTGTAGTGCTTCAGCCACGCTGAAGCGGTTGAGACTAGACGGCACGGAAACGAGCCGGAGAGGGGTTTGAACATGAATGTGGCGACAGCCTTCTTCTACCTGTTCGCCTTTGTTTGCGTGGCATCGGCCTTGATGGTCATCCTGTCGCGCAACCCTGTGCATTCGGTGCTCTATCTGATCCTGGCCTTCGTCAACGCGGCCGGCCTGTTCATGCTCACCGGGGCCGAGTTCCTCGCGCTGATCCTGATCGTGGTCTATGTCGGCGCCGTCGCCGTGCTCTTCCTCTTCGTGGTGATGATGCTTGACGTCGATTTCACCGAATTGCGGCAGGGCTTCCTGCAATATCTGCCGATCGGTTTCCTGGTCGGCCTGATCGTGCTGATCGAACTCCTGATGGTGGTGGTCGGCTGGGCGATCTCCCCCGGCATCGTCGTCAATCCGCAGACGCAGATCGACACCTCCGTCACCAACACCGAGGCGCTCGGACGCGTGCTCTACACGCACTATGTCTTCTTCTTCCAAGGCGCCGGGCTGGTGCTGCTGGTGGCCATGATCGGCGCCATCGTGCTGACGCTGCGCCACAAGGAAGGCGTCAAGCGCCAGAATCCGGCCTTGCAATCGGCGCGCACCAAGGCGCAGTCGGTCGAGGTCGTCAAAGTTCAGCCAGGGCAGGGGATCTGACACATGGCCGTCGATCTTTCCCATTTTCTCGCCGTTGCCGCCGTTCTCTTCACCATCGGCGTGCTTGGGATTTTCATCAACCGCAAGAACGTCATCGTCATCCTGATGTCGGTGGAACTCATCCTGCTTGCGGTGAACATCAATATGGTCGCCTTCTCCGCGGCGCTGCATGACATTACGGGCCAGGTCTTCACCCTGCTGATCCTGACGGTCGCCGCCGCCGAGGCTGCGATCGGTCTGGCCATTCTGGTGGCGTTCTACCGCAACCGCGGTTCGATCGCCGTCGAAGATATCAACGTGATGAAGGGCTGAGGGCGTGTATAACGCAATTGTCTTCCTGCCGCTCCTCGGCTTCCTGATTGCCGGCATCGCCAACATGCTGACCTGGCGCCTGGCGCCGGCCGATGCCGCCGAGACCTCCGGACATGGTCATGACGACCACGGCCATGGCTCTCATGCTGCGCATGGACACGATGACCATGGCCATGATGCCCATGGTCATGACGATCATCACGCCGTCGAGGAATCTCCCCACTCCCCAGGCAAGATCCGCTTCGCCGAGTATCTGACGACGGGCCTGCTCTTCCTGTCCTGCATTTTGTCCTGGGTCGCCTTCATCAATGTCGGCTTCAACGGCGCCACCACCACGGTGCCGGTGCTCGACTGGATCCATGTCGGCAAGCTGCAGATCGACTGGGCCCTGCGCATCGATACGCTGACGGCGGTCATGCTGGTGGTGGTCACCACCGTGTCCTCGCTCGTCCACCTCTATTCCATCGGCTATATGGAAGAGGATCCCTCGCGGCCGCGCTTCTTCGCCTATCTGTCGCTGTTCACCTTCGCCATGCTGATGCTGGTGACCTCCGACAATCTGGTGCAGATGTTCTTCGGTTGGGAAGGCGTCGGTCTGGCCTCCTATCTGCTGATCGGCTTCTGGTACAAGAAGCCCTCGGCCAATGCAGCCGCCATCAAGGCCTTCGTGGTCAACCGCGTCGGCGACTTCGGCTTCTCGCTCGGCATCTTCGCGGTGTTCGTCATCTTCGGGCAGGTCGGCTTCGAGGGTATCTTCAAGGAAGCCGCCGGCAAGGCTGCTACCACCATCCACTTCCTCGGCTATACCCTGCCGGCTCTGGAAGTCGCCTGCTTCCTGCTGTTCATGGGCGCCATGGGCAAGTCGGCGCAGTTCCTGCTGCACACCTGGCTGCCGGACGCCATGGAAGGCCCGACGCCGGTCTCCGCGCTCATCCACGCCGCGACCATGGTCACGGCCGGCATCGTGATGGTGGCGCGCTTGTCGCCCCTGTTCCAGCATGCCCCTAATGCGCTGGCCTTCGTCACCTTTATCGGCGCTACCACGGCCTTCTTCGCCGCTACCGTGGGCCTCGTCCAGAACGACATCAAGCGCGTCATCGCCTATTCGACCTGTTCGCAGCTCGGCTACATGTTCGTGGCTCTGGGTGTCGGCGCCTACAATGTCGGCGTGTTCCACCTGTTCACGCACGCCTTCTTCAAGGCCTTGCTCTTCCTCGGTGCCGGTTCGGTGATCGTGGCGATGCATCACGAGCAGGACATGCGCAAGATGGGCGGCCTCAAGTCGAAGATTCCATGGACCTACGCGGCCATGATCATCGGCACGCTGGCGCTCACCGGTGTCGGCCTGCCCTTCACCCAGATCGGCTTCGCCGGCTTCAATTCCAAGGATGCCGTCATCGAGGCGGCCTGGGCCAGCTATGCCGAAAGCGGCCGCCTGATCCCGCTCTATGCCTTCTGGATGACGATCGTCGCCGCGCTGATGACCTCCTTCTATTCCTGGCGCCTGATCTTCATGACGTTCCACGGGCAGACCAGGGCTGATGCGCACACCTATGATCATGCGCATGAATCGCCGCTGCCGATGATGATCCCCCTCGCGGTGCTGTCTGTCGGCGCGGTGATCGCCGGCATGGCCTTCCACCATGCCTTCATCACCGAGGAAGGGCTGGAGCATTTCTGGCGCGAGGCGGTCTCGCTGGGCGAGGGCACCAAGATCCTGGAGGGCATGGAGCACGTTCCGGCGTTCGTGCATCTGGCGCCCTTCACCATGATGCTGATCGGCTTCCTGACGGCCTACTACATGTACATCGTCAAGCCGACGGTGCCGGCGGCGATCGCCGAACGCAATCCGCTGCTCTACAACTTCCTGCTCAACAAGTGGTATTTCGACGAGCTCTATGACTGGGCCTTCGTTCGCCCGGCCAAGTGGCTCGGCCGCTTCCTGTGGAAGAAGGGCGACGGCGCCACCATCGACGGTCTCGGCCCGGATGGTGTTTCCGCCCGCGTCGTCGACGTCACCCGCGGCGTCGTCAAGCTGCAGACCGGCTATCTCTATCACTATGCCTTCGCCATGCTGATCGGCATTGCGGCCTTGTTCACCTGGTCCATGCTCGGAGGCACGCACTGATGTCCTGGCCGGTTCTTTCCGTTACGACCTTTCTGCCACTGGTCGGGGTGGTGCTGATGCTCGTGCTTCGGGGCGATCCCGAAGGCGTGAAACGCAATTCGCGCATCATCTCGCTGTGGACCACCATCGCGACCTTCGTCGTCTCGTTGCTGCCGCTGTTCGCCTTCGATCCGGCGAATACCAGCTTCCAATTCGTCGAGAACACCAACTGGCTCGGCGGCACCACGGGTGGCGCCATCAACTACCGCATGGGCGTCGATGGCATCTCGTTGCCCTTCGTCATCCTGACGACCTTCCTGATGCCATTCTGCATCCTCGCCTCCTGGCGTTCGATCCAGAACCGCGTGCGCGAATACATGATCGCCTTCCTCGTGCTGGAAACGCTGATGATCGGCGTGTTCTGCGCGCAGGACATCGTGCTGTTCTACCTGTTCTTCGAAGGCGGCCTGATCCCGATGTTCCTGATCATCGGCGTCTGGGGCGGGCAGCGGCGCATCTATGCCAGCTTTAAGTTCTTCCTCTACACGCTGCTCGGCTCGGTGCTGATGCTGATCGCCATCATGGCGATGTATTGGAACGCGGGCTCCTCGGACATCGCCGTGCTGCTCAAGCACCAGTTCCCGGCCCATATGCAGACCTATCTATGGCTGGCCTTCTTTGCCTCCTTCGCGGTGAAGATGCCGATGTGGCCGGTGCATACCTGGCTGCCTGACGCGCATGTCGAAGCGCCGACGGCGGGCTCGGTGATCCTGGCCGGCATCCTTCTGAAGATGGGTGGCTACGGCTTCATCCGCTTCTCGCTGCCGATGTTCCCCGCGGCCTCCGAATATTTCGCGCCGCTGGTGTTCACCCTCTCCGTCATCGCCATCGTCTACACCTCCCTGGTGGCGCTGATGCAGGAGGACATCAAGAAGCTGATCGCCTATTCGTCGGTCGCCCATATGGGCTTCGTCACCATGGGCCTGTTCTCGATGAACGAGCAGGGCGTGCAGGGGGCGATCTTCCAGATGATCTCGCATGGCATCGTCTCGGGCGCGCTCTTCCTCTGCGTCGGCGTCGTCTATGATCGCATGCATACCCGCGAGATCGCGGCCTATGGCGGCTTGGTCAATCGCATGCCCTGGTATGCGCTGGCGCTGATGGTCTTCACCATGGCCAATGTCGGCTTGCCCGGCACCTCAGGCTTCGTCGGCGAATTCCTCACGCTGGTGGGCGCCTTCTCGGCCAACACCTGGGTGGCCTTCTTCGCCACGCTGGGCGTGATCCTGTCGGCGGCCTATGCGCTCTGGCTCTATCGCCGGGTCGTCTATGGGGCGCTGGAGAAGCCGAGCCTGGCCGGCATCGCCGACCTGACGGGCCGGGAATTCATCATCCTGGCGCCCCTGGTTCTCCTCACGATCTATTTCGGTGTCTATCCCAAGCCGATCCTGAACATGAGCGAGGCTGCCGTCACCCATCTCATCCAGGCGGCGAAAGCTGCCAGCGTTGCGCTTAACTGATCCGAAGGCGAGCCATGTCTGCTTCTGAAATTGCAACGGCGCTTCCGGAGATCGTTCTGGTTCTCGGCGCTATCGCATTGTTGATGATCGGCGTCTTCTCGGCGCCCCGCGGCTACGGCCTCGTCACCACGCTCTCGGTGCTGCTGCTGGCGGTGGTCGTGGTGCTGGTGGCAATCAGCCATGACGGCAAGGCCTTCAACGGGTCCTTCACCGTCGACGCCTTCGCGCGCTTCACCAAGATCCTGGTGCTGATCGGATCGGGGGCGGCCATCCTGATGTCGGGCGACTTCCTGCGCTCGAGAGGCATCGAGAAGTTCGAATATCCGGTGATGATCCTGCTGGCCACCACCGGCATGTTGATGATGCTCTCGGCCAACGACCTCATTGCCCTCTATATCGGGCTCGAACTGCAGTCGCTCGCCCTCTATGTGATTGCCTCGATCCATCGCGACGATCTGAAGTCGACCGAAGCGGGCCTCAAATATTTCGTCCTCGGCGCCCTTTCCTCGGGCATGCTGCTCTATGGCGCCTCGCTGATTTACGGCTTTGCCGGTACGGTGTCGTTCACCGGTATCGCCACCGCCGTGCAGGGGCATGTCGGCCTCGGTCTGGTCTTCGGCATTGTCTTCCTGCTTGCCGGGCTGGCCTTCAAGATTTCCGCCGTGCCCTTCCACATGTGGACGCCCGACGTCTATGAGGGCGCTCCCACGCCTGTGACGACGCTGTTCGCCGGCGCGCCGAAGATCGCGGCCATGGGCTTGATGGTCCGCGTGATCATCACGTCTTTCCCCTCGGCGCTGGCGCAGTGGCAGCAGATCGTGGTGTTTATCGCGATCGCCTCGATGGCGCTTGGTTCCTTCGCCGCCATCGGCCAGAGCAATATCAAGCGACTGATGGCCTATTCCTCCATCGGCCATATGGGCTTTGCCCTGGTCGGCCTGGCGGCGGGCACTTCCGAGGGCGTTCAGGGCGTGCTGATCTATCTGGCGCTCTATCTTGCCATGACCCTCGGCACTTTCGCGGTGATCCTGTCGATGAAGCGCAAGGGCGTCTATGTCGAGAGCATCAGCGATCTTGCCGGCCTGTCGCGGACGGATACCTTGACGGCCTATGCCTTGGCGGCCCTGATGTTCTCCCTGGCCGGCATCCCGCCGCTCTCTGGCTTCTGGGCCAAGTGGTACGTCTTTGTCGCCGCCGTGCATCAGGGACTGTGGCCTCTGGCGATCCTCGGCGTGCTCTGCAGCGTGGTCGGCGCGTTCTATTATCTGCGCGTCATCAAGCTGATGTTCTTCGACGAGCCAGCCGAGGCCTTCGAGCCGATGCCGGTGACACTGCGTGCCGTGTTGGTGCTCGCCACCATCGTGACCGTATTCTTCATCGTCTGGCCGACGTTGATCACCGGCCCGGCCGCGACGGCCGCAGCCCTCGTCGCGGCTGCGGGCTGATGCTTTTGAGGCGATGAAACTCGGAGCAGGAGCACAGGCGGCAGGCTTCCGTCATCTACACTTCGACAGCATTGGCTCAACCAATGCCGAAGCGCTGGAACGTGGCCAGGACCGTCTGTGGGTGACTGCCGGCGAGCAGGTAGCAGGCAAGGGGCGGCGCGGCCGCCCCTGGAGTTCGCCAAGAGGCAATCTTTATGCTTCGCTCCTGCTGGTCGATCCGGCTGAACCGAGGCGGGCGGCGGATCTGTGCTTCGTCGCCGCGCTGGCGCTGAGTGATGCCGTGTTGTCAACGGCCCCTCGGGCGGCTCCGGCCCTGGCGTTGAAATGGCCCAATGACGTACTGATCGGCGGGGCCAAGGTGTCCGGCATCCTGGTCGAAGGTGCCCATGCCGGCGGCGGCTTTTCGGCGGTCATCGGCTGCGGCGTCAATATCGCCAGCCATCCGGATGGCACGCCTTATCCTGCCACGCATCTGGCCATGACCGATGCGACCGTCAATGTGGTGAATTTCTTTGCTGCCTTGACGGATGGCTTCGCCCGGCGCCTGGAGCAATGGCAGCGGGGCCTCGGCTTTGCGACGATACGGGAAGCATGGCTGGAACGTGCCGCAGGTCTCGGGCGCAGGATCGTGGTGCGGCTGCCCTCTGGTGACATAGACGGCGTATTCGAGGCCTTGGATGCGGAAGGGGTCCTGATCCTGCGGGACGATTCCGGCGCGCGTCGGGAAATTTCCGCAGGCGAGATCTTCTTTCCGGGCCTGCTTTCTTGAGCAAAGCGCGTCCGGAGCATCGTGCCGAAGGGTGGGCGCCGGTCTTCGGCGAAAACGATGCGACGACAACGACCTGCTGCATCTGGCCCGCTTCCGACATCGGGTCCGATGCTGTAGACGGAAACCCTCTTTTGCTCGAACTCTCTGGTTCGACGCGTTTTTGCGATTCTTGGCGATTCCGCCAAGCTGCAAAACGCTTTAATTCATCCGATTCATGAACATGTCGGTTGCCACGCTTGTAGCCGGTTATGAAACAGTGGCGCGTTCGCGCCCGTAAGGAACCTGATATGGCACGCGACACCACCGATCTTGTCTTCTGCGCCCTGGGCGGCATCGGCGAGATCGGCATGAACATGGCTCTCTATGGCTATGGACCGGCCAACAAACGCCAATGGCTGATGGTCGATTGCGGCGTATCGTTTGCCGATGACAATTTGCCCGGCGTCGATCTCGTCATGCCCGACACGCGCTTTATCGAAGGCCAGCGCAAGAACCTGACTGGCATTGTGATCACCCATGCGCATGAGGACCATTTCGGCGCGCTCATTCACCTGGCGCCCAAGCTGCAGGTGCCGATCTACGCCACCAGGTTCACGGCAGCCCTGCTGGAAGCCAAGCGCCTGCATGATCCGGATGCCCCCAAGCTCGACGTGCGCATCATCCCGTCCCAGGCCCGCTTCACCTTGGGTCCGTTCGACATCGAATTGATCAATGTCGCTCATTCCATTCCGGAATCGAACGCGCTGGCCATCCGCACGCCGGCGGGCATGGTCATCCATACCGGCGACTGGAAGATCGACGAGACGCCGGTGATCCCGCCCCGCACCGATTCCGAACGCCTGAAGGCGCTGGGCGACGAGGGCGTGCTGGCACTGATCTGCGATTCCACCAATGCGATCCGCGAGGGACGCTCGCCTTCCGAGCGTGACGTCGCCAAGAGCCTTGGGGAAATCATCGCCGCCAAGAAGGGCAGGGTGGCGGTGACCACCTTCGCCTCCAATGTCGGGCGCATCCGCTCGATCGCCGAAGCCGCCATGCAGAATGACCGCAGCGTGGTGCTTGTCGGCCGGGCGATGGAACGGGTCTGCCAGGTTGCACGCGAATGTGGCCTGCTCGACGGCATTCCCGATTTCCTCAGCCCGGAAAGCTATGGCTTCCTGCCGCGCGAGAAGGTGGTGGCCGTGCTGACCGGCAGTCAGGGTGAACCGCGCGCCGCGCTGGCGCGTATCGCCCGCAGCGAACACCCCGAGGTCACCCTGGCCAAGGGCGATACGGTAATTTTCTCCTCGCGCACCATTCCGGGCAATGAGAAGGCTGTCGGCAACATCATCAATGGCTTGGTACGGCAGGGCGCGGAAATCGTGACCGATCGCAACCAACTCGTGCATGTTTCCGGACATCCCCGCCGTGGCGAACTCACGGACATGTATCAATGGACCCGGCCGAAGATCGCCATCCCCGTCCATGGCGAGGCCTGGCACCTCGCCGAGCACGCTGACCTTGCCCGTTCGCTCGGGGTGCCCGAGGTCGTTGCCGCCGGTGACGGCCAGATCATCGCGTTGCGGGAGGGCGGCACCCAGGTGGTGGACGAGGCACCGACCGGCCGCATCTGCCTCGATGGTGATGTGCTGATCAATGCGGCGGAGGAAACCATCCCCCAGCGGCGGCGTCTGTCCTGGTCCGGCGCCGTCTCGATCGCCCTGGCGCTGTCGGAGAAGGGCGAGATCGTCAACGAGCCCGATGTGAAGTTTTCGGGTCTGCCGCTGCGCATCGGCGATGGGCGCCTGATGGACGAGGTCATTGCCGAGGCGGCCCTGCAGGTGCTCGAGAGCCTGCCCAAGCCGAAGCGGCGTGATCCGGACGCGGTGGAACTGGCGGTCGAGCGCGCCGTGCGTTCGGCCGTGAACGGGGTATGGGGCAAGAAGCCCGTCTGTCATGTGATCGTGCTGGTGGTCTGATAGGCGGCTTGGCAGCCACAGAATGGACCTTGCCCCGTGACCGTTACAGACCGAAGCAGCAGCAAGACACGCCGTACCCGCAAGCCGGAGGAGCCGGAAGAAGGCCATAACGGTTTCGAGCGTGTCGCGCTGCTGCTGCAAGGCGGCGGTGCGCTCGGGGCCTATCAGGCCGGCGCCTACCAGGCTCTCGAAGAAGGGGGCGTTCAGCCCAACTGGATCGCCGGCATTTCCATCGGCGCCATCAACGCGGCCCTTATCGCGGGCAATGCCCCCGGCAAGCGTGTCGCCCAATTGCGCCGCTTTTGGGAGATGGTGAGCGATCCGCCCTTCGAGCCGGCCCTCGAATGGATCCGCCTGTTCGCCCGGGAGGGTGACCGCCAGCACAAGCTGGTGAATCAGTTCCAGGCCGGCCAGGTTCTGCTGAAGGGGGCGCCGAAATTCTTCGAGCCTCGCTTTCCGCCGCCTTACCTGATGCCGCCCGGCTCGGCCGGCGCCACCAGCTTCTATGACACCGCGCCTTTGAAGCAGACTTTGCTGGAGCTGATCGATTTCGAGCGGCTCAACAGCGGCGAGACCCGCTTTGCGGTCGGCGCCGTCAACATCGCCAGCGGCAACTTCGCCTATTTCGACAATGGCAACGGCACCGCCCGCCTCACGCCGGAACATATCATGGCAAGCGGGGCGCTGCCGCCCGGCTTTCCCCCGATCGAGATCGACGGGCAGTTTTATTGGGATGGCGGATTGGTCTCGAACACGCCGCTGCAATGGATCCTGGAGCGGCAGGACCTCGATACGCTCGCGTTCCAGGTCGATCTATGGAACGCACGCGGCGACATTCCCACGGACATGGCCGAGGTCGAGGTCCGGCAAAAGGAGATCCAGTATTCCAGCCGCACCCGTGCAGCCACGACCCGTGCTCGCGACTATCAGCGCCTGCGCGGTGCCCTCAAGCGTATCCTGGCAAAGCTGCCGGAGGATTTCGGCCTGGAGGAGGACGTCGGGTTGCTGAGCAAGGCCGTCGAGCGCAAGAGTTGCAACGTGGTGCAACTGATCTATCGAGCCCAGAAATATGAAGGGGCCAGCAAGGATTACGATTTCTCGCGCCTGATGATGGAGGAGCACTGGGCTGCGGGCTATGAGGATGCCAGGCGGGCGCTTGCCCATCCGGAGATCTTTCGCAAGCCCCGCAATGCCGAAGCTTTTGCCAGCTATGATTTCGGCCGGGGAGCGTGAAGCCCTTCCTCAGATCGCCATGGCAGCCAGCAGGAATTCCATCGGTCCATGAACTGCGGCTTGCCATTATCGGTTCGGCGGCTCATATACGATCGCTTCCCCGCCTGATTTAACGAACGCACAGAGACGCCGATGCCCGCCTATCGTTCCCGTACCACTACCCATGGCCGCAACATGGCCGGTGCCCGTGGCCTCTGGCGCGCCACCGGCATGAAGGACGGGGATTTCGGCAAGCCGATCATCGCGGTCGTCAACTCCTTCACCCAATTCGTCCCCGGCCATGTCCATCTCAAGGACCTCGGCCAATTGGTGGCGCGCGAGATCGAGCAGGCCGGCGGCGTTGCCAAGGAGTTCAACACCATCGCGGTGGATGACGGCATCGCCATGGGCCATGACGGCATGCTTTACAGTCTGCCTTCGCGCGAACTGATCGCCGACAGCGTCGAATATATGGTCAATGCCCATTGCGCCGACGCGATGGTGTGCATCTCCAATTGCGACAAGATCACGCCCGGCATGCTGATGGCCTCGCTGCGCCTCAACATTCCCACGGTCTTCGTGTCGGGTGGCCCGATGGAAGCCGGCAAGGTCGTCCTGGGCGGCAAGACCAAGGCGCTCGATCTCGTCGACGCCATGGTCGCTGCGGCCGACGACAAGGTCTCCGACGAGGATGTGAAGGCAATCGAGCGCTCGGCCTGCCCGACCTGCGGCTCCTGCTCGGGCATGTTCACCGCCAATTCGATGAACTGTCTCACCGAAGCCCTTGGCCTGTCGCTGCCCGGCAACGGCTCGACCCTGGCCACCCATGCCGACCGCAAACGTCTCTTCGTCGAGGCAGGCCATCTCATTGTCGATCTCGCGCGTCGCTACTATGAGCAGAACGACGAAAGCGTGCTGCCGCGCCAGGTCGCCAGTTTCGGCGCTTTCGAGAATGCCATGACGCTCGATATAGCCATGGGTGGCTCGACCAACACGGTGCTGCATATTCTGGCTGCCGCCCATGAAGGCGAGATTGCCTTCACCATGGACGATATCGACCGGCTGTCGCGCCATGTGCCGGTGCTCTGCAAGGTCGCCCCGGCCGTCAGCCACGTTCATATGGAGGACGTTCACCGTGCCGGCGGCATCATGGGCATTCTCGGCGAGCTCGACCGCGCCGGCCTGATCAACCGCGACCTGCCGACCGTGCATTCGGCCAGCCTGGCGGAAGCCTTGGACCGTTGGGACGTCGTGCGCACCAAGAGCGAGAGCGTGCGCGAGTTCTTCAAGGCCGCGCCGGGCGGCGTGCCGACCCAGGTCGCCTTCAGCCAGGATCGGCGCTGGGACGATGTCGATCTCGACCGCGAGAAGGGCGTGATCCGCTCGGCCGAGCATGCCTATTCCAAGGATGGCGGCCTCGCCGTGCTGAAGGGCAATCTCGCTCTCGACGGCTGCATCGTGAAAACCGCCGGCGTCGACGAATCCATCCTGAAATTCGCCGGGCCGGCCGTGGTGTTCGAAAGCCAGGACGCGGCGGTCGACGGCATCCTCAATGGCAAGGTCAAGGCCGGCGATGTCGTCGTCATCCGTTATGAGGGACCGCGCGGCGGGCCGGGCATGCAGGAAATGCTCTATCCGACCAGCTATCTGAAGTCGAAGGGCCTGGGCAAGGCCTGCGCCTTGATCACCGATGGGCGCTTCTCCGGCGGCACTTCGGGCCTGTCGATCGGACATGCCTCTCCGGAAGCCGAAGAGGGCGGCACTATCGGCCTCGTCGAGCCGGGCGATCGCATCGAGATCGACATTCCCAACCGCACCATCGTGCTGGCGGTGCCGGAAGCCGAGCTCGAGCGTCGCCGCGCCGCCAAGGGAGCCGCGCCCTGGCGCCCGGCCGCACCGCGCAAGCGCAAGGTCACCACGGCGCTGCGCGCCTACGCCGCCATGGCCACCAGCGCCGCCAAGGGCGCTGTCAGGCAGGTGCCCGATTTCGATTGACGCCGGTGTGTGTGCCGGTCTTCGGACCGGCATGCTTTGTCATGATTTGTCATCCGGGACACGGGCGATGGCCAGTATCGAATATCGTTTATTGACAACGGCTATAGGTGTTTTCTTTGGGGTCGTTTCCTGCACGCCCAATTTTTCAATGAGCGGTTGGGAATACGAGGCCTCTATTAGGCGAGAATTTGTGCCAGGTAGTGACTTCTTGACTGTTAAACGAGCCTTGTTGTCGAGAGGATTTCGTCAGAGTTCTGAAGATAATCGATATGGGTTTTCATTTTCCAATACCAAAGGATATTTTGTCTGCGGTCAGGTAATTAGCGGAGCATTAACGGAAGACGGGAAAGTCTCTCGTATTGGAGCTTACCAGGGGTGTTTTCGGACACTTGCGCCTTGAATATTCGGCTTCAATTGAGCGCGTCAGCCAGCGCTTCCAGCGCTTCGCCCGTCAACCGGCAGCCGATCCATTCCTTGCGCAGCACGGCGCCCTGTCTTTCATAAAAGCCGATGGCAGGCTCGTTCCAGTCGAGCACGGACCATTCGAGGCGGCCTAACTCCTCGCTGACGCAACGCTTGGCGAGATGGCCGAGCAGGGCCTGGCCAATGCCGTGGCCGCGATAGGCATCACGGACGAACAAATCTTCGAGATAGATGCCGTGGCGGCCGAGGAAGGTCGAGTAACTGTAGAACCACAGGGCGAAGCCGGCCGTCTCGCCCTGCCATTCCGCGATCTCGCAGAAGACGCGAGGATTGCTGGCGAATAGACTGGCCTCGATGTCGGCTTCGGTGGCGATCGCCTCGTGTTCGAGCTTCTCATAGAGCGCCAAGCCGCGGATCAGATCCAACACTGTTGCGGTATCGGCCGGTTCGGCGCGGCGGATGATCAGGGACATTGTCGTGCTCCAACAAAAAAGCCCGCCATGGAAGGCGGGCTGGCTGTGTTGCCTGGAACCAAGATTTCGACGCGGATCAGGCCGCGTCGATGTCGTTCAGCCCGAGGCGCTTGTCGAGATAGGACGAGCAGGAAGCGATCAACTCGTCCGTCTTGTTATCGAAGAAGTGATTGGCGCCGGCAATGACCGATTGTTCGATGACGATGCCCTTCTGCGTCTTCAGCTTGGAGACCAGTGTCTCGACATCCTTGAGCGGCGCGACGCGATCGGCGTCGCCATGGACGATCAGACCGGAGGACGGGCAGGGGGCGAGAAAGGAGAAGTCGAAGCGGTTGGCCGGTGGTGCCACCGAGATGAAGCCCTCGATCTCCGGGCGGCGCATCAGGAGCTGCATGCCGATCCAGGCGCCGAAGGAGACGCCGGCGATCCAGCAGGATTTGGCTTCCGGCGTCACCGCCTGGACCCAGTCGAGGGCGGAAGCTGCATCGGAGAGTTCGCCCGCGCCATGGTCGAAGGAGCCCTGGCTACGGCCGACGCCGCGGAAGTTGAAGCGCAAGGCCGAAAAGCCCCGCTGCACGAAGGCGTAGAACAGATCGTAGACGATCTTGTTGTTCATCGTCCCGCCGAACTGCGGATGCGGATGCAGGACGATCGCAATGGGGGCTCCGCGTTGCTTGGACGGCTGGAAGCGGCCTTCGATGCGGCCTGCCGGGCCGGTGAACGTAACTTCGGGCATATATTGAGTTGCCTTTTTCGTGTGCCAGAGCAGAATTTGGTTGATCGGAACGGCTTCCGGCCAATCAAATTCTGCTAGAACTTTCAAACCCTGCTCGGGACCCGCGCTCCGGCTCCGATGACTGGCCTTGACGGCTGAGGTCGGCAGGAGTAGAACTTTAGAATAATTCTAATGACTTAGAATAATTCTAAAGTAGCTCATCGCTGCTACGCGATGCGCTCCGATCCATGCGCCGATAAGGACGCATTGCACCCAGCCCGCGTTCGGGTAGCGCTTCTTAACACGAAGAGCAGGGCGTTTTGCAAGCTTTTCCGCATTGGTGGAGCGGTAGAACAACGGATTTTTGGGGTTTGACCAGGTCGCGCACCTATCTGGACCACAATGCAACCACGCCGTTGCGGCAGGAGGCTCGCGTCGCCTTGCTGTCGGCACTGGAGCTTTGCGGTGCGCCGTCTTCCGTTCACGCGGATGGCCGTGCGGCACGCAAGCTGGTCGAGTCGGCCCGGCATGAGGTTGCCGATCTCATCGGTGCCTTGGCCAAGAACGTGGTTTTTTGCGCCTCCGCCACCGAAGCCAACAATCTGGCCCTCAATCTCGACTGGCAGCGGCCCGGTCAGCCCTCTCTTCGACGCATGGCTGTGTCCAACGTGGAGCATGCCAGCGTGACCAATGGCGCCCATCCGCAGAATGCCGATATCGCCTTGTTGCCAGTGGATGGAAACGGGGTGCTCGACCTCGATGCCCTTGATGCCCTGTTGAACGAATGGCGCGCGAGGGGAGAGACCGGTCTTGTTTCGGTGATGCTGGCCAACAATGAAACCGGTGTGGTGCAGCCGGTGGAGGAGATCGCAGCGCGCGTTCACGCGGCCGGCAGCCTGTTTCATTGCGACGCTGCGCAGGCAGCGGGGAAGATATCGTGTCTGATCAATGAGATTGGAGCCGACCTTCTAACGATTTCGAGCCACAAGCTCGGCGGGCCGCTCGGTGCTGGCGCTCTGGTTTTGGGTAGCGCTGGCCTGCATCAGCCTAACCCCCTTATCCGTGGCGGTGGCCAGGAAAAGGGGCTGCGGGCCGGCACCGAGAACGTGCCGGCGCTGGCCGGTTTCGGCGCGGCGGCACGTGCCGCCGCACGGGATCTTGTGGCCTATGCCGAGAGAAGCCTTGCTCTGCGCTCGATGCTGGAGACGGCGTTGCGCGAAGCGTCGCCGGACGTGGTCGTGTTTGGCGAGGGAGTACCGCGCCTGCCCAACACGCTCAATGTGGCCGTGCCGGGGATGGCGGCGGAAACGACATTGATCGCATTGGATCTTGAGGGTATTTCCGTCTCCTCGGGATCTGCCTGTTCATCGGGCAAGGTGAAGGTCAGCCATGTGCTGACCGCGATGGGCGTGGCGCCGGCGCTGGCCGGTTGCGCCTTGCGCGTGTCGCTGGGACGGGAAACCACAGTCCAAGAGATCGAGTTTTTCATCGCGGCCTGGAAAAGGCTGCGCAAGAACTTACATGACAGAAAGCATCGGGCCGCATAAAGCCCTGTTCGATCTGTAAAATTTGTCGCTTTCGGGCGGCACCAGGAGACCAACATGCCTGCAGTCCAGGAAACCGTCGAACAGGTCCGGGCGATCGACGTCGACCAGTATAAATATGGCTTCGTCACGGACATCGAGATGGAGCTTGCACCCAAGGGCCTGTCCGAAGAGATCGTGCGCTACATCTCGGCCAAGAAGGGCGAGCCGGATTGGATGACCGAATGGCGTCTCGACGCCTACAGGCGCTGGATCACCATGCAGGAGCCGACCTGGGCGCGCGTGGAATATCCGCCGATCGATTTCCAGGATCTCTATTATTACGCGGCACCCAAGAAGAACGCCGCGCTGACTTCGCTCGACGAAATCGATCCGGCCATTCTCAAGACCTATGAGAAGCTCGGCATTCCCCTGCGCGAAGTCGAGATCCTCGAGGGCGTGGCGCCGGCCAACCGCATCGCCGTCGACGCGGTATTCGACTCGGTTTCCGTCGTCACCACCTTCAAGGACGAATTGAAGAAGGCCGGCGTGATCTTCTGCTCGATCTCCGAGGCGCTGCGTGAGCATCCGGATCTGGTGAGGAAGTATCTTGGTACCGTGGTACCGACCACCGACAATTTCTACGCGACGCTCAACTCGGCCGTGTTCTCGGACGGTTCCTTCGTCTATGTGCCGCCGGGCGTGCGCTGTCCGATGGAACTGTCGACCTATTTCCGTATCAACGAGGAAAAGACCGGCCAGTTCGAGCGCACCCTGATCATTGCCGACAAGGGCGCCTATGTCTCCTATCTCGAAGGCTGCACGGCGCCCCGTCGCGACGAGAACCAGCTCCATGCCGCCGTGGTCGAACTGATCGCGCTCGATGACGCCGAGATCAAATATTCCACGGTGCAGAACTGGTATCCGGGCGATTCCGAGGGCAAGGGCGGCATCTACAATTTCGTTACCAAGCGTGGCGATTGCCGCGGCGCGCGCTCGAAGATCTCGTGGACTCAGGTCGAGACCGGTTCGGCCATCACCTGGAAATATCCGTCCTGCATCCTGCGCGGCGAAGGCTCCCAGGGCGAGTTCTACTCGATCGCAGTATCGAATGGCCGCCAGCAGGTCGACAGCGGCACCAAGATGATTCATCTGGGCAAGAACACCAAAAGCCGGATCATCTCCAAGGGCATTTCGGCCGGCCACTCCAACAACACCTATCGCGGCCTGGTCTCGGCCCATCGCAAGGCAACCGGCGCCCGCAACTTCACCAATTGCGACTCGCTGCTGATCGGCGAGCACTGCGGGGCGCATACCGTGCCCTATATCGAGTCGAAGAACTCGACGGCGGTGTTCGAGCATGAGGCCACCACCTCGAAGATCTCGGACGACCAGCTGTTCTACTGCCTCCAGCGCGGCCTGTCGGCCGAAGAGGCGACGGCGCTGATCGTCAACGGCTTCGTCAAGGACGTGCTGCAGCATCTGCCGATGGAATTCGCGGTCGAAGCGCAGAAGCTCATCTCCATCAGCCTCGAAGGCAGCGTCGGCTGATCCGGCGCGCCAGTCTTTTCACGCTCCGGCGTTACTATTTCTAGGAACTTTACGATGCTCGAAATCAAGAACCTCCATGCCGAAATCGACGGCAAGCCGATCATCCAGGGCCTGAGCCTCAAGGTGGCAGACGGCGAAGTCGCGGCCATCATGGGTCCGAACGGCTCAGGCAAGTCGACACTGTCCTATATTCTGGCCGGCAAGGAGGATTACGAGGTCACCGCGGGTGAGATTCTGCTCGACGGCGAGAACATTCTCGAAGTTCCGGTCGAGGAGCGCGCGGCTCGCGGCGTCTTCCTGGCCTTTCAGTATCCGCTCGAAATTCCCGGCGTCGCCACCATGACCTTCCTGAAGGCGGCCTTGAACGCCCAGCGTAAGGCGCGCGGCGAAGCCGAGCTCACCACGCCCGATTTCATCAAACGGGTGAACAGCGCTGCCGATGAGCTTAAGATTGCGAAGGAAATGCTGCGTCGTGCCTTCAATGTCGGCTTTTCCGGCGGTGAGAAGAAGCGCATGGAGATCCTGCAGATGGCATTGCTGCAGCCCAGCCTTGCCGTGCTCGACGAGACCGATTCCGGCCTGGACATCGATGCGCTGCGCATCGTGGCCGATGGTGTGAACGCGCTGCGTTCGCCCAAGCGTTCCTTCATCGTCATCACCCATTATCAGCGCCTGCTCAACCACATCGTTCCCGACAGCGTGCACGTCCTCTCCAAGGGCCGCATCGTGAAGTCAGGCGGCAAGGAATTGGCGCTCGAGCTCGAAGCCAACGGCTATCGCGACTACGAGGAAGCTGCGTAACCATGGCCAATATCGTTGCTGTGAAGACTTCGGCCGAGACGGCTCTGGACGAGGCGTTCGGCGGCCTGCGCGAGGCGCTGCCGGGCGCCGGCGCCGTGCGCGGCCTGCGCGAAGGGGCGATTGCCCGCTTTCGCGAAAGCGGCCTGCCGCACCGCCGGGTCGAGGAATGGAAATATACCGACCTGCGTACCCTGATGCGCGACGCCAACCCTGTCGCGACCCGTCCGCAAGGAATGCCCAACGCGGGCGGCAAGGCCGAGGATTTCCTCGCCGGGCTCGATCATATTCGCCTGGTTGTGGTGGATGGTGCCTTTTCGCCGGCGCTGTCGAACATTGCGGCGCTGCCGGCCGGACTGAGGGTGATTTCTCTGGCCGAGGCACTGGCCTCGACGGACGAGAAACTCGTCGCCGATCTCAGTGCCGGCGCGCCCAATAACGCCGTGCTCGACCTCAACACCGCCTTCATGAGCGACGGCGTGGTGGTCAGCGTCGAAGCGGGTATCGAGATCGGCTTGCCCGTTGCGATCGAAACCCGTCACACCGGAACGGTTCCTCAGGCGACCTTCACCCGTTCCCTCGTGGCTCTGGGAGCCGGCGCCAGGCTGACGCTGATCGACAGCTACGAGGGGCCCGAGGGCGTCGCCCATCAGACCAATGCCGCCCTCGCCGTGAAGTTGGGCGATGGCGCGCAGTTGCAACGCATCAGCTTCCAGGTGCAAAGCCTTGAAGCACAGCATATTTCCACGGTTCTAGCCTCTCTTGGCAAGGAAGCCCTGCTGCAGAGCTTTGCGCTGGAGGCGGGGGCTGCCGTGGCGCGCAACCAGCTCTTCGTCACTTATGAAGGCGATAATGCCAAAATTCTGCTGTCGGGCGCAACGCTGCTGGCCGGCAGCCGCCATGCCGACACCACTTTGGTGGTGGATCATACCGCGCTGGGTGGCGAGAGCCGTGAGCTCTTCCACGCCGTGATCGACGACGAGGCTCGTTCGGTGTTCCAGGGCAAGATCGTGGTCCGCCCCGGTGCGCAGAAGACCGACGGGCGCATGATGAGCCGCTCGCTGCTACTGTCGGAAACGGCCGAGGCCGATGCCAAGCCGGAACTCGAGATCTTCGCCGACGACGTCGTATGCGCCCACGGCGCGACCTGCGGCGCCCTCGACGAGGATCTGCTGTTCTACTGCAAGGCCCGTGGCATCCCGCAGAAGGAGGCCGAGGCCATCCTGGTGCAGGCTTTCGTCGGCGAGGCCATCGAGACAGTGGAGAACGAGGAACTGCGCGAGCGGCTCAACGCCCTCACGCTGGCCTGGCTCGAAAAGCGGGTCTGAGGGAGTGGCGGCCTCTGGCCGCCATCCCAGAATTGCGATTGATGGGGTTGGTGGTCCCGCCATCTCGGCATGCCGAATTGGCTTGAGACCGCCACTCCGAGCGAAGGAATGGGAATGTGAACAAGCCCGTCGCCGCACTTCCTTATGACCTGACCAAGGTCCGCGCCGACTTTCCGGCCCTGTCCCTGCAGGTCCACGGCAAGCCGCTGGTCTATCTCGACAACGGTGCCTCCGCGCAGAAGCCTCAGGCGGTGCTCGATCGTATGATGCATGCTTACACGCATGAATATGCGAATGTTCACAGAGGTTTGCACTATCTTGCGAATGCGGCGACCGAGGCGTACGAGGCCGGTCGTGAGAGCGTACGCAAGTTCCTCAACGCGCCTTCGATCGAGCAGATCATCTTCTCGCGCTCGGCAACGGAATCGCTCAACCTCGTAGCCGCCTCCATGGGGCGCCTGCTCGAGATCGGTGAGGGCGACGAGATCGTGCTTTCCATCATGGAGCACCATTCCAACATCGTACCGTGGCACTTCCATCGCGAGCGCGCCGGCGCCGTATTGAAATGGGCGCCGATCCGGGACGACGGTTCCTTCGATCTGGAAGCCTTTGAAAAGCTGCTGGGTCCGCGCACCAAGATGGTGGCTGTAACCCATATGTCGAACGTGCTCGGCACTGTGACGCCGCTTAAGGAAATCGTCGCGCTGGCCCATGCCCGCGGCATTCCGGTGCTGGCCGATGGCAGCCAGGGCGCCGTGCATCTCGACGTCGACGTTCAGGATCTCGACGTCGATTTCTACGCTTTTACCGGCCACAAGGTCTATGGGCCCACCGGTATCGGCGTGCTCTACGGCAAGAAGGATTGGCTGGAGAAGATGCCTCCCTTCAACGGTGGCGGCGAGATGATCGGCGAGGTGACGGAGGACCGCATTACCTATGCCACGCCGCCGCACCGTTTCGAGGCCGGCACGCCGCCGATCGTGCAGGCGATCGGCCTGGGCGCGGCGCTGGACTACATGATGGCCCTCGGCCGTGATAACATCCGGGCTCACGAGGAAAAGCTCCAACATTATGCCCAGGAGCGCCTTTCCAAGCTCAATTCGATCCGGATCTTCGGTGAAGCGCCGGGCAAGGGCGCTATCGTGTCCTTCGAACTGAAGAATGCCCATGCGCATGACGTCGCGACCGTGCTGGATCGTTATGGTATTGCTGTGCGCGCGGGAACACATTGCGCTCAGCCGCTTTTGGCGCGATATGGCGTAACCTCGACCTGCCGCGCATCCTTCGGGCTTTACAATACGCTCGACGAGGTAGATGCACTGGTCGAGGCGCTGATCAAGGCGCAGAGCTTTTTTGCATGACGGAGGCAGTGATGGCCGACGGAAATCTGGCCGAGACGCGGCCCAATGAACCGGCGGTCGCAGGGGCGACTGCCTTGCCGCCGGAAGAGATCGATCGGTTGACCGATGCGATCGTGGCGGCGCTCAAGACCGTTTACGATCCGGAAATCCCGGCCGATATCTACGAACTTGGCCTGATCTACCGCGTCGAGATTGCCGATGACCGCAAGGTGAGCATCGACATGACGCTGACCGCGCCTGGCTGTCCGGTCGCGGGCGAAATGCCCGGCTGGGTGGAAAATGCCGTGGCGAGCGTGCCGGGTGTCGCCGAGGTCCAGGTGAAGATGGTGTTCGACCCGCCGTGGGATCAGTCACGCATGTCCGATGAAGCGCGGGTTGCGCTGGATATGTGGTGAGAGCAGCTATTTCCGCTGGCCAAATGCACATGCCTCCGACTAAGGACAGCCATTGGTTGTTTGTAGGTGGGGCAATTGGGTATGGGGACTGCGAGCAGGGTGATTTCGATCGGCGAAAGGATCAAGGGTGCCGCCCTGATGCTTATCGGTGGCGTGATCGTATATTTCGCCGTCGATAATTATCTCAAAGTATCCAACGCCCAGATTGGAACCGTGATTCGGATGCCTCGCATCCTGGAATGGTCCTACGACAATTTCGGTCTCGTGCCGTCCGTCATTCTACAATCCATCCTGGGCGGTGCCGTCGTGCTTTTCGGGCTTTTCAAGCTGGTCGCAACGAGGCGTTGACCGTGCCCTGACCGGGCAGGCTTTTTGATCGCTCACGCACTCGCATTTCCAACGGGGCAAGCCTATATTCATGGCGTGATGAAGCACCGGGCCTTGAACCCGGTGTTCTTGGAGTGTTTCAGTGAACAAGGTCCGTCCCAAGTTCAAGGTCGTTTCGCTGACAGATGCGGCGGCCGAGAAGATCAAGGCCATCATGGCAAATGCCGAGCAGGCCTATGAGGGCGTGCGCGTCGGTGTCAAGAATGGTGGTTGCGCCGGCATGTCCTACACGATGGAATATGCTGAAGCTGCCAATCCGCTCGACGAAGTGGTCGAGGACAAGGGCGTCAAGGTTCTGATCGATCCCAAGGCAGTGCTGTTCCTGCTTGGCACCGAGATGGACTACAAGACGGACAAGCTCGCGGCGCAGTTCGTATTCAACAATCCCAACCAAACCTCGGCCTGTGGCTGCGGCGAGTCGGTGGCGATCACACCGGCCGCGAACGGCACCCTTTAAGCGACGAATTGAGGCTTTTGCCGGATGGATCACGAGCATCTGCGCGATCTCTTCGCCGGCATGCCGCGCCTTTCCATCCGCCGCCTGTTCGGCGGGATCGGACTTTATTCCGATGGTATGGTCTTCGCCCTTGGCGGAGCCGACCAGATCTGGATCAAGGCGGATGCGCAGACGCAGCCTCTGTTCGAGGAAGCAGGTTCCCGCCCGTTTCGCTATCAAGGCAAGAACCGGACGGTGCAACTGCCCTATTGGAGCCTGCCTGATAAGGCGCTCGACGATCCGGACGAGGCCCTGAAATGGGCTCGTCTGGGTTTGGCTGCGTCCTTGCGCGCGCCAAGACAGGCGTCTAAAGCAAAGCGTTCTAGGAAGAGCCCGCCGCAGCCATCGTGAGCGTGCTTGCCTCGTCGATATTGGATCATTGCCATGTCCATCGTGCTCTCGATCGCTCTTTTCTTTGTCATCTGGTGGATGACCCTGTTCGCGGTGCTGCCGCTTGGCGTGAAGAGCCAGGTCGAGGGCGGGGAGGTGGTGCCGGGCACCGAAGCCGGGGCGCCTCAAAAGCCGATGCTGTTGATGAAGGCGGGAATCACGACGGCCATCGCCGTCACGATATTCACCTGCGTCTATCTCGTCGTGTCCAAGCACTGGATGCCGCACCAGATCTTCGACGTGGTGCCGGATCTCAAGCAGTAATGGCCGTACTCTCGCGAGATATCAGTGCAGACGACCATGTGAAGGGGCTGGCCGACGCGCCGGTCACCCTGGTCGAGTATGGCGATTTCGAATGCCCCTATTGCGGGGAGACCGTGGGCGTCATCGACGGGGTCCAACGCCTGATGGGTGAACGGCTTCGCTATGTCTTCCGGCATTTTCCACTGATCGAACCACATCCCCATGCCCTGCACGCCGCCGGGCTTGCCGAGGCCGCGAGCGAAATTGGCCGGTTCTGGGAAGCCCACCGCATTCTCTATGACAATCAGCACGCGCTGGACGATCGCGCCCTGCGCACTTACGGTCGCAGGCTCGGTCTCGGCACGGACACCGTCGAGGCTGCCCTGGCTGGTCACTATGCGGGCAGGATCGAACTCGATTTCCAGAGCGGCATCGCCAGCGGCGTGAATGCCACGCCCACTTTGTTCATCAACGGCGTTCGCCACGATGGTCGCCGCGACCTCAGGGGCCTGCATGCGGCCTTGCTGGCCGCGGCGGAGCAGCGGGGCTGAAATCATTGCGGGCTGTGGCTGTTGCCTCAATGCCGAAGCACGATCTTGCCGAAATGCGATCCTTCTTCGAGATGACGCAAGGCTTGGGCGATGTCGGTCCAGGGATAGCAGCGATCGATCACCGGTCGGAGCTTGCTGGTGTGGATTGCCCGATTCATGGCCTCGAAGGAGGCACGTGAACCGACCGGAATGCCCCGAACCGTCACCTGGCGCCGGAAGATATCGAGTGGATTGATCGCCCCCTCGGTGCCACCCAGATAGCCGATCACGCTGATCTGGCCGCCTCGACGCACCGCCTTCAGCGACTGGGCAAAGCTTTCGGGGCCGCCGACTTCCAGGATATGGTCGACACCGCGCCCGCCCGTTAGTTCGAGCACGGCCTCGCCCCAGTGCAGACGCTTCCTGTAGTTCACCCCGGCCGTCGCCCCCAGCGCCTTGGCGCGCTCGATCTTCTCGTCGCTGCTGGACGTGACGATCACGCCGGCGCCGGCATTGACGGCAAATTGCAGGGCGAAGATCGAAACCCCACCAGTGCCGAGCACGAGAACGGTGTCCCCGGCTTTGAGGTGTCCCGCCGTGACCAGGGCGTGCCATGCCGTTACACCGGCGCAGGGCAGGGTGGCTGCTTCGAGGTCGGTGAGGTCGGCGGGGGCGGGCACGACAGCCTGTTCATCGAGAGCCGCGTATTCCGCCAACAGCCCGTCGAGCGGACCACCGCGCTGATAGCTCGGTTCCGCCATGTCGAAGCTGCCGCCGACCCAGCGCTGCCAGAAGGTGCTGCAGACCCGGTCGCCGACCGCCACGCGGGTGACGTCCTCGCCGATCGCGACGACTTCGCCGACCCCGTCGGAGATCGGGATGAGCGGAAGCGGAAAACGCGTATGGTAGCTGCCTCGGACGATTTCGAGATCCCGGTAGTTCAGCGCGGTTGCGCGGACTCGGACCACGACTTCCTGGCGCCGCGGTGCCGGTATCGGTCTGTCGACCAGGCGCAGATTGCCGATGCCCGGCTCGCCGTCGACGATGATTGCCTTCATTGGGCTCTCCTTGCCTCACTCTGCTTGGCAAGGATGCGCATGCGGCACATAATATTCAAATTCATAATAGTAAGAATTAATATGCAGGAAATGTATGATGCTGAGCGAGATGCGCACCTTCGTCCTGTTCGCCGAGGAAGGATCGATCCAGCGGGTGGCTGAACGCCTGCCCCTGACCCAGCCGGCGGTCACTCGCCAGATCCAGCGGCTCGAACAGATCCTTGGTTTCGAATTGCTCGATCGTCGCCTGAAACCGCCCACTTTGGCACCCCTGGGTGTCGAGGCACTAGCGCGGTGTCGGAAAGTCCTGGCTGCCTATGACGAGTTGACCCGGATGGCAAGGCGGCGTGAGCCGGAGGGCGTGCTGCGACTCGGCATTGCGCACGGCATCGCCAGTGGAGCCCTGGCGCCGATCATTCACGATCTGCGGTTAAGATTTCCGGGCGTGATGCTGCGCTTGACCACCGGGTGGAGCCAGCCTTTGTCCGAGCAGCTTGCGCGCGGCACTCTCGACGCCGCCGTGTTGCTTTCGGCCGAGATAGTCGCCGAGCGCCTGACCATTCTCGGAAAAGAGCATCTAGCAATCATCACCGCCAGCGCCGATGCTGCCGGGAAGGGCGGCGTTTCGATAGACGAGGCTGGCTGGATTCTCAGTCCCGAACCATGCGATGCCCGCAAACGCCTGGCTTTCGAAATGGCTCGGCGGGGGCGGGCGCTGCAGGTGGTTGCGGAAGTCCAGGATTCCAGCCTGCAACTGGCCCTGGTGCGAGAGGGGCTCGGCCTCAGCCTGTTGCCGCGCCGGATCCTGGAACGGACCGCCAATGCGGGCATTGCCGTGCCGGAAGAGACAGGCGATTTCAACCTGGTTCTCGATGTGCAGATGCAGCGTTCACCGCATCTTCGCCTGCTGGATCCGGTCGTCGATATCTTTGCGCAGGCCGTCAGTGCCCAATTGCGGTGACGCGAGAGTGCTGCTCTTACCCCTTGGGCTTGCCCCTGGGCTTTTCCATCCACTTGATGATGAGCATGGCCGGGAAGACCCAGGCAAGGCCCAGAATGGCGTAGAGGATGGGCTGTAGCCAGGCTGGCGCGTCGGTGATACGACCTTCCGCCAGCGCCATGGCGAGGAGGGCGTAGACCACCACCAGGACCAGCATCGCCAATGAACCGACCAGTTTGCGCAGGGACGGGCGCTTGTAGTCCTGGGCCATGATCTCGAACTCCGTGGTCGGCGTCGTCTTCGCCAGCTGGAACGGCGTAAGCCGACATGCCGTCGGAGTGCGACGCGAGCGCGCGTTGCTCCAGGCCGGCGATTTCTATATTTGTGCGCCCTAGAGCAAAGCGCGTTCGTGACCGAACGCTTGTTTGCCCTAACTCTTTGTTTCGACGCGTCTTTGCGATTCTAGGTGATTTCCTATAATCACAAAACGCTTTAGAGCAAAGCGCGTTCAAGTGTGAGCGCTTATTTGCTCCAACTTTCTGTTTCCGAGCCAATCCGCTGGATTGGCTCGTGCGTTATTGCCCGTCCTGACGGTCCCGTCAGATCGCAAAACGCTGTCAGCCGGTCGATCAGGAAAGGCATGCGCGTGGCCGCCATCGCAGACAATCCCGCCATCATTGGCATGAGCCGCGGCCATCTCGCCGCTGTCCGAGCCTGGCTCGTCATCGTGGCCGTGTTGGTGATTGCGATGGTGGTGGTCGGCGGCGCCACGCGCCTGACCGAATCCGGGCTTTCGATCACCGAATGGCAGCCGATCAAGGGAACGATTCCACCGCTGTCGGACGGCGAATGGGCAGCCGAATTCGAAAAATACAAACAGATCCCGCAATATGTGAAGCTGAACCTCGGCATGTCGCTGGAGGAATTCAAGTTCATTTATTGGTGGGAATGGAGCCACCGCCTGCTCGGGCGCCTGATCGGCATCGTCTTTGCCGTGCCGTTCCTGATCTTCTGGCTGCGTGGCTGGCTGACGCCAAGGCTCACCGTGAAGCTGGTCGGCTTGCTGGCGCTCGGGGGCAGCCAGGGGTTGCTGGGTTGGTGGATGGTGAAGTCGGGCCTGGCCGACCGTACCGAGGTCTCGGAATACCGCCTGGCGATGCATCTCAGCCTGGCCTGTCTCATTCTCACAGCCATCGTCTGGGTTGCATCCTCGCTCAGGAATGAACGAGACAGCGGGGCCATTCCAGGGGCGGCGAAGGCGATTGCCTATCTGCTGGTGCCGCTCATCCTGGTGCAGATCTTCATGGGCGGGCTGGTGGCTGGTTTGCGGGCAGGGCTTGCCTACAACACCTGGCCGCTGATGGACGGCTATTTCATCCCGGCCCTGAACAATCTCTACATCATGGCGCCGACCTGGGTGAATCATTTCGAGAATGCGCTGACCGTGCAGTTCCAGCACCGCATGGTGGCCTATCTTATCGTGGCGCTGGCCCTGCTGCAGGCCTGGCTGGCGGTTCGAGGAGGCAACGGCCCGGCGCGGAGCCGGGCCCTGCTGGTGGCGGCCGCGGCGCTTGGCCAGGCCGCCATCGGCATCGTCACGCTTGTGCTGGTCGTGCCGCTATGGGCAGGCATCCTGCACCAGCTTGGCGGTGTCCTCCTCCTGACCGCTGCGACGGTGCACGCGCAGCGGCTGGTCGCAGGATCTGCTGCTCAGTTTCCGGCGAGGGCCTGATCGAGGTCGGCGATGATGTCCTTGACATCCTCGATGCCCACGGAGATGCGCACCACGTCCGGACCGGCGCCCGCTGCTTTCTTCTGCTCATCGGACAATTGCCGGTGGGTGGTGGAAGCCGGATGAATGATCAGCGAGCGGGTGTCGCCGACATTGGCGAGATGCGAGAATAGCTTGACGTTCGACACCAGCTGGATGCCGGCGTCATTGCCACCCTTCAGTCCGAAGGTGAACACGGCCCCGGCGCCCTTGGGGCAGTATTTGCGGGCGAGGGCGTTGTAGCGATCGCTGTCGAGGCCGGGATAGGACACCCAGGCCACGCTTGGATGCTCGGCAAGATAGTGTGCCACCGCCAGGGCGTTGTCCGAGTGCTTTTGCATGCGCAGCGGCAGCGTCTCGATACCCGTCAGGATCAGGAAGGCGTTGAAGGGCGACAGCGCCGGGCCGAGATCGCGCAGGCCAAGCACGCGCGTGGCGATGGCAAAGGCGAAATTGCCGAAAGTCTCGCCGATGACGATGCCGTTATATTCGGGGCGCGGCGCCGACAGAAACGGGTAGCGGCCGGAAGCCAGCCAATCGAACTTGCCGCCGTCGACGATGACGCCACCGATCGAATTGCCGTGTCCACCCAGGAATTTGGTGGCCGAATGCACCACGATGTCGGCGCCGAAGTCGATCGGACGGGTGAGATAGGGCGAGGCGAGCGTGTTGTCGACGATCAGGGGGACGCCGGCCTTCTTGGCAATGGCCGCGATCGCGGCGATATCGGTGATGATGCCCCCAGGATTGGCGATGGATTCGATGAAGATCGCTTTGGTCTTGGGCGTCACCGCGGCGGCGAAGCTGGAGGGATCGTTGGCATCGGCCCAGCGCACGTTCCAATCGAACGAGCGGAAGGAATGGTTGAACTGGTTGATCGAGCCGCCATAGAGCTTGTTGGAGGCGATGAACTCGTCGCCCGGCTGCAGCAAGGTGTGGAATACCAGCATCTGGGCGGCGTGCCCGGAGGCGACCGCGAGGGCGGCAGTGCCGCCTTCCAGCGCGGCGACGCGCTCTTCCAGTACGGCATTCGTGGGATTGGTGATACGCGAATAGATGTTGCCGAAGGCCTGCAACCCAAAGAGCGAGGCAGCATGGTCGACATCGTCGAAGACGAAGGATGTCGTCTGATAGATCGGGGTGGCGCGGGCGCCGGTGGTCGGATCGGGCTGTGCGCCCGCGTGCACCGCAAGCGTTGAAAACCCTGGTTGTTGCTCAGCCGACATCATGATCCTCCTTGGATGTTCTTGCAGGATATTTGGCCGCAATGACACGGCGTTGGTGAATTGGTGTCATTGCGAGCGCAGCGAAGCAATCCAGTTTTTGCAGGAGGGCTCCGGATTGCTTCGCCGTGCTCGCAATGACAGGCAGTATCAACAGCCTACCGGCGCAGGCCGAGGCGCTGGAAGCCACGCGGATCGCGGGTGGCGCGTTTGGAGGAAATCGCTCCGGAATTGACACCGGCCCAGCCGATCTCGCCGGAAAGCCGGCCATATTCGATCTTGGGGCAGCGGTTCATCACCACCTCGATGCCGGCGGCTTCGGCTTTCGCGGCTGCGGCATCATTGCGCACCGTCAGTTGCATCCAGATCACCTTGGGCAGGACAGGCAGAGCGAGAACCTCGTCGACGACCGCACCGGCTGCTTCGGAATTGCGGAAGATGTCGACCATGTCCACGGGACCGGGCAGGGTCGCCAGGCTGGCGTAAACCGGCAGGTCCAGGATGGTCTTGCCGGCGAGGCCCGGGTTGATCGGGAACATCTGATAGCCGCGCAGGTTGAGATATTTCAGCACGAAATAGCTCGGCCTGACCTCATTGGCCGAGGCGCCGACCATGGCGATGCTGTGAACCTTGCGCAGGATGTCGCCGATATAATCGTCAGAATAGCTGTCGTGGTTCATTTACAAATCCGCCGGTCGTCGACCGCACAATCAATTGGCTTCGGCTATCGGTTTGAGTTTGTCGAGGAAGGGCTTCACTACTTCGGCATTGCCGGGAAGCGGCGTCAAGGCTTGCAGCGAAGCAAATTGCTCGTCGAGTTGCTGCAACGCTTCCTTCTTCTTTTCGGGGGCGAGACTGTGATCCGCCTCGATCTCGGCCCTGGCCTTGGCCTTGTCGGCTTCGGGATCGTTCGGGGCGTTGTCGGCCGTGCCGTTGTTGTCGGGGACGTCGGCCTGATAGGCGAGCATCACCGAATTGGTAACGACATCGAGCGTGTCGAGATCCTTGAATTCATATTTGGCCAAGATGGCGTCGATGCGCGTCTTGGCTTCGGCGATATCCTGGAACGCGGGCAGGGAAGCGACCGGATCATCGCCGGGCGTGTCGGAACGGTCGCCATACTTCTTGGCAAGATCGGCAGCAAGGACCGTCAATTCACCACGGGCTGCGATGAATTTCTCCACCATCGACGGGGTCAGCCTGATTTGATCGTCACTCGCACCCGCAGAGCCGGCCAGGAAACACGCCGATAGAGCAAGGCCGGCAGCGAGACATAAACGATGGGCAAATTGCCTGACGGGAGAGGCGTGCATGGTGGCTACCAATCGAATTGTTCGCGCAGAATGCGTTCGTCGAGTGAGTGCCCGGGATCGTGCAGCATGATGAGGTCTTGCGACAAATCCATGGCTATCTCGACGCGCTGCACGTCCTTGACCTCGACATTGTCGCCGACCGCATTGACGGGCCGCTTGCCTGCCTCCAGAACGTCGATGGTGACGCGGGCGCGCTGCGGCAGGATGGCTCCACGCCAACGGCGGGGGCGGAAGGCCGAGATCGGGGTGAGCGCCAGCAAGGGCGCCTCCAGCGGCAGGATCGGGCCGTTGGCCGACAGGTTATAGGCGGTCGACCCGGCCGGAGTCGCCAAGATCAGGCCATCGCAGATCAGGCTTTCCAGCCGCACATGTTCATCGATCGAGATTTTGAGCTTGGCGGCCTGGAAGCGCGCACGCAGCAACGAAACCTCGTTGATGGCATAGGATTTCGACTTCTGGCCGTGCGTGTCGACCGCGCACATGGCGAGCGGATGCACCACGCTGCGCCGGGCCTTGGCCAGGCGGTCATGCAGATCGTTCTCGCGGAACTCGTTCATCAGGAAGCCGACAGAACCGCGATTCATGCCGTAGATGGGAAGTTTGCGCCCCATCAATTTGTGCAGCGTCTGCAGCATGAGGCCGTCGCCGCCGAGAGCGACGACAACCTCGGCCTCCTCGATCGGAACGTCGCCATAGCGAGCGGTGAGCGATTTGAGCGCCTTGCGTGCCGACGTTGTCGCGGTGGCTACGAAGGTAATCTTCTCGAAATGATGTTTGCTGGTCACGAATGAAATCGCATTGGGAATGTTCGCTGGACCAGGGGACAGACGCGCGCCCGGATCCGATGAGTGAGGCAGGCGACGTAAGCCCGGCGCCAGCCTATCGCGAAAGAATGCCGGCTGCCAATGCTCAAAGCGTTTGACGATCTGGCGGAAACACTGGGTGAGGAAAGAATGACCTGCGGTTGATAGGCCCGGCATAAGAAAACGCCGCACTGAAGACCAGTGCGGCGCCTCCAATGATCCTGGGGGATCATGTCATTTCTTCGACCACCATCCGGCCTTCTTCGGCTTGGCCGGGTCGACGGCGTCGACATAGACATAGGCCGAAGGGTTGGACACCACGACTTCGCGCACGGCAGTGGCCACGACCTCTTCCGGTGCCGGCTCGGGGATGGGCTCGACGACAACGGGAGCCGGCGCCGGAGCCTTTTCGGCCTGGACGAGTGCGGCTTCCTGAGCGGGGGCCGGTGCCGGTTCACTGTCTGCTTCGGTCTTGATCGCCACCTGCTTGCGACCCCGGCGCTTGGGCTTCGGCTTTTCCTCGGCAACCGCCTCTGGCACGACTTCGGCGACGGCAGGGGCCTCGACGGCTTCCGCTGCCACGGCCTCGACGGCTGCGGGGGGCGCTGCTGCGGGTGCCTCGGCTTCGGCAACAGCCGCCGTTTCGGCTTGGGCAACAGTCGCCGTTTCGGCCTCGGCCTCGCGACGGCCGCCGCGCCGTCCACGGCGCCTGCGCTTGCCGGCTTCGGCTCCGTCATCCTCGCTCGGCGCCACAGCTTCGGCCGCGGGCGGCGGCGTCACGTCCGCCGCGACAGGGGGCTCGGCGACGATTGGCTCACCGGCAGACACGGTTTCCTCGCCCTCATCTTCACCGTCGTTGTCGTTCTCACCGGCCGCGGCGTTCTGCGTATCCGCCTCGGCGCCGACACCATTGCCCCGACGCCGACGACGACGGCGACGCTTGCGGTTGCGGTTGCCTTCCCCGGATTCGGCTTCGCCATCCGCGACTTGCTGGCGCGGCTTGCGGCCACCCTCGGTTTCCTTTTCCTTCTCGTCTTCCTCCTCGGCCTCGCTTTCGACCTCGGCAATTTCCTCGGCCGGCGGGAAGGAGTCGACCTGAACCGTGGTCGCGACGGGACGCACTTCCAGCGGCGTCGCGATATCGCCGCGCTCGATCAGGTAGTTCTGGCTGCCCACGATGGTTTCATCGGCACTGACGGTGATCAAAACGCCGAACCGGGCTTCCAGCGCGTAGAGATGGCCGCGCTTGTGGTTGAGCACATAGAGTGCGGTGGCCGTCCGGGTGCGCAGCACCAGATTATGCGTGGCGCTCTTGAGAAGCTGATCCTCGAGCGCGCGCAGGATATGCAGCGCCACCGAGGTGACCGAGCGGACATGGCCGCTGCCGCCGCAATGGGCGCACACTTCGGTGGAGGATTCCAGCACGCCGGTGCGGATGCGCTGGCGCGACATCTCCATCAGGCCGAAATGCGAGATGCGGCCGACCTGGATGCGCGCCCGGTCATTCTTCAGGCAATCCTTGAGCTTGCGCTCGACGGCCCGGTTGTTGCGGCTCTCGTCCATGTCGATGAAGTCGATGACGATCAGGCCGGCAAGGTCGCGCAGGCGCAGCTGCCGGGAGATTTCCTCGGACGCTTCCAGATTGGTCTTGAGGGCGGTGTCCTCGATATTGTGTTCGCGCGTGGCGCGGCCCGAGTTGACGTCGATCGAAACCAGCGCCTCGGTCTGGTTGATGACGATATAGCCGCCCGATTTCAGGTTGACCGAAGGCGAGAACATCGCATCGAGCTGGGCTTCCACCCCAAAGCGCTGGAACAGCGGCGCCGCCTCGCGATAGGCCTGGACGTTCTTGGCATGGCTCGGCATGAGCATGCGCATGAAGTCCTTGGCCTCGCGATAGCCATCGTCGCCGGCAACGATCACCTCGTCGATGTCCTTGTTGTAGAGGTCGCGGATCGAGCGCTTGATCAGCGAACCCTCCTCATAGACCAGAGTCGGGGCAGCCGACTTCAGGGTGAGGTCGCGGACATTCTCCCACAGGCGCAGCAGATATTCGAAGTCGCGCTTGATCTCGACCTTGGTGCGCGAGGCACCGGCTGTGCGCAGGATCACGCCCATGCCATCTGGCACGTCGAGCTCACCGGCCACGGCCTTGAGGCGCTTGCGGTCGACGGCATTGGTGATCTTGCGGGAAATGCCGCCGCCACGGGCGGTATTGGGCATCAGCACCGAGTACCGGCCCGCCAGCGACAGATAGGTGGTCAGCGCCGCACCCTTGTTGCCACGCTCTTCCTTGACCACCTGGACCAGCAGCACCTGGCGGCGCTTGATCACTTCCTGAATCTTGTACTGCTTGCGGGTGCGCACCACGCGCTCGGGGATATCGTCGGCGACATCGCCCCCGCCGAGCGCCTCGACATGCTCCTCGTCGCTGCCGGAACCGACCTCGACGATGCCGCCTGAGCCGCCTTCCTCGTCGGAGGTTTCGGCTTCGGGCGCAGGCGTGGAAACGGTAGCATCCGCGTCGGTGGCTTCGGCCGCCTCGGCGCGCTGCGGGCCGCGGTTGCGACCACGACGACGATCACGTCCGCCGCGCCGGCCGCCTTCGCCGCCACCGCCGTTGCCGTTTTCGTCTTCGTCATCCTCGTCCCGATGCGAGCGCTGCTCCTCGGCCAGGAGCGCGAGACGGTCGGCGACCGGAATCTGATAGTAATCGGGATGGATTTCCGAGAAGGCCAGGAAGCCATGGCGGTTGCCGCCATATTCCACGAAGGCCGCCTGAAGGGACGGTTCGACGCGGGTGACCTTGGCGAGATAGATATTGCCGCGCAGTTGCTTGCGATTGGCTGCTTCGAAGTCAAACTCCTCGACGCGATTGCCGCGGACCACCACGACCCGGGTTTCCTCCGGGTGGGCGGCGTCGATCAACATTTTGTTGGCCATTATTATTTTCTCTCTGGCAAGCGCGGCCGGGATCATGCACGGGGCTGCAGGCGACGAACGCCGATACAGCCCTGCCAAGGCGGCAGGCGCTTGCTCTGTTGGCTGGGACAAGGCTCGATGAGGGGCGAATGGTATGTCCCGAAAGCGAAAGCGGCAGTGTTCGTGCAATCCGCTCGGGGAGTGCACGCTGCTTCACTTCACGACGTCCGGGGGATGCTATTGTTTGCATCGCTCCATCACCGGGTTCGGGTCGCGGGACGAATCCCGCGACGGCGCTCTCGGTCGATGGGCGGGACAGGATATCCGACCGGCGCTCGCGCCGATCCGGATCGCTAGGCGATCCGCACGCCACCCGTGATTCTCCTTATCCTCTAAGGACACATCAGTAGCCGAATAATCTCGGCTTGGCCGGCACCGCATACGATCGTCACGCTTTCACGGCGCAACCGGTCTGCAGGGACCATTCTGATGCTCGAATTCGGCATGGTCGGAGAACCATTCGAGAGCAGAATTGTTTTATCGAGTTATTGTTCGATTTGGCAAGGATTTCCGTTGGCTGTTGCAAGAAGGACACGGACAATGTGGGGGCTGCGTTAACGTTGGGGATACCCTTCGGCGCCAGCATCATTGTTTCGCCACTTCCAAGCGGATATTGGCGGGGCTGAATTCCGTGTGGGATTCCGCCTTGCAGCGACAGGGGGCGTGACCGAGTGTCCTGCGTGGCTTTTCGATCTGCCGGGCCTGCCTGTGCGGCAGGCCTGTTCGACGCAATTTGGAGATGATGGGCGGAATGAGGCTCGCCGCGATAGGCATGCTCGTCTTGTTGGGGGTGGGGCTGGTCCAGGGGGCTCGCGCCGCCCAAGGCCCCGTTGCCCCTCCGGCTACGGCCGAGCCGGCAGCGACGCAGCCACCCGCCGCCCAAGCACCTGCTGCTCCCACGCCGTCCGCCCTGACGGCCAGCGACGCACGGCTGGCTGGCGACGACAGGCGCACGCGTCTGATCGTCGATCTTCACGGTCCCGTGAGCGGTCTGAATTTTCGCGTCTTCGTGCTGCCCGATCCCTATCGCGTGGTGGTCGATCTGCCGCAGATCGAGTTCGGCATACCTCCTGAGACAGGCAAGCACGGACGCGGCGTGGTCAGCGCCTATCGGTTCGGTCTGATCGCGCCCGGAAAGTCGCGTATCGTTCTGGATCTGACCGGACCGGCGGCGGTGGACAAGTCCTTCCTCCTTGATGCACTGGACGATCAACCCGCCAGGCTGGTCATCGATCTGGTCAAGACGGAGCGGGCTGCCTTCCTGCGCACGGCGGCGAGCCAGAAGAACTCGGATATGAGTGTGCATCCGCAAACGCCGCAACCCTCGCCCCCTCTGCTGCCGGAAAACCAGCCGGGCCTGCCCGTAGTCGTGGTCGATCCCGGTCATGGTGGCATCGACATGGGGGCGACATCCAAATCGGGTGAGCAGGAAAAGACCATCGTGCTCGAATTTGCCAGGAGGCTCGCCGACAAGATCAACGGTTCCGGCCGTTATCGGGCGGTCCTGACCCGAGACAGCGACACTTTCATCACACTCGCCGGCCGCGTTCAGTTCGCCCGGGCCAACCGGGCATCGCTGTTCATTTCCGTGCATGCCGATACCCTGCACGACCCCTTCGGTGTCAGGGGCGCGACGATCTACACTCTCTCGGACCGGGCATCCGACGCCGAATCGGCGCGCTATGCCGAGCAGGAGAACAAGGCCGACGCGATCGCGGGCGTTGACCTGGCATCGGAGCCTGGCGATGTGGCCGATATTCTGATCGATCTCACGCGGCGCGAGACCAAGTCCTTCTCCAACGGATTTGCCAAGGTCCTCATCGATCAGTTTCAGGCGGCCGCCACGCTCAACAAGAATCCGCACCGCTCGGCTGGCTTCAAGGTGCTGACTGCGCCCGACATCCCCTCGGTGCTGTTGGAACTGGGCTATTTGTCGAGCCGGGACGACGTGAAACTGCTGACATCGGATGACTGGCGCAACCGCGCCGCCGATGCCGTGGTGACGGCGATCGACGGCTTTTTCCAGCAGCGTCGCGCCAACCAGCCCGCGGCATCGAGCGGCTCTGCGCCCGCGACGCCTTGAAGCGTTTTGCGATCTGCTTGGCAGTGTTCAAAAGGCCTTCCTGTAAGCTCCGTGCACAGGCATGTTGCCGGAGAGCCGCAGTTTCTCCACAAAAGCCCTGCAAAAGCATGCAGGTGCGGACGCCGCCCTTGGGTTCGGCTGGCCCGGCATGTTAGACGTCAGTGGAATGTGCCGGGGCTGCCGGTGTGAAAACGAACGGCTTCGGCCCAAACCCGGCAATGGCAGGGCAGGGAAGATAGTGCCGATGAAAGCGTTGTGATGAGACTTTTCGTTCGGTTCCTTGGATTTTTGTTCACAACGGCATCGATGTTGTTCCTTGTCGGGGGATCGTTCGTGGCCCTCTATGTCTGGGCCAACACACGCGACCTGCCCGATACTGCAGCGCTCAAGGATTACGAACCGCCGGTGATGACCCGCGTGCATGCGGGTGATGGTGCGCTCCTGGCCGAATATGCGCGCCAGCGCCGCCTTTATCTGCCGATCGAAGTGATGCCGCCGCTCCTGACCCACGCCTTCATGTCGGCGGAGGACAATGATTTCTACAACCATGTCGGCATCGATCCCAAGGGCGTGCTGCGCGCGATGATCGCGAACGTCACGCATAAGGGTCGCCGCCAGCAGGGTGCATCCACCATCACGCAACAGGTTGCCAAGAATTTCTTCCTCGCACCCGACCAGAACATCGTGCGCAAGATCAAGGAAGCCATCCTGGCCCTGCGGATGGAGCAGACCTATTCGAAGGACAAGATCCTCGAGCTTTATTTGAACGAAATCTACCTGGGCATGGGCAATTACGGCGTGGCCGCCGCTGCCCTCAATTATTTCGGCAAATCCGTCGACGAACTCGGCATCGCCCAGGTCGCCTATCTCGCCGCTCTTCCGAAGGGGCCGAACAACTACAATCCGATCCGCAACCACGATGCGGCCGTCGGTCGACGCAATTGGGTGATCGACCAGATGGTTTCCAATGGCTACATCTCCAAGGAAGAGGGACGCAAGGCCCAGGCCGAGCCTCTTGCGGTGACGCCGCGTTCCTTCGAAGGCGCCCAGAGCTACGCGGCCAATTATTTCACCGAGGAGGTCCGGCGCGAAATCGCCGAGCGCTATGGTGAGGACAAGCTCTATGAAGGCGGCTTGTCCGTGCGCACTACGCTCGATCCGAAGCTCCAGCGCCTGGCTCGTGATGCCATGGTGGCGGGGCTGGTGCGCTTCGACGAGCGTGGCGGCTTCCGCGGCCCGGTCAAGAATGTCGACCTCGGCGAGGATTGGGGCGTGACGCTGGGGGCGGAGAAGCGTCTAAGCGATATCAAGCCCTGGCAACTCGCCATCGTTCTGGATGCCGGCGACAACTCGGCCCGTATCGGCCTGCAGCCGCCACTGGACCGGTTCGGCTCGATTTCCGCCGACCGACCGACCGGCTCGATCAATTTGGACGGCGTGAAGTGGGCACGTCAGCGCGGCCGGGCCGCCAACAAGGTGAGCCAGGTCCTGAAGGTGGGCGACATCGTCTATGTCGAACCCAAGACCGATGGCACCTATCGCTTGCGGCAGATCCCGGAAATCTCCGGCGCCATGGTGGTAATGGACCCCTATACCGGCCGCGTGCTCGCGATGGTCGGCGGCTTCTCCTTCGATCAGAGCGAGTTCAATCGCGCCACCCAGGCGCAGCGCCAGCCCGGTTCTTCCTTCAAGCCCTTCGTCTATGCCACCGCCATCGACAATGGCTACACGCCGGCCTCGGTGGTCATGGACGCGCCGATCGAGATCAACCAGGGCAATGGCGAGACCTGGCGCCCCTCCAATTACAGCAACAGGTTCTACGGCCCCCAGACGCTGCGCTTCGGCATCGAATATTCGCGAAACGTCATGACGGTGCGTCTCGCCCAGGACGTGGGCATGCCACTGATCGCTGAATATGCGCGACGCTTCGGCGTCTATGACGATCTTCCGCCTTACCTGTCTGGCGCGCTTGGGGCTGGCAACACCACGGTGATGCGCATGGTCGCCGGCTATGGCATGCTCGAAAATGGCGGGCGCCTGATCAAGCCGACCCTGATCGACCGCATCCAGGACCGCTGGGGCAAGACCATCTACAGGCATGACGAGCGCATCTGCCAGGGCTGCAATGCCGATGCCTGGAGCAACCAGGACGAACCGCATCTGCTCGATCCGCGCGAACAGGTGCTCGATCCGATGACGGCCTATCAGGTCACTTCCATGCTGGAAGGCGTTATTCAGCACGGCACGGCCCAGTCGCTGCGTTCGCTCAATCGCCCGATCGCCGGCAAGACAGGCACCACCAACGATGAGAAGGATGCCTGGTTCATGGGCTATTCGCCCGATTTGGTCTGCGGTCTTTATGTCGGCTACGACACACCGCGCCATATCGGCAATGGTGTCACCGGCGGCAGTCTCTCCGGGCCGATCTTCGGCTCCTTCATGAAGGCCGCCCTGGCGGACAAGGCGCCGGTGCCCTTCCGCGTGCCGCCCGGCATCAAGCTGATCCGCATCGACCGCAAGACCGGCATGCGCTCCGATGGCGGCGGTGCCATTCTGGAAGCCTTCAAACCCGGCACGGCGCCGCCCGACAACTACACCGTCATCGGCTCCGGCGGTGGCACGGAGGGCGGTGGTGGCGGGCCCGTCTCGATGGGGACGGGCGATCTCTACTGATTGTCCTTTCCCTCACCCGGTAGCTTGCCTATATGAAGCCCGACTAGAGCGTTTTGCGATTTGACGGAATCATCTAGAATCACAAAGACGCTCTAGCCAATCCGTTGGATTGGCTTGGAAACAAAGAATTAGAGCAAATAAGCGTTCACACTTGAACGCGCTTTACTCTAGCAATCCCGAACGAGCGATTCATTCATGCGCGCTGAAATCCTGTCCTTGGCGGACGAAATCAAGCAGTCTGCTGGACTGCTGAGGAGGCATCTTTGACTGGGATACCTCCTACGCCCGCCTGCAAGAACTGAACCACCTCTCCGAACAACCTGACTTCTGGAACGACGCCGAGAAGGCACAGAAGCTGATGCGTGAGCGCACCGATCTCGATGATCGGCTGTCTGCTCTCGTGCGCATCGAGAAGGATCTGGATGAGACGCTCGAACTCGCCGAGCTCGGCGAGGCCGATGGCGACGAGTCGATCGTCGACGAGGCGGAGAGCGCCCTGACCGCGCTCAAGAAAGAGGTCGTCGAACGCCAGTTCGAGGCTTTGTTCTCCGGTGAAGCCGACAACAACGATACCTATATCGAAATCAACTCCGGGGCCGGCGGCACCGAGAGCCAGGACTGGGCCAATATGCTCCTGCGCATGTATACGCGCTGGGGCGAGCGGCACCGCTTCAAGGTCGAGTTGATGGACTTCACGGACGGGGAAACCGCCGGTATCAAATCGGCCACCATCCTGGTGAAGGGCACCAAGGCTTATGGCTGGGCCAAGGTGGAGTCGGGCGTGCATCGCCTCGTGCGCATTTCGCCCTATGATTCCAACGCACGCCGGCATACGTCTTTCGCCAGCGTCTGGGTCTATCCGGTGATCGACGACTCGATCAACATCGAGATCAACGAGTCCGATTGCCGCATCGATACCTACCGCGCCTCCGGCGCCGGTGGTCAGCACGTCAACCGGACGGATTCGGCGGTACGCATCACCCACAATCCCTCGGGCATCGTGGTGGCCTGCCAGCAGGATCGTTCGCAGCACAAGAACCGTGCGACGGCCTGGGCTATGCTGAAGGCGCGCCTCTACGAGGCGGAGCTCAAGAAGCGCGAGGAAGCGGCAATGGCGACCCATGCCGGCAAGACCGACATCGGCTGGGGCCACCAGATCCGTTCCTATGTCCTGCAGCCCTATCAGATGGTGAAGGACACCCGCACGGGCTACACCTCGGGTACGCCCGGCGACGTGCTGGACGGCGACCTCGACGATTTCATGAAGTCCGCCCTGGCCCAGCGCGTCTATGGCGGCGGGCCCGACGCGGTCGAAGACATCGACTAGTGAGAAGCCGGAGCTGCGCTCCGGCTTTTTCTTTTGAATAGAGCACGTTAGAGATGAGTTCCGATCCGATCTATCAGCGCTACTCCTTTGCCCACGGCCTGATCAAGGAGGCCGGTGCCCTGGCGCTCGGCTATTTCAACGAGCTAGGCAGCCTGACGGTGAAGAGCAAGGGATTGCAGGACGTGGTCAGCGAGGCCGACCTGCAGACCGAGCTGCTGATCAAGAAGCGTATCGCCGAATCCTATCCGGACGATGGCTTCTTCGGCGAGGAAACCGGGCCGAGCGGCATTGGGGACAGGCGCGGCATCTGGGTCGTCGATCCTATCGACGGCACCCAGCCTTTCCTGAGCGGCCTGTCTTCCTGGTGCGTGTCGATCGCATTCGTCTATGATGGCGCATTGCAGTTCGGGCTCGTCTACGCGCCCAAGGACGATGAACTGTTCGCCGGCGGGCTGATCGCGCCGGCCACGCTCAATGGCCGGCCGATCGCTCCTCACAAGGGTAGTGCTCTCAGCGAAGGCGTGGTCAGCGTCGGCTACAACAACCGCATCAAGCCGAGCGAAGTTCTGGCCGTGCTGGCGCGGTTGCTCGAAGCGGGCGGCATGTATCAGCGCAACGGTTCGGGCGCGCTGTGCCTGTGTTATGTCGCCTGCGGCCGCCTGCTCGGCTATGTCGAATCCCACATCAACTCCTGGGATTGCCTCGGCGCCATCGCCATCATCCGCGCCGGCGGCGGCCAGACCAACGATTTCCTTGCCGGTGACGGCCTGGTGCAGGGCAACGCCATCATCGCGGGAGGGCCGGCGATCTATCCGGCGCTCGTGGAAGTGCTCGGCTGAAGCGAGATTCAGGCCGGCTCTCATCCCGGCCTGGGGAATATGTCATCCCAGCACCATGGCGGTGAAGGGATAGACATAGGCTTGCAGGGTCACGAACAGGCCGACGAGGCAGGCCAAAATGATCGAGTGCAGGAAGACGTAGCGCAGGATCGTGCCTTCATGCCCATACCAATTGGTCGCGGTGGAGGCCACCACGATCGATTGTGCATCGATCATCTTGCCCATCACGCCGCCGGAGGAATTGGCGGCTGCCATCAGCACCGGTGACAGGCCCAATTGCTGCGAGGTGATCTTCTGCAGGTTGCCGAACAGCACGTTGGAGGAGGTGTCCGAGCCGGTCAGTGCGACACCGAGCCAGCCGAGCAACGTTCCAAAGAAGGGATAGAACACGCCCGTCGCCGCAAAGGCGAGACCAAGGGTGGCGTCGACGCCGGACAGGCGTGTCAGCGTGCCGATCGCGAGCATGGCCGAGATAGTGATCAGCGAGATCGCGCACACCTTGATGGTGCGGCCATATTCGACGATGAGCTTGGCGGGCGAAAAACCCATCAGCAGGCCGGACACGAGGGCTGCCAGGAGCATGCCCGTGCCCGTGAAGGACAGATAGGTGAAGGAGAAGATCGCGCTTTCCGGCGTGGGTTTGGGGACGACGGGCGCCACCCTGCTGATCTGATTGTGAAGGTCAGGCACCTGGTAGTTCCAGGAGAAGATGGCGTTGGCCCAGGTCTTGAAGGCCCCGGTGCCCCAGATCAGCATGAAGATGCAAACCAGGATCCAGGGAAGCAGGGCACCCCAGAGCTGCTTCTGGGTCAAGGCGGCGCGATCGGCCTCCGTGCGAGGCCTTGCCAGATTTGCCGAGGGGTCGTTGCTGCGCAGGGCCGGCGAGAGCCAGAGCTCTTTCGGCTGCCAGACCTTGAGGAAGAGGATCAGGCAGCCCATCGAAATCAGCGAGGCGCCGATGTCGACGATCCAGGGATTGATGTAGTTGGAGATCAGGAATTGCGGCACGGCGAAAGAGATGCCGGTGACCAGGATCGCCGGCCATACGCCGATCATGCCGCGCCACCCGGCGAAGGCTCCGATGACCCAGAAGGGCACGATCAGGGAGAACAGGGGCAATTGCCGGCCGACCATGGCGCCCAGCATATAGGGATCGAGCCCGGTCACCGATGCCAGTCCCTGGATCGGCGTGCCCAAGGCGCCGTAGGCGACCGGTGCGGTGTTGGCGATCAATGACAGGCCGGAAGCCGCCAGAGGCGAGAAGCCGAGGCCGATCAGGATCGCGCCGGTGATGGCAACGGGCGTGCCGAAGCCGGATGCCCCTTCGAAAAAGGCACCGAAGGAGAAGGCGATCAGCAGCAATTGCAGGCGTCGGTCTTCGGTGACACCACCGATGGCCCGCTGCAGGAGTTCGAACCGGCCGCTTTCGACGGTGATGCGGTAGAGGTAGATCACGTTGAGAACGATCCACCCGATCGGGAAGAACCCGGTGACGACGCCGAGCAGGGAGGCACGGATCGACAGGCCCGCGGGCATGGTAAAGATGAAGACCGTGATGAGATTTGCGGCGATGAGGGCGACCACCGCCGCGATATGGGCTTTGACCTTGCCGCTGGCGATCAGAACTAGCAAGGTTACCGCGGGGATGGCGGCCGCTATGGTGGAAAGTACTTCGTTGCCGAGGGGGTTGTAAGTCTGATTCCACATGTCAGGGCTTCCCGATTACGACTTGTATCGTTGGGGTATGCCATGTGGAACGTCGGACGATTTGACCGTAAAATCAAGACAGGTATTCAGATGCGGCCCTGCTACATGCGCGGGGCCGCATGATCCGTCTCGGTTCGCCTTAAGACTTCACACGCACATAGCTGCCGGGGGCATCGCCGAGTGGCTTGCGACGTCCGCCAGGCTTGCGCTTGTCGGCAGGGACTTCCTCGGGCGCCTGCTTCTTCAGCCAGGTCAGCCAGTCCGGCCACCAGGAGCCGGGGTGTTCGGTGGCTCCCTCCAGCCAGTCCTCATAGCTGCCCGTGGTGGGGCCGCCCAGCCAGTATTGGTACTTCTTGCGGGCCGGCGGGTTCACCACGCCGGCGATGTGGCCAGAGCCGGACAGGACATAGCGCACCGGCCCGCCAAAGGCCTGCGCTCCGATGAACACGGAATTGGGCGGGGCGATGTGGTCTTCACGCGTGGCCAGTTCGTAGATCGGGATCTTGACCTTCTTGAGGTCGAGGGTCTCGTCACCCACCGTCATGCGCCCGCGCGTGAGGTTGTTCTCCAGATAGCAATTGCGCAGATAGAAGGAGTGGTTCTTTTCGGGCATGCGGGTGGCATCCGCATTCCAGTAGAGCAGGTCGAACGGGGTAGGTTGCTTGCCGCGCATGTAATTGTTGACGAGATAGGGCCAGATCAATTCCTGGCTGCGCAGCATGTTGAAAGCGGCCGCCATCTTGGAACCGGGAAAATAGCCGTGCTCGGCCATGGTTTTCTCGATCCATTGGATATGGTCCTCATCGGCGAAGACCTTGAGATCTCCAGCCTTGTCAAAATCGACCTGCGTAGCGAACAAGGTGGCGGATGCGATGCGTGTGTCGCCCTTGGCGGCCAGCCAGGCCAGCGTCACCGACAGCAAGGTGCCGCCGACGCAGTAGCCGATGGCGGAAACTTCCTTCTCACCGGTGATCTTGCCGATCTCGTCGAGGGCGGTGACCGGACCTTCTTTCATATATTCGAGGAAGCCCTTGTTGCGCTGCTTTTCGTCCGGGTTCACCCAGGAGATCACGAAGACGGTCAGGCCCTGGTCGACGCACCATTTGATGAAGCTCTTTTCGGGCGTCAGGTCGAGGACGTAGAATTTGTTGATCCAGGGCGGACAGATCAGGATGGGTCGCTTCAACACGTCGGCCGTGGTCGGCGTATATTGCAGCAACTCCATGGTGGCATTGCGGAACACCACCTTGCCCGGTGTGGTGGCGAGATTGACGCCCACCTCGAATTTCGAGGTGTCGGATTGACGGATCTTCAGCTCGCCCTCGCCGGCGTCGATATCCTCCTTCAACATCTCCAGGCCGCGCACCAGGTTTTCGCCGTTCTCGGCCAGCGTGTCGCGGATGAGCGCAGGATTGGTGGCGATGAAATTGCTCGGCGAGATCGCGGCCGAGACCTGCCGGACATAGAAATCGGCCTTGTGGCGCATGCGAGGCTCGAGCCCGTCGGCCTCGTGCACCAATTTTTCCGCCCAGCGGCTGGTGATCAGATAGGCCTGCTTGAGCAGGTCGAAATATTGGTTCTGGCTCCATTCGGGATCGCGAAAGCGTGCATCTTTCGGGTCAGGCTCCGCCACAGGCTTGGCTTCCTCGCCGGCCATGCGCTGCAACGAGGAGGTCCAGAGGGACATGAAGCCGCTGGCAAGGCTGGTCTGGGCCTGCATCGCGCGCTGCGGATCGGACAGCCAATATTGGGCGAGATGGCCGATGGAATTGACGGCGTCGGTGACTTCCTCGGTGATGTCGCTCTTGACCCTGCCATCCTCCCGCGGGCGCAGATAGGCCGCCAGAGCCTTGCCGCCTTCTTCCACGGCTCGGCCCATATTGCGGGCGAGCACCTCGATATCGACCGGTCCGAAAGCTGCCACGGTTTCGGCTGAGGGGGGCGGATTGGCGGTTTTGTCGTTCTTCATCGCGTCCCTTCTTGGCTTCTCACGGCCCTTCATTAGAACATGTTTTTCCTTCCTGTGAATGCTTCTTCGCATGGCTTTGTGAACCATGACGTTGATTTCATCGATTTTCCCTGTTTGCCGATCGGCCGGCGCTCTATAAGAGGGGGGAGAAATTGCGAGAACGTCATGCGGATCCATTCCTTCCTCGTCGTCGCCGTCTTGGCCGGCATCGGGCTTGCAAGCTGTGCAGGAGGCTCTGGCCAGACCAGCAAGCGCTTCGGGCTGACCTCGGGTCCGTTGCCGACGCCCCAGCCTTTCGTCACTCAGTCCCGCGCGAGCCAACCCAACGCCTATCCGAGGATCGGCGCGCTGCCGCCGCCCCGCGGCGACCAGATCCTGTCCATGAGCGAGCGCAAGGCACTGGAAGCCAGCCTGCTGGCGACGCCGGGGCGGCAGCCCAGTCCTGAGGAACTCAAGGCGCGTTCACAGGCCAACCGCAAGGTAGCCTCAAAGCGTGTTCCCCCGTCGCAGCGCAAGCATGTCGGCTTCTTCCCACCGCAATGATCGATATCGCGCTGCCGTAGATCGATTTTCACGATTGGCGCAGATTTTTGGCATTTCTTTTGCCATCATTCATCGAAATGATTTAGAGGTTCGCTCCCCGTAACCCTGAATGCGCCGTCGCGCGAAAGCACCGTCATGTCCGACTTTTACTCAACCCGCCGTTTGCCGCCCTATGTCTTCGAGCAGGTCAACCGGGTAAAGGCGGCAGCACGCGGGCAGGGGGCAGATATCATCGACCTGGGCATGGGCAACCCCGATCTGCCCACGCCGAAATTCATCACTGACAAGCTGATCGAAACGGCCCAGAAGCCGCGCACCAATCGCTATTCGGCCTCCAAGGGCATTCCGGGCCTGCGCAAGGCCCAGGCCAACTACTATGCCCGCCGCTTCGGCGTGAAGCTCAATCCCGATACCCAGGTCGTCGCCACGCTGGGGTCCAAGGAAGGCTTCGCCAATATGGCGACCGCCATCACCGCGCCCGGCGACGTGGTGCTCTGCCCCAATCCGTCCTACCCGATCCACGCTTTCGGCTTCCTGATGGCGGGTGGCGTCATCCGCTCGGTTCCGGCCGAGCCGAACGAGGATTTCTTCCGCTCGGCCGAGCGGGCGGTGAAGCACTCGATTCCCAAGCCGATCGCGGTGATCGTCTCCTATCCCGCCAATCCCACGGCCTGCGTCGCCAGCCTCGATTTCTATCGGGACCTGATCGCCTTCGCCAAGACGCATGAATTGTTCGTGCTCTCGGATCTTGCCTATTCGGAAATCTATTTCGGCTCGGAGCCGACACCCTCCGTGCTGCAGATCCCGGGCGCGATGGATGTCGCGGTCGAATTCACCACCCTGTCCAAGACCTTCTCGATGGCCGGCTGGCGCATGGGCTTTGCGGTCGGCAATGAGCGCCTCTGTGCCGCGCTCGCCCGTGTGAAATCCTATCTCGACTACGGCGCCTATACGCCGATCCAGGTCGCGGCGGCCGCGGCGCTGAACGGTCCGGAAGATTGCATTGCCGAGATGCGCGAGACCTATCGCAAGCGTCGCGATGCCCTGGTCGAAAGCTTCGCCCGCGCCGGCTGGGAAGTACCGATCCCGCCGGCTTCGATGTTCGCCTGGGCGCCGATCCCGCCCAAGTTCAAGGAGCTGGGCTCGGTCGAGTTCTCCAAGCTCCTGATCGAGAAGGCGTCCGTTGCGGTCGCGCCCGGTATCGGCTTCGGCGAGCATGGCGACGATTTCGTGCGCATCGCCTTCGTGGAGAACGAGCAGCGCATCCGCCAGGCGGCGCGCAATATCCGCAAGTTCATGGATGGCGCCGACCAGACCCTGCACAATGTGCTGCCTCTGACGAAATCAGCGTGATGCGGTGTGCCGGTCCTGCTCCACATCGACGGAGCTGAGAGGACCGGCACACCGAAATTTCCTCTCACGACGAAAAATGCATGGCTGACAGGCAGTAAAAAGACGGCTGCCCGTCTTTCCCTTGTCGATTTCAAATGGTAAACGATCACGCCAACCCAGCTCCGGCGGCACGAATTCCTGCCCCCCGAAGCCGGATCGATTCTGCTTTTCCTGATTGAGAGTTGGCAATGACACGCATCGTTGATTCATCGCTTTTTCCTGAAGCGCTTACCTTTGACGACGTGCTGCTGACACCCGGACATTCCGAAGTGTTGCCGGCTCAGGCCGACATCCGTTCGCGCGTCACCCGTTCCATCTCGGTCAATCTGCCGTTGCTGGCTTCGGCCATGGACACGGTAACCGAGGCGAACATGGCGATCGCCATGGCGCAGAATGGCGGCATCGGCGTGATCCACCGCAACCTTACCCCCGAAGAGCAGGCCGAGCAGGTCCGCCAGGTCAAGCGTTTCGAGAGCGGTATGGTGGTGAACCCGATCACCATCCCGCCGGAAGCGACGCTGGCCGATGCGCTGGCCCTGATGAAGCGCCATCGCATCTCCGGCATCCCGATTGTCACCGGCGCAGCGCCGGGCGTACCGGGCATCCTGGTCGGTATCCTCACCAATCGCGACGTGCGCTTTGCCGACAAGCTCGACCAGCCCGTGGCCGAACTGATGACCAAGGAACGCCTGATCACGGTGAAGACCGGCGTGGAGCAGGAAGAGGCCAAGCGCCTGCTGCATCAGTTCCGCATCGAGAAACTGGTGGTGGTCGACGAGGATTATCGCTGCGTCGGCCTGATGACCGTCAAGGACATCGAGAAGGCGACGCTCCATCCCAATGCCTGCAAGGACGGTGAGGGGCGCCTGCGCGTCGCGGCGGCTTCCACTGTCGGCGATGGCGGCCATGCCCGCTCCGAAATGCTGATCGATGCCGGCGTCGACATGATCGTGGTCGATACCGCCCATGGCCATTCGCAGAAGGTGCTCGACGCGGTCGCGCGCATCAAGCGCCAGTCCAATTCGGTGCAGGTGGTTGCCGGTAATGTCGCCACCGGCGAGGCGACCCGCGCCCTGATCGGTGCGGGTGCCGATTCCATCAAGGTAGGCATCGGTCCCGGCTCGATCTGCACCACCCGCATTGTGGCGGGCGTCGGCGTGCCGCAGCTCACCGCCATCATCGACTCGGCCAATGCGGCGCGCGAGCATGATGTACCGGTGATCGCCGACGGCGGCATCAAGACCTCCGGCGATTTCGCCAAGGCGATCGCGGCCGGCGCTTCGGTCGCCATGGTCGGCTCGATGCTGGCCGGTACCGACGAGACGCCCGGCGAGGTCTATCTCTATCAGGGCCGCTCCTACAAATCCTATCGCGGCATGGGCTCGATCGGTGCCATGTCCGCCGGCTCGGCAGATCGCTATTTCCAGGCCGACATCAAGGATTCGATGAAGCTGGTGCCGGAAGGCATCGAAGGCCAGGTTGCTTACAAGGGGCCCGTCTCGGCCGTGCTGCACCAGCTCGCCGGGGGCCTGCGCGCCTCGATGGGATATGTCGGCGCCGAGACGATCGCCGATTTCCAGGAGCGCGCGCGCTTCGTACGCATCTCGAATGCCGGCCTGCGCGAGAGCCATGTGCATGACGTGACCATCACCCGCGAGAGCCCGAACTATCCCGGCCGCAACTGATGTCGATTGCAGCCGTTCTCACGCCCGTCTTCCTGCAGGTCCTGCTGACGTTCGCATTGTTGTTTCGCCTCGGCATGGTGCGGGCTGCGGCCTTGCGTCAAGGAGGTATCGACCTTGATGATGTGCGGCTCAACGGGCGCGCTTGGCCCAAGCTGCCACTGCAGGTGAGCAGCAGCTTCGACAATCAGTTCCAGATCCCGGTATTGTTCTATGCGATCACCGCCCTGGAATTGATCACGCATGCCACGGATATCTTCTTCGTCGTGCTCGCCTGGATCTTCGTGGTTTCGCGCTATGTGCATGCAGGCATTCACATCACGTCCAATCGCGTAAAGTTTCGTTTCCGGGCTTATTCCGTCGGTGTGGCGGCGCTGATCATTGCCTGGTTGCTTTTTGCCTTCAAAGTTTACACAGGCGCCTGATCGATGATCCCTGCTGCCCGCATTTCCGCCGGCTTCGAAATTCTCGCCGATATCGAGGCCCGCCGCCGTCCTGCTGCCGATGTGCTCAAGGACTGGGGGCTCTCGCATCGCTTCGCCGGCTCCGGCGACCGTGCCGCGCTGGCGGGGCTGGTCTATGACACCTTGCGCCGCCGCGCCTCGGCGCGCTGGCTGATGGACAGCGAGACACCACGCGCCTCGCTGATCGGCATGCTGGTCTTGCAGCGCGGAGAGACGATCGAAACGCTCGACGCGCTGTTCACCGGCGAACGCTTCGCGCCCGAACCGCTGACGGATGACGAGCGCAAGGCGCTGGCCGGACGCAAGCTGGCCGATGCCGAGCCGGACATCCAGGCGGACGTGCCGCGCTGGCTCTGGCCTTCCTTCGAGGCGGCTTTCGGGGAGGATGCGATCGCGGAGGGGCGGGCCCTGGCCGAACGCGCGCCGGTGGATCTGCGCGTCAACACGCTGAAGACTTCGCGGGACAAGCTGCTCGCCGAACTGGAGCCTCTTGGCGCCAGCGCCACGCCGCTATCACGCTGGGGCGTGCGCGTGCCGCTCGGCGCCGACGGCCGCAGCCCGGCTGTCCAGGCCGAGGAGAGCTTCCAGAAGGGCTGGTTCGAGATCCAGGACGAGGGCTCGCAATTGGCCGGCCTCGTCGCGGCGGCGAAACCCGGCGAGCAGGTGCTCGACCTGTGTGCCGGCGGCGGCGGCAAGACGCTGGAATTCGCGGCCGCGATGGAGAACAAGGGCCAGGTCTTCGCCACCGACAGCGACAAGCGCCGCCTGGCGCCGATACATGACCGGCTCGCCAGGGCGGGTGTGCGCAACGTTCAGGTCCGTACGCCAAGAGGACGTGTATCTGGTGGCGCCTTGGCGATCGACGATCTCGACGGCCGCATGGATCTGGTGCTGGTGGACGCGCCCTGCTCGGGAAGCGGCACCTGGCGCCGCAGCCCCGACACCAAATGGCGCATGCGCCCCTCCAGCCTGGCCGATCGCCAGAAAGACCAGGCCGCCGTGCTCAGGGCCGGTGCCCGCGCGGTGAAGCCGGGCGGGCGGCTGGTCTTCGTCACTTGCTCCGTGCTGCCCGAAGAGAACGATGCCTCGGTGAAGGCCTTCCTGGCCGACCATGCCGATTTCACCGCTGCCTCCTTGCCGGAACTGGCCAAGGGCGCGGGGCTCTCGGCTTTCGCGCGTTTCAGCTCGTCGGGCGGCACCGGCTTGCAGCTTTCGCCCCATCGTTCCGGCACGGATGGTTTTTTTATCGCCCTGCTGCACAGGAAGTAGATGGTGTGCCGGTCTTCAGACCGGCATGGAACTGCGGTGCTTGCCTGAGTTATATTGCCGGTCTGAAGACCGGCACACCAATTCACGCTCATCGCTGCGAATTGGCGCCAGCGCAAGATCTTATGCAAAATCTTGCTGAATACTATGCGACGTTGCAAGATTTTGGCCTTCCTTCGGTTGCATCAAAAACCTAGGTCGACTACCTCCCTGCCATGACACACAACGCCATCCTCATCATCGATTTCGGTTCGCAAGTCACCCAGCTGATCGCACGCCGCGTGCGCGAAGTCGGTGTCTATTGCGAGATCCATCCCTTCCAGAGCGCCGCCGAGGCTTTCGAGAAGCTGAAGCCGAAGGGCGTGATCTTTTCCGGCGGCCCGGCCTCGGTGACGACGGCGGGCAGCCCCCGCGCACCGCAGGCTGTGTTCGACGCCGGCGTGCCGATCCTGGCGATCTGCTATGGCCAGCAGACTTTGGCAACCCAACTCGGGGGCAAGGTCGAGGGTGGGCACGCCGCCGAGTTCGGCCGCGCCGATGTCGAGATCCTCGAGGCGAGCCCACTGTTCGAAGGCTTCTGGGAGCCGGGCAAGCGCTATCCGGTGTGGATGAGCCATGGCGACCGGGTTACCCAGTTGCCCGCCGGTTTCAGGGTGGTCGGCACCTCTGAGAACGCCCCCTTCGCCATCGCGGTGAACGAGGAGCGGCGCTACTACACCACCATGTTCCATCCCGAAGTGGTGCATACGCCCGATGGCGGCAATCTCCTGAAGAACTTCGTGCAGAAGATCGTCGGTATCGAGTCGGATTGGACCATGGCGGCCTATCGCGCCGAGATGATCGAGAAGATCCGCCAGCAGGTCGGCAAGGGCAGGGTGCTCTGCGGCCTGTCGGGTGGGGTCGATTCCTCCGTTGCGGCTGTGCTCATCCATGAGGCGATCGGTGACCAGCTTACCTGCGTCTTCGTCGACCACGGCCTGCTGCGGGCCGGGGAAGCCGATCAGGTCGTCGGCCTCTTCCGCGAGCACTACAACATCCCCCTGGTGCATGTGGACGCGTCCGAGCGCTTCCTCGGCGAGCTTGCCGGCGTCACCGATCCGGAAGTGAAGCGCAAGACCATCGGCCGTCTCTTCATCGAGGTCTTCGAGGAGGAGGCGCGCAAGATCGGTGGCGCCGAATTCCTGGCCCAGGGCACGCTCTATCCCGATGTGATCGAGAGCGTCTCCTTCTCCGGCGGCCCCTCGGTGACGATCAAGTCGCACCACAATGTCGGCGGCCTGCCCGAGCGCATGAACATGAAGCTGGTGGAGCCGCTGCGCGAACTCTTCAAGGACGAGGTGAGGGCGCTCGGCCGTGAACTCGGCCTCACGGAAGCCTTCGTCGCCCGCCATCCCTTCCCGGGCCCGGGCCTGGCCATCCGCATCCCCGGCGAAATTACGCGGGAAAAGCTCGACACGCTGCGTGCGGCCGATGCCATCTATCTCGACGAGATCCGCAAGGCCGGCCTCTACGATAAGATCTGGCAGGCCTTCGCCGTGCTGCTGCCGGTGCGCACCGTGGGCGTGATGGGCGACGGGCGCACCTATGACAGCGTCTGCGGCCTGCGCGCCGTGACCTCGGTCGACGGCATGACCGCCGATTTCTTCCCCTTCGACATGAACTTCCTCGGCCGGGCCGCGACCCGCATCATCAACGAGGTGAAGGGCATCAACCGCGTGGTCTACGACGTGACGAGCAAGCCCCCCGGCACGATCGAGTGGGAGTGATAGGTAGTAGAAACGGCGGTGTTCGGCGGTAAACGGCGGTTTCGAAATCGCTCTGCTGCTGATAGAAGGCGAAAGAAAACAGGCGATCCGGACAGTCGCCCCGGGGCATGGTTCCATTCGCTATCCTTGATTGGCGACTTCGCGAGCAAGGTCAATGAACGCTCTGAACGCTGCCGAGGGATTGCGTCGACTTGGGTAGTATAGGCACAGTGGCGCAAGTGGTGGCGTCCAATCTTCCAGGACGCGGACAAGACGCCCCCTTGCAACGTCGTCGCGAACGTCCGATTCCATGAAGAAGCCAATGCCGAAATCTTCCAACACGGCAATCCGCGAAAGGCTCGCCTCATCGAGCGTAATCGGGCCGTGAACGTCCATCAAGACCGGTTGCCCATCTTTCTCGAAGTGCCACCTGTAAAGCGCCCCATTGGGTAGCCGGACGCGGATACAGGAATGAGCAGCGAGGTCGGGAGGAACATCCGGTCTCCCTTTGTTCTGGAAGTAAGCAGGCGAGGCGACCACCGCATAGCGACGGGGAGGTCCCAGCGGGATTGCGATCATGTCACTGGGAACGAGATCCGCGTTCCGGATGCCGATGTCGAAGCCATCGGCGACGATATCGACAAGTCTGCCCTCCGTGACGAGATCGATATGCACCTGAGGATAGCGGCGAAGGAACTGCAGAAGCAGCGGCGACAGGATTTCGCGCGCGGCGGTTGCGTAGGCATTTATCCGCAGCGTTCCCGATGGCGTCTCCTGCTGTGATCGCGCACCTTCAATTGCGTCGTGCAGGTCTTTTAGCGCAGGACCGATCTTATCGACGAAGTTACGCCCGGCATCGGTAAGGGAGACGCTTCGCGTCGTTCGGTTGAACAAGCGGACCCCTAGCTGGCGTTCCAGCTTGCCAATGGCGTTGCTGAGCGCAGTCGTCGACATGTCAAGATCCAGCGCCGCCGCCCGGAACGAACCCCGGCGAGCAATGACGAGAACGGAATCGAACTGGATCAAACTACGTCCGGCCATTGTCCTGCTTTTCGCAACGTCGCATCACACTTTATCCTGATTATCAACGCCAACGTCCATCTCTAAATTGGCGTCAGGGTCGAGCGCAGATTGCTAACGACCCGCCACCCGACCAAACTCACGACGGAGAAGAACAATGGCTGTCGAACTCCCCAAAACAATTGCCGAATATTTTGCCGCGGACCGAGCACAAGCCGCAGGAGCTCTCTTGCAATGCTTCACCGAAAATGCGGTGGTCCGAGACGAGGGGAATACCTATGCCGGTCGCGGTGCGATCCGGCAGTGGAAGGCAGGTGCTTCCCAAAAATACCCTTACATCGTCGAACCTTTCTCGATTGGGCGCGAAGGCGATCGGACGGTCGTTACGGCCCATCTCGTCGGCGATTTCCCCGGCAGCCCGGTCGACCTGCGCTACTTCTTCGTTCTGGAGGGCGAAAAGATCGCGGCGTTGGAGATTGTGCCGTGAGCGCAGATGCCCAGAGCCCGAGGAAGGACACGAGCGGCATCCCATTTCTTACCTTGAAGGGGAAACGGGCGTTGATCACGTCCGGCACGCGCGGTGCCGGTGCGGCGACAGTCGCGCTCTTTCGTGAACTCAGCGCTCAGGTGCTGACGACGGCACGCACCCAGCCCGCGGACTTGCCTGACTCGCTATTCGTCGCTGCCGATCTGACCAGTGCCGATGGCTGCGCCGCATTGGCTGCCGCCGTACGGGAGCGAATGGGAGGCTTGGACATCATCGTCCATATGTTGGGCGGCTCTTCTGCTCCCAGCGGTGGTTTCGAGGCTTTGACCGATGAGATTTGGCGCAAGGAACTTGATCTAAATCTCATGCCGGCGGTTCGCCTGGATCGCGAATTCGTTCCAGACATGGTGTCGCGCAACACCGGCGTCGTCATCCACGTGACATCCATCCAACGTGAACTGCCTCTGCCGGAAGCAACGACGGCATACGCGGCGGCAAAGGCGGCTCTGTCGACTTACAGCAAGAGCCTTTCAAAGCAGGTATCCCCCCACGGCGTCCGCGTCGTTCGGGTGTCCCCCGGCTGGATCGAAACCGAGGCATCCATTCAGTTGGCGACGCGGCTGGTCGCGGACCATGGCGGGGACGTCGAGCAAGGCAAGAAGATGATCATGGAATCGCTCGGCGGGATACCGATAGGTCGGCCCTCGAAACCGGAGGAAGTCGCAAGCCTGATCGCTTTCCTGGTGTCCGATCGTGCAGGCACCATCACTGGGACCGAATATGTAATCGACGGCGGAACCGTGCCGACAGTTTGAAAACCCAATTGGCGGCCTAGACAAGACCGTCTTACGCAGGCGCGGATCGGCGCTTGTCGCGATTAGCGGGGGAACATTCTTGGTGGGCAGATAGGTAAGTGGTCTAGATTATCACGCATTTCAGATGCGCGATAATCCGACGGTATTTTTAGGACGAGCGATGTGCTCACGGTATTTGCTGGCGTGATTTTTGTTAGCAAAAGTGCAGTTTTGAAGGTATTTCTGAAGCACAGTTTGTGGGGCTAGTAGCCATCCTAAGAATTGCCAAACTTCGACCAACGGGACGAATTATAGCGATTGATCTCGAAACGCCGACTTCAAGGAAGGTTGCAAAATCGTCAATGAAATCAATAGCTCGAAATTTTGACGGCACACGCAACGGCATCCCAAAACACGAAAAATACTTTGACCAAGGAAATCAACTATTTATGATAGGTGGCCCTGGCGTAGAATTTCGCAGAAGATGTAATGATTTGCGGGCAGGGTAGACTGATAGCGCGGGGCACATCATCAATGGAATTGACAAACCAATCAAGTCATTGAAATCGTTAAATTTATCGGAGCGCCTGGCGCGGCTCGCAGCTTGTAGCAGATCACGCTGACGGTACTTTCCTGCGCGTCAATGCTTTGAAATATATAAGGAAAATTGCCCGGAGCATGACATTTCCGCGCTGACGGCACTTTAGTTGTCGACATACATAGTTCCAGCTTTGGCTGCGGTGCCGGTCGATGTTCCGGACCCGATCGCATGTCGTCGGATGGCGCCGTCGCATCACATATCAGATGTTGTTCCGACTGCTGCTGGATCTGCGATGGAGAGAAGCGTCGACCGCATCCAGGCGGGAGCTTGGACTGCGGTGGATGCCGGCGTCCTTTTATCGTTGGAAGAAAGATGAGGTGCTGCGATCTGTGCAAGCTCGGCAGCGCGCGCCGGCCCAGCATGACGAAGCGCATGGACGACGGTCCCAGGCAAGCTGCCCGGAGCAATCAAATGCTTATCCTCCCGCGTGGTCGTTGCCACCGTGCGCGGCGATGAACATGGCGACGGCGGACCGGCAAAAGGATTCGATTTCGTTGTCGTCCTCTGCTCTCGCCTGATCGAAGCGTGCGATAATCAAGAGATCGGATCCTTTGATAAGCGCGGCAAACAAGCGGGCGGATCGGAGAGGATCGGGCACGTTCAGAACCGCCTTCGCGTGCAACTGACGCAACAGGGCCTCGATTTGGGCGATGACATAGGCGGGGCCGGCTTCGTAATGGAGCTTGCTTAACGACTTTTGCTGCGTCTTGTCGGCCATAATCAGGGCTTCGACACTGCGGACGTCCGGGCTCAACAGCGTGCGAAGCAGGGATGTTCCCACTGCCATGAGCTGATCTTCGGCCGAACCGTCGACGCCCTCAATAAGGGCCTGTGGTGCAAACTGATGGCAGTGGGCCGCGATGGCCGCGCTGAACAGCGCCTCCTTGTTCTCGAAGTGCCGATAGATGCTGAGCTTGGATATCCTCGCTCGCTGGGCGACCTTGTCCAATGTCGTCGCTTGAAAACCCAATTCCACAAAGAGTTCGCTCGCGGCGTCGACTATCGTTTGGCCCAGCGCCTCGTTGGCGGGCCGGCCGCGCCGGCCCTGGCTGTTTTCGGTCACAACAATTCCAGTCCTTGACAGTATCCTAATTCATGATTTATGATACCATATAGTATCTAAAAGATGCAAGCGAATGCATAGGTGTCCTCTAAATCAAGTTTCCCCGGGCCGCCCGGCGATATCGAATGCGGCATCGTCCGGCCGGTCAACACAGTGATGGGCGGCTTTCTCGTCGCTGTCGAAGCTCTCGCTGCCCGTCTCGAGCGCGTATCGCTGGACGCTATTTCGCGCTAGGCCCAGCCCAACCCCCTCCATCCACAACACGGAGCCCATCACCATGGATGACGTCATCATCATCGGCGGCAGCTTTGCCGGTCTCGCCGGCGCCCTGCAGCTCTGCCGTGCCCGCCGCAAGGTCACCGTTCTCGATACCGGCCTGCCGCGCAACCGCTTCGCTGGCCACTCGCATGGCCTGCTCGGCCACGATCACAAGCCACCGCTGGACATCCTGGCCGAGGCGCGGCAGCAGCTGGCGCGTTATCCCACGGTCAGGCTGGTCAATGCCCGGGCCGACAGCGTCTCCGGCGCCATCGACGACTTCTCCGTCCTCACTGGCGATGGCGAAAGCCTGGGGGGGCGCCGCCTGATCCTGAGCTATGGCGTTGCCGATCAGATGCCTGATGTTCCGGGCTTTGCCGAAAGCTGGGGCACATCCATCGTGCCCTGCCCCTATTGCGATGGCTTTGAAGTCGCCGACCAGCATTGGGGCCTCGTCTGGTCCGGCCCGCCGTCGCACAATTATGTCAGGCTGTACCACGATTGGACCGACACGTTGACGGTCTTCGCCGATGGTTACGACATTGCACCCGATATCCGGGCCGATCTGGCGCGCCGCAACATACCTGTCGTTGATGGCCGGATCACCGAAATCGCCCGTCACGGGGGCCATAATGCCACCGTCAAGGTCGATACCGCTCCCGATGTCGCAGTCGATATCTTGTTCGCGCATCCGCGCAACAAGCCGTCCGCAAGCCTGCATGAATCACTGGGACTCGCCACGGTCAATACGCCCCTCGGCATCGCCCTCAAGGTCGACGAGCGCCGCGAAACCAGCACGCCCGGCATCTACGCCGCCGGCGATCTTGCAAACCCGGCCATGGCGTCGGTCACCACGGCAATATCGCAGGGCGCGACGGCCGGTATCTCTGCCCAGCAGTCGATGCTCGCTTGAGTGCAAGCAGCTTCGATCACCCCAGTTGCAATTTCACAATGGACAGGAGTGCCACCAGGGCCGCCATAAAACATTCAAACCTCTAGACGAGAAGTTTCCGTTTGAGCGCCAACTCGGTATCGCGGCGGCGCCTGTCGCTCATCAACCTCTTCACGGTCGATCCCGCCGACGAAGCGGGCTTCCTGGACGCTTTCAAGGCGGCTGCCGAGATCATTACGAAGCAACCGGGCTTCATTTCCATGCAACTGCATCGAGCGATCGGCGATAGCCCGACTTACCTGAACTATGTGGTGTGGGAATCCACCAAGACGGTCCACGCCGCCTTCACCCATCCCGAATTCGTCGCGAAACTTCCAACATATCCGTCATCCGTTGTAGCGAGCCCGCACCTGTTCCAGAAGGTCGCCGTCCCCGGCTTTTGCACGGCTTGACTCCGGAAATATGGCAAGGCGCGATGGCGGGTATCTTCGCCAGCAGTCGATGCTGGTTTGAGAGCACTGATTGGAGATGAGCATGGCCGTCGAAGCGGACAGCGCTGGTGTGCGCTTCCCTCCGCCTTTCGTCTATCTGGGAGCGCTGTTGTTGGGGCTGGCGGCGGAGCGGTTCGTCACCATCCGCTCTTTCGGTATCGACTGGCAGTTGCTGGTCGCGACGGGCGCGCTGCTGTTCGTTGCCGGCGCGGCGATGATGCTTGCGGCGGCGGGGCTGTTTCGGCGGCTGGGCACCAACGTTCCGCCGTCGCAGCCAACGACCCTCATCGCAACGACCGGTCCTTATCGGTGGACCCGCAATCCCATGTATCTCGGCATGGCGCTTAACTATGCCGGCCTTGCAATCGGCTTCGACGGGCCGATCGCCTTCGCCTTGCTCCCGTTGGTGCTTATCGGGATCCAGACGCAGGTTATTGCCCGCGAGGAGCGCTATCTCGAAGCGAAGTTCGGCGACGACTACCGCCGCTACAAGGCCGAGGTTCGCCGATGGCTCTGACTATTCCGCCGCTGCCGACTGCGGGACCGCGAAACCAGCATACCCGGCATAGCCGCGGGCCACCCTGAAGGTTGCGGGCCTGTATCACGACCAACCGACTGGCCGACTGACCTCTCAGTACACCCCGCGCGGGAGGAGGCGCACATGTCCAAGACCAGAAACACCGAAGCCCGCATCAGCAATTCTCGTCCGACCATTCTTGGAAAAGGCTGACACACATGGAGTTCGAACACGTCACCTTTCACGCTTTGCAGGGTGGTGATCCCGATGGCCAACCGACGATCGTCTTGCACGGCTTCCCGGACCAGCCGCCGACCGCGAAGCCCTTCCTTGCCGACCTCGGAGCCCTTCGACTTCGCAGCTGGAAAACAGGAACGGTCAGAGGCAACGCTTCAATGTTGTGCCTGCAGCGCTCGCGCGGGTTGGAGAACCCATCGTCATTGGCGCGGTCCTTGCTGGGCATCGCCTGCAGACGACCCCGTAAGAATGTTCTCGGCGGCTGCTTGCAGGAATCGCTTCGACAGTTCCTCGTCGTTGACGGCCCTCGAGAGGACCATCGCACCGACCATGGTCGAGAGAATTGCCATGGCCTTGTCGCTGGCTTCCTTGCTGTGGGCCTCGCCAACCCATGGGCCGAGCATTTTAAGGTAATCCTCGATGCCGGCTTCGAACGATGCCTTCACCTCCGCGCCCTGCCTGGCGGCATCCGAGCCGAGCGCAACGACCGGGCAGCCCTCCATCTTTTCCCCGCGATGGTCCATGCTGAGATAGAACGCGATCACCGCAGCAAGCGGGTCTTGCGGATCGGCGGCGGCCGCGGCTGACCATCGGAGAAAGGCACTCTCCAATGCCCGCCTGGACGCTTGGGCAGCCAGGTCGTCCTTGGACGCGAACTGCTTGTAAAACGCGCCCTGTGTCAGCCCGGCGCTCTCCATCAGATCCTTGAGGCCAATGCCGTCAAAGCCGCGTTCTCGAAAGAGGCGGCTGGCAACATCGATCACAGTCTGCCGGTTTTTCTCAGCCTGAGCGCGACTCACACGCATTGCCCATCTCCAAAATTAGATTGCGTTCAACATCTATATTCAATATAGAGTGTGAATGCAATCTAATTTGGCGAGACGACGGGCATGAAAAAGAGACCCGCAATTATGTTGGCCGGCGCCCTGATCGCAGGGCTGGGGGTGGTGGCATTCGTCACGCATTCCCTTCTCGCACAGGAGGCTGCCGTCGGGGGCGACCCGAGACAGGAAGCTCCGATCGTCAGACTGGTGACGGCCACGCGGGTGACTGCTTTTGAACGCGGCTTCACGGGCATCGTCGGGGCCAGGGTGCAGAGCAATCTTGGTTTTCGAGTTCCCGGCAAGATCGTGGAACGGCTGGTGAATGTCGGTCAACGGGTCGAGGCCGGTCGGCCATTGATGCGCATCGACGAAACGGACCTGCACCTTGCGCTGACGGCGAAGCTCAATGCTGTGGCGGCAGCACGCGCTGTCCTGGCTCAGGCGGGCGCGGACGAGAGGCGCTATGCTGTTCTGGTTAAGGACGGATTGGCGGCAACACCGCAGCGTTATGAGCAGGCGAAGGCGGCGTTCGATACCGCGACGGCACAGCTTGCTGCCGCTGAAGCCGATGCGAGGGTCGCGGAAAATGAGGCGACCTATTCGGTCCTGGCTGCGGACACAGACGGCACCGTGGTCGACACGCTCGGCGAGCCGGGCCAAGTGGTTTCTGCCGGCCAGACCGTGGTTCGGCTTGCCCAACTGGGCCCACGCGAAGCGGTGGTTGCGCTTCCTGAAACGATCCGACCGGCGATCGGCTCGCTGGCAGAGGCCAGCGTGTATGGGAGCGATGAACGTCGCTACATGGCACATCTCCGGCAGCTATCGGATTCCGCCGACGCCCAGACCCGCACTTATGAAGCCCGCTATGTGCTCGACGGCGAGGCCGCGGCGGCACCGCTGGGAGCAACTGTAACCATTCAACTGGTCAATCAGGCGAGCCAGCCTGAGGTGGAGGTACCACTCGGTGCTGTGCTGGATAATGGTCAGAGCACTGGCGTCTGGGTTCTGAATGGCGCCACCTCGACGGTAGAATTTCAGCCCGTCAAGCTAGTGCGCGTGACCAGCGAAACCGCGGTGATTTCAGGACTGAGGTCAGGGGCACCGGTTGTTTCGCTCGGAGCTCATCTTCTGCAGGAGGGCGCTCGCGTCCGGACTGCTTCTGGAAGCGGGAGCAACCGATGAGCCTCAATCTGTCCGCGCTTGCGGTTCGCGAACGCGCCGTCACCCTATTCTTCATCGTGCTTCTAGCTGCCGCCGGCGTCTATGCTTTCGTCAAGTTGGGGCGGGCGGAGGATCCATCCTTTACTATCAAGACACTGACGGTCACGACCGTATGGCCGGGCGCGACCGCGCGTGAGATGCAGGATCTCGTCGCCGAGCCGCTCGAAAAGCGTATCCAGGAGCTGACGTATTACGACCGGGTCGAGACGACGACACGGCCAGGCTATGCCTTTCTGACGGTCACGCTGAAGGACAGCACGCCACCCTCCGCGGTTGAGGAAGAGTTCTACCAGGCCCGCAAGAAGCTCGGAGACGAAGCGCGGAATCTGCCGCCTGGAGTCCTCGGCCCGTTCGTCAACGACGAATATTCCGATGTGAGCTTCGGCCTCTACGCGCTAAAGGCCAAGGGCATGCCGATGCGCGAGCTTGTGCGGCAGGCCGAGGTGATCCGACAGGATCTTCTGCATGTGCCCGGCGTCAAGAAGATCAATATCCTCGGCGAGCGCCCCGAACAGATCTTCGTCGAGTTCTCCTATGCCAAGCTCGCCACGCTTGGAGTATCGGCGCAGGACATAGCCTCTGCCCTGCAGCGGCAGAACACCGTCACGCCGGCGGGTTCGATCGATACACGTGGCCCGCAGGTCTTCATCCGGTTCGATGGCGCCTATGACAGCGTCCAGGCGATCGCCGATACCCCGATCGTTGCTGGCGGACGCACGTTGAAGCTCTCCGACATCGCAGATGTGCGGCGCGGTTATGAAGATCCTGCGACTTACATCATCCGCCATGAGGGTGAGCCCACCGTCATGCTCGGGGCGGTGATGCAGCAGGGGTGGAACGGCTTGGAGCTCGGCAAAGCCCTGGATGAGAGATCGGCGGCCATCGCACAGACACTGCCTCTCGGAATGACGCTCGCCAAGGTCAGCGACCAGGCGGTGAACATCGAAGAAGCGGTTGGCGAGTTTATGCTGAAATTCGTGATGGCGCTCGGCGTCGTACTGTTCGTCAGTCTGGTCGCACTCGGCTGGCGGGTTGGTATCGTCGTGGCCCTGGCTGTCCCGCTGACGCTTGCCGTTGTGTTCCTCATTATGCTGGAAACAGGCCGGTTCTTCGACCGCATTACGCTCGGTGCGCTCATTCTGGCGCTCGGTCTTCTCGTCGACGACGCTATTATCGCCATTGAGGTGATGGTGGTGAAGATGGAAGAGGGCATGGACCGCATCAAAGCGGCCGCCTATGCCTGGAGCCATACGGCAGCACCGATGCTCTCGGGCACGCTCGTGACAATCAACGGGCTGATGCCGGTTGGCTTTGCCAGTTCGAGCGCCGGCGAGTACGCGGGCAACATCTTCTGGGTCGTCGGTTTCGCGCTGATTGTTTCCTGGATCGTGGCGGTGATCTTCACCCCTTACCTCGGCGTCAAATTGCTACCTGCGATCAAGCCAGTCGAGGGCGGCCATCACGCCATCTACGACACGCCGAATTACCGGCGCCTACGCGGCGTGATCAAATTCACCGTGCGCCACAAGTTCGTAACCTGCGCCGTCGTTGGCGTCGCCATGGTTCTCTCTGTCGTTGGAATGGGAGCGGTGAAACAGCAGTTCTTCCCGACGTCGGATCGTCCCGAGGTGCTGGTGGAAGTGCGCATGCCGGAAGGCACGAGTATCGAGGCAACGACGGCTGCGGTCGAAAAGCTCGAAGGCTGGCTGAAGGACGAGCCCGAGGCAAAGATCGTCACGAGCTACATCGGGCAGGGTGCTCCGCGCTTCTTCTTTGCCATGGCGCCGGAATTGCCGGACCCCGCCTTCGCCAAGATCGTTGTTCTAACCCCCGATGCGGCGGCACGTGAGACGTTGAAGCAGCGGCTCCGCGATGCGGTTGCACAAGGGCTGGCGCCCGAAGCCTTTGTTCGCGTCACGCAGCTCGTATTTGGTCCCTACACGGCATTTCCCGTCGAGTTCCGCATCACGGGACCGGATCCTGCACAATTGTATCAGATTTCCGAGAAAGCCCTCAACATCATGCGGGGCGTCGCGGACGTGCGGCAGGCAAACCGCGACTGGGGCAATCGTACGCCTGTGCTTCGCTTTATCCCTGACCAGGATCGGCTTAACCTGATTGGCCTTTCGCCGGCCGAGGCAGCCCAGCAGATGCAATTGCTGCTGACGGGTATTCCGATCACGCAGGTTCGCGAGAACATTCGCAACGTGCCGGTGGTGGCGCGCAGCGCCGGCGAAAATCGCCTTGATCCGGCACGCCTGGTCGATTTTTCGCTGATGAGCCGGGATGGCCGCCAGGTTCCGCTCGATCAGATTGGCCATTCCGAAATCCGGTTTGAGGAACCGATTCTGAAACGCCGCGATCGAACGCCGGTCATCACGATCCGGTCCGACATCAACGAGGCGACGCAGCCCCCCGAGGTCTCACAACAGGTCATGAAGGCACTTCAGCCTCTGATCGCTTCGCTTCCAGTGGGTTATCGCATCGAGATGGGTGGAAATATCGAGGAATCGCTCAAGGCCAATGTCGCGCTTGTCAAGATATTCCCAGCTATGATCGCTGCCATGTTGATCGTGATTATCGTGCAGGTTCGCAGCCTCTCGACGATGACCATGGTCATGTTGACGGCACCACTCGGTCTTGCTGGCGTGGTTCCGACGTTGCTTATGTTCAATCAGCCCTTCGGGTTCAATGCTATCCTCGGACTGATAGGACTGGCCGGAATCCTGATGCGCAACACCTTGATCCTGACTGAGCAGATCAAGGAGAATCAAGCGGCCGGGCTTGACGATTATCATGCCGTCATCGAGGCGACGGTTCAGCGGACGCGCCCCGTGATTCTGACTGCACTGGCTGCTGTTCTTGCGTTCATTCCACTTACACACTCAGTGTTCTGGGGATCAATGGCCTATACGCTGATCGGCGGCACGGCGGCCGGCACCGTGTTAATCCTGCTGTTCCTTCCAGCGCTCTATGCCGCGTGGTTCCGGATCAGGCCGCCTGCGGATGAAGTCCATGAGGGTTCGAAGGAGGAACCGGAACGGCAAGCAGCAATGGCCGCCGAGTAGGCTCTGTCGTCGGAGGAGACGGGTCGCAGATGAAGAGGTTGAGGGCGGTACCACCTTTGTCGCGAAACACTCTTCCGTCGCGATGGAAGTTTGCGTGCGGATCAGGAGTATGACCTCGCTTCCGTCGGCGTCTGCGAACGCTATCAGCACGCTCCCGTAATATGAATCCTACCTGCTGCGGGTAGAGAATTATCGGCGCATTGAGCTTGACTGCTGGCAGCCTCTCTGGCGGATCGCCGGCATATTGCTCAAGTGAACTTTTCGATCGTGTCCCTTGGAGCAGTAGGTCGACGGATCAAGATTGCTGGGCGATCAAACAATCGAGTGGGAATGATGGGGGGTGTACTGCTGAGTAGTATTGGATAGCATTGGACCCGAGGTCGGCCACGGCGGCGTCGAGCGCTTCCTGCCGGCGGCCGAAGATGAAGACGAAGGCGCCCTCTTCGATGAAGCGTTTCGCTGCGGCGCGGCCGATGCTGGTGGCGCCACCGGTGATCACGGCGGTCTTTCCATTCAATCTGTTCATGTGATGCACCCTTTGGTCGTTCGGGGACGCCCCGGAGAACCGCAGCATGGGTCCACCGCAGTCAGGCTTTGAGTGCGGAAGCGTGCACATAGGTGGTGCAAAAACGATCCGGTTGGACGACTGAGGCCAGCCGCGACGACTGGTATCGCCCGTTCAGAATTTGGCCGCGCTCGTTGACATAAGCTATGATGACCGCCCGTACTGCTGTATGGCGCATGAGATACGGGCTTTGGAAGGCGCACCGCGCGGTGCCGGATTGCACCATGATCGACTGGGATGACATTCGCTACTTTCTTGCCGTGGCGCGCGGAGGCTCGGTGCGCGCTGCCGCCGAGAGCACCGGGGTGTATCACTCGACCGTGCTGCGACGCATCGCACAGCTCGAGGAACGCCTCGGGGCACAGATGTTTGAAAAGTTGCCTTCGGGCTACCGCCTGACGGCTGCGGGCGAGGAGGTCCTCGAGCTCGCGAATCAGATGGAAGCGTCGTCGCACCAGCTGGAGACGCGCGTCTTCGGTCGCGACCAGAGCGTGCGCGGGCTTCTGCGGGTGACACTGGCACCGACCCTCGCGACACACCTGCTCATGCCGGACTTCGCCGAGTTCGCGCGTCTGCATCCGGACATCGAGATGGATATCTTGTCGTCCGGCGAGCTGGCAAATCTGGCCAACCGAGAGGCCGACGTGGCGATCCGCGTCGTCTACGACCGCAAAACCCTGCCGCTCAATCTTCATGGCCTGAAGGGACCGGAGCTATTCGGCGCCGTCTACATGTCCCGGGATCGACTAACCGCGTGGCGTGCGGGTGCGGCTGATCCCATCCGGTGGATCGTCATAAGCAGTCATGGCATTCCAGATTGGGCCAGCGAGGGTGAGGTTCGTACCACGGGTGTTCCATTCAGGACCACGGACGGCGAGGCGCAGATCGTTGCTGTACGGCAAGGGCTCGGGATCACGACACTGCCGTGCTTCGTCGGAGATGCCGACTCCTTGCTGGTGAGGGTGCCGGGTTCCGACCTGCACATGTACGGAACGCTCTGGCTTCTCACACAGGGCGAGACACGCAAGACGAAGCGCGTGCGGCTCTTCACCGAGTTCGTATCCCGCAGGCTCGCCTCGTACGCGCCGCTTCTCGCGGGGCTGTCCCTATCGCGCGACTGACGCCCGCTCGCCAGAGGCATATCGATGTAAAATGCTCGATATCCGACGGGAGTTCGCCGACGCGTTGCCATCGGCCCATGCGCCAGCACGCGGTGATCTCCAATGTCGATTTCAGTCGAACGAAGCAGGAGATTATTGAATGGCACTCGAACTCATCAACCCGGATGATCTGCCAGTTCCAGAAATGTACACGCAGATTGTCGTCGCGACGGGATCCAAGCTGGTATTCATCTCAGGTCAGCAGCCCGAAGACATACATGGCAAGCTCGTTGGGCATGGCGATTTCGCGGCGCAAGCGCGCCTGGCATTCGGCAATCTCGGCCGAGCGCTCACGGCAGCAGGTGCTCGGCCCGAGCACGTCTGCAAGATCACAATCTACATTGTCGATTATAACCGCGATGAACACGTTCCGATCATCGAAGAAGCGCAGATTTCGTTGTTTGGAGATCACAAACCAGCGAATGTGGTGGCCGGGGTAGCGATAATGTCTCCAGGTTACCTCATAGAGGTTGACGCGATAGCGGTCATTGACGAGGTCGTTAGAAACTAGGCGCCGCGGAAAATCTTCGCTGCTCATTGGACAACGACCTGTTGGCCTCCAGCCGCCGCCGTCAGAGAGCCTATTTCAGCGGCAGAAAAAGTTCCGCCACCACCTCATGCTCCGGTACCTCCGGGAAGAAGTTCAAGCGCTGGCAATAGATCGGAAAGTCGCGTGCTTCCTCGCCGCTGGCCGGAAGCCAGTCGCGATAGAGGTAGAGTGCGGCGGGCTCCAGATTGTCGGTGTTGCCGACCACGCGCAACACCGCGCAGCGCCCGCCGGGGATCTCGCCGGCCTTGATCGCCTCGCCATGCGCCGCGATCGGTTGGCAGGTCCCGGCGCATAGGTCTACGCTGTAATCGGCAGGCGAGGCGGGACGCCGCTCCGAACGCCAGACAGTGAAGGTCGGACTTGTCTTAGGATGCAGGCCCGTGGCCTTTCGCCACGTGATGAAGCGCTGGATGGTGGCGCTGAGCGTCGCCGGGTCACCCCGATGCTCCATGATTGCCACCGGGGTCGGTGGCACATCGCGGATCGTCACGTCGTCGTGGCTAAAGGTCTTCTGCATGAACTTGCTCCTGGCATTGTCGAAAGGCCCGAAGGCCGCAAGCCACGGCTCCCAGTCGGGAGACTTCCTGAACGAGGAAGGCGACTGCCCGAAGCGTTGCCGAAAGGCGCGGGCGAAAGCCTCCGGTGCATCGTATCCGGCATCCATCGCGATCTCCGTGACGCGTTCGTCGTATCTGTAGGCCAGCCGGTATGAGGCGCGCTTCATGCGGGCAAGCTGAACATAGCGATGCACGGATAACCCGAAGGTCGCCGTAAACTGCCGGTGGAAATGAAACTTCGAGAAGGCTGCGGCACCGCTCAGAACATCAAGATCGAGATCGTCACCGAGGTGCTGGTCGATATAGTCCAACACTCGCTGCATCCGCCCTTGATAGTTCCGAAGCGTTGCGGTCATTTCGTCCTGGTCTCCGTGGCAGCCCAAACTAGATCCCCCAGGCAACCCAGCGCTCGACCGATCTTGCGGTTTGGGTGATCCGCCGAAAACTTCCAACGACCGCTTGCCGGCGGACTGATTCAGGAATGAATGGGCGTAATGACTGCACCCCGCGCCATGGCGCATCGCCGCGTGCTTTTATCCGTCCCGTCTCATCGGGCATTAGCGGATGCGGTTCTGTTCGGCCATGTCGCGCGCGAACTTGCCTGGAGGGCAACCGAGACGTTTGCGAAAAGCGGTGCTGAATGCGCTGGCTGATTCATAGCCAATTTCATCGGCGATCCGATCCAGGGACTTCGCCCCATGCGTGAGAGCGTCCTTCGCGATCGCCATGCGCCAACGCACCAGATATTCGATTGGCCCACATCCCAAGACCTCCCCGAACCGTGCCGCGAAACCTGACCGCGATATGCCGGCCATCCTGGCAAGATCGGCAACCGTCCAGTTCGCGCGAACATCGGCATGCATCGCTTGCAGCGCCCGGGCGAGTGCCGGGTCCTGCATGCCGCCGAGAAGACTCGCAGGCATCGCCCGGTTGCCGATGCTACGCCAGCGAAGGGCTTCGACCAGCAGTGCCTCGAGCATACGATGGACAATCAGTTCCTTGCCCGGATAGTCGGTAGCGCATTCTTCAGCGAGCAGATCGATCAGGCGGCCGAAGCGTGTCGCTCGTCCCTCGGAAGCCGGGATGTGGATGAGGCGGGGCAACAGAGCCAGCAGGAGCGGTGCATTCACCCGAGCGAATGCGAAGCTGCCGCCGAGGGCGATCAGGTCCGGAGTGCCTTCCCGTTCGCCATGCCGGACCGCTTCGTTTCGCGGTTCCACCGGGACGCATTCGAGACCCGGCTCGCTGGACAAGGAGAATGCGGGCGTCGTCGGAAGGAGCACGAAATCGCCCTGTGCAAGCCGGAGCGGCTTTTCGCCGTCGAGGCTCAGCCAGGCTTGCCCCTCCAAGATGATCGTGAACCCGGGCGCGTCATGCGCTCGATAGCGCACGCCCCAGCGTCCGCGCGCCGTGATCGGCTTCGCGACTGCGGCAGTCGGCCGGAGCAAACCGATGATATCGCTGAGAGGATCCATTCTGGACGATTCATAATAGATACTGGATTATGAATTATATATCGTCCAGTCGTGCCTGTCTATCTTGGGAATATGAAACTCAAGGAGACAGACAATATGGGCAAGACGATCCTCATCACCGGCACGTCCTCGGGTTACGGCAAGGCGACCGCCGAGTATTTCCTTCAGAATGGCTGGCATGTCGTCGCCACGATGCGACGCCCCGACCCGAATGTGCTTGGCGGCGTAACCGGCCGGCTGCGAGTGCTGCCGCTGGACGTCACGAACGAAGAGAGCATAGCTGCACTGATCGACGCTGCGGGCCCGATCGATGCGCTTGTGAACAATGCAGGCGTGGGCGGTGTGGGCGCCTTCGAAGTCATGCCGATGTCGTTGATCCGTCAGCTCATCGAGACCAATACGATTGGCGTCATGGCCATGTGCCGCGCGATAATCCCACAAATGCGGACACGTCGTACCGGCACGATCGTCAACGTGACGTCGAGCGTAACGCTTGGGGAGTTCCCACTCGCTGCCGCCTACACCGCATCCAAGCAGGCGGTCGAGGGGTTCTCCGGTTCGCTCGCTCATGAGCTTGGTTACTTCGGAGTGCAGGTGAAGCTCGTCGAGCCGGGTTATGCGCCAACCACCCGGTTCGGCGCCAATGCCATCGTGCCGGTCGAGGAGCTGCTCCCGGGAGACTATGCTGAGTTTGCGCGGCCGATTCTTGACGCCTTCGTGAGGCCGGCAATGACCACGCGAGAAAGCGATGTCGCCCAGGCTGTGTGGGCTGCCGTCCATGACGCTTCCGGCCAGCTCCGCTTCCCCGCGGGGCCCGATGCCGTAGCTCTGGCACAAGCACGCTGACATGGCTCCGTCCCGGGCTCACCGGCCGGGACGGGCAATCGCCTTCCTCGTCGATATCACCTGCTCCGACGCGTTGAGCCCTTAAGGAGGCCAGCCCGCTTTCCGCGACGCTGGCATGTTGGCTTCTCAGACATCTAAATCATTAGCATTGATTAATTGATTAGTAGTTGCTAATTGATTCTCATGACTGAGACAGTTGCCATCGATGCCGTCATGCGCGCCCTTGCAGACCCCACCAGGCGGGCCGTGTTCGAGCGCATCGCCGGATCCGGCGAGATCACGGTAGCCGAGCTGACGCAGGGCAGCGGCGTGACCCAGGGTGCGATTTCCCAGCACCTCAAGGCGCTGAAACTGGCCGGCCTCGTCGCCGAACGGCCGGAAGGGCGCAAAGTCTACTATCGCGCCGAACCCGGCGGCCTCGAACCGCTGGCTGATTGGATGAGCCATTACAGCCTGTTCTGGCGCCAGCGCTTCGCCAATCTCAGAACTCTCTTGAAGGAGATCGATCCATGAATGATCTGGCCTTGAAGCCGCACACGCAGGAGATCGTCGTCGACGAGGTCTTCCCGCATGCACCCGAAACCATCTGGAAAGCGTTGACCTCGGGCGATCTGATCGCGCGCTGGATGATGGCGCCGGCCGATTTCGCAGCGATTGAAGGGCAGCGTTTCACCTTCACCACCGCGCCGGCCGGCGAATGGGACGGCGTCATCCACTGTCAGGTGCTCGACGTGCAACCGAATGAGCGGCTCGCCTATGCCTGGAGGGGCGGGCATGACAGCAATCCCGGCTATGGCTCCCGCCTCGACACGGTGGTGACCTGGACGCTGAGCGAGGCAGAAGGCGGTACGCGGGTGCGCCTCGTCCATGCGGGCTTCGTCACGCCGAAAAACGATACGGCCTACAAGAATATGAGCGATGGCTGGAAGAAGGTGCTGCGCAATCTCGGCACCGTCGTGGCCGGCAGCAAGGATTGAGGCGAGGAGGACGAGATGAGCAAGGCCTATACCGGCGGATGCGCCTGCGGGGCTGTCCGCTACGAGATCACGGCCGAACCGGTGTTCAGCAATGATTGCCAGTGCCGCGACTGCCAGCGCGAGAGCGGCACGGGCCATCAGTCCCACCTGACCTTCCCGCGGGAAGGCGTGACGCTTACCGGGGAGGGGCGGCCCTGGGACATGGTGGCCGATAGCGGCGACAGGAAGACCCGCTATTTCTGCCCCACCTGCGGATCGCCGGTCTATCTGACCTTCTCGGCCATGCCGCAATTTTTCGCGGTGCGTGCCGCGAGCCTCGATGAACCGAGCCGATACAAGCCGCAGGTGGTGACCTATACCGGCGTCGGTTATGCGTGGGACTATCTTGATCCGGCTCTGCCGAAATTCGAGGGGATGCCGCCCAGGTGAGGGGCTCTTCTATGGTCGGCTGGGCCGTTGACATGCGTTCTTGTTTTGTTCTAATGTTGACTGCAGACGCATAAGAACGGGAGGAAACGATGTCAGATACGTTGGATCTCTTCGGTGCTCCGCCACGCAGACCCAAACGAGGTGAGAGATTGTTCTACACACTGCTTCCCCAAAAGGAGGACGCGCATCGACTCGGACAGTTTGCCCGGCACTTTGTTGATGAGAATCATTTTTGCGGTCGCTTGCTGCGTGAAGATCGTCTCCATGTGTCAGTGCAACAAGTCGGCGATTACAGGCATCTCAAGACGTCGCTCATCCATGCTGCAATCATGGCAGGTGATCGTGTGTGCATGTCTGCCTTTGAGGCAACGCTCGATAGTGCCATGTGCTTTGATGCGATCCCAAAGCGAGAGAGGCCTTTGCGCTACCCCGTGGTTCTGCGCGGTCAAGGAAGTGGACTGTTCGAACTTCACTGCAGGCTAGGTGCTGCCATGTGGCAGCATGGCCTGCGAGCCTCCTTCGGCTTCACTCCTCATATGACATTGTTTTATGGTGAAAGGCCGATATTGACTCGGCCAATCGAACCTATTCACGTCCCCATTATGGACTTTTGTCTAGTTCATAGCAGGTTGGGATTGACCGAATATCGAATTCTCAAGCGCTGGCCGCTGGTCAAACGCAAGACATTGTTGCACTGACATGCCTTGTGCGTCGCCGTTCGGTCGTTGCTCTGGATGCAACCGGCTCGGATTGGTTGGAGGTAAGGGGCGAATATGGCCACAGATAAGACGGTCGGGGAACCCTGATGCCGCCCGTCACCGTCGATCCCGCCAAGGTCCGTGAATTCGTGGATGACGCGAGCTTCTATACCTGGCTCCGCGACCACCACGACAGCCAAAGCGAAGTTTGGATCAAGATCCACAAGGTGGGCTCGGGTCTCGCCTCGATCACCCCCAAGCAGGCGATCGACGTCGTGCTCTGCTGGGGCTGGATCGACGCGGTGCGCAAGGGGCTCGATGAGCGCAGCTTCCTGCAGCGCTACACGCCGCGCGGGCGCAAGAGCATCTGGAGCCGGATCAATGTCGACAATGTCGCCCGGCTGATCGCCGAAGGCCGCATGACCGAACACGGGCTGAAACAGGTCGAGGCCGCCAAGGCGGATGGCCGCTGGGACCGGGCCTATGAGAGCGGCAAGGATCTCAAGATCCCCGACGACCTCCAGGCTGCGATCGAGGCCGAGCCGGAAGCGCTGAAGATGCTGGGTGCGCTCAGCGCACAGAACCGTTTCGCACTGGCCTTTCGCATGCACAATGTGAAGACCGAGGCAGGGCGGAGGAAGAAGATCGAGGCCTTCGTCGCCATGCTCAAGCGCGGCGAGACGATCTATCCGCAATCGAGGAAATGAGGCAGCAGCCTCCTCGTACACTGCGCCGGCTCAGAAGAACTCGTCGAGCAGCAGATAGAAGGCCATGCGGTCCGGATCCGGCGTGATGCCGTAGCGGGCGAAAAAGCGCTCGATCAGAACCGCGCCAAAACGATCGCGAATGCTGCGCGTCGCCAGTGCCAGGTCCTGGTGACGGTCGGCAAGGCCGGCCCGGGCGCAATCGATGAAACCGGAAAAGACGCCCTTGTCCGCCAGCAGGTTTTCCAGCGTCGCATCGCCATGCGTGACGACGAGCTCTTCCAGCCGGGGGCGTTGGAGCTGCAATTCTGCGAAGACGTCGGCCGCGGTCTGACCGGTGCGCTCCTCGTCGAAGTCTTCCTCGTCGACGAGACCGGCCTTGACCCGCGCTTCGGCGAGGGCGATGCGGCTGTTGGCGCAGTGGTCGAACGGACAATCGGCAATATCGAGGGCGTGCAGGTGCCGCAGGGCATCGGCGGCGATATCGACCGCCTGCTCCGGGGTGAGACCGGTTCGAGATGACAGGACGGCGCCAGGAATGGCACTCATCAGCAGCCAGTGCCGCCCACCATGCCGGGCCTCCGCCAGGGGCTTTGGGCAGAGTATGCCGCGTGCGCTCAGCCATTCCAGGCGCGGCCCCTCATCCGGCAATTCGCCGAGGGATGAGAGCTCCTCGGTCTTGACGAACAGATCAGGCTTGCCCGGCGCTTCGAGGCGAAAGACGCCTGCGCCGGAGGCTCCCGCCGACTGGGTCTTCCAGCCATAGCCCTTGAGATCGCCGCGCCAGTCGGCGGGTATATCCAATGCCGGTTTCATCGGCGCGATCGTCCTGTTCCCATGCGATGGCCGTCTGGCCGACTCTCGTCACTCTGGCCCGATTCCCTGGACGGAAAGATGGCGACTGGATGAACGCTCAGGCGGGCAGAACCTCGGCGACGACCCCGTTTTCGGCAACGACCACGCCACCCCGCAGCACGAGCTTGCGGCGCGGGCGATTGATCACGGCTTCCTCTACGCTCGGCGTGTCGATGACGACGAGATCGGCCGGTGCGCCCGGTGCCAGGCCATAGCCCGCAATGCCGAGCGCCCTGGCCGGTTCGATGGTGGCGAGGTCGAGGGCCAGGCGCAAATCGTCATTGGCATAGAATTCCTGCCTGGCAGCGACGATGGCGGCACGATCGAGCATATCGCCATTGCCGAAGGGGGACCAGCAGTCACGAATATTGTCGGAAGCGGCGAAAAGGGTGACGCCGTGGCTGCGCAGTGCTTTCACCGGCGGCACCGGCACGGCGGCCGGGCTCGAGGTCATGATCGCCACGCCGGCGCGCGCCAGGGCGTCTGCCGTTCTGGCGAAGCTCTCGGGAGACTGATCGCCAAGGGAAAAGGCATGGCTCACCACCACTCGCCCCTGCAGGCCGAGAGCTTCGGTACGCCTGGCGATGTCGCGCAACTCGGCGCCGCCGGTTTCGCCACCGTCATGCAGGTGGATATCGACAGCCTTGCCATGCTTTTCAGCGAGAGCGAAGACGATGTCGAGCTGGCCCGGGACGTCATGGTCGAAGCCCTCGGGATCGAGCCCACCGATCAGGTCCGCACCGGCGGCGAGGGCTGCATCGAGCAGGTCGGGGGCGCCGGGCTCGCTCACGACGCCGCTCTGGGGAAAGGCGACGATCTCGATGTCGGCCCAAGGTCTCCAGCGTTCCCGCACGGCGAGCAACGCCTCCAGATTGGCGAGCTTCACGTCATTGTCGATGTCGACATGGCTGCGCACCCTCGTGGTGCCGTTGGCGACGAGGCGGCGCAGGAGATTGGTGGCGCGGGCTTCGACGGGCAGAGGCACGGCATGACGGGCGACACGCTCAGCGGCGATGCGCTCACGCACGCTTTCCCCCGGCACATGCGGGACTAACGGCGCCCCCATATGGGTCTTGTCGAGATGGATATGGCCGTCGATGAAGGCCGGAAGCAGCAAGGCACCGGCGAGATCGCGCCGATCCGGATCGGTAGCCGGGAGGCCAGGCGCTGTGATCGAGGCTATCCGGCCGTCGACGATTTGTACATCTGCCCGGCGTCTGTCGGGCAGGGTGGCATTGGCAAGCAGCATCAGATGAGTCCGAGACGTTTGGCGGCAACGTAGTTGTAGAGCGGATCGCGATAAAGCTTGAACTCCTCGGAGGCCGAGAAGCTGAGGCTGAGATCGTGCTCGTCGTCATGCTTGACGGCCTCGGCGAAGATCTCCGGCCAGTCCGGCACCTTCTGCCGACGCCATTCTTCCACTTGTTCGGCAGCCGGAATGTCGGGAAAGCCGATCTTGGGAATAAGCGAGGCGATGGCCTGCCAGAAGCGGCGCATCGGCACGGCCGGATCGGGCGAGCGGGGCGCCATCATGCGCAACCAATGGGTGCCGGTTAGGGCGTGCAGGAGAGAAAAGTCGCCGGTCGCAGCGAAGAGCGCGAGCGACAGGCGGGCGAAGCGGTCCATGGTGTCGGGACCGATGGCCAGCATGTCGTGTACGTGGGCGAATTCGGGCTTGGCGGCGACCGCTCGCATAGTGTGCCAGAGCAGGTCGCATTCGGTGACGATATGGCGGAAGGAGGCAGGCCCATACATATAGGCCAGCACGTCGAGCGGATCGCCGGTTGTACCGGCTTCGCCCCGGCCTGTGCCGAGGTCGAGATAGGTAGCTGCCCAGTAGGCCAGCGCGATGGCGGTCTCCTCGTCATTGTCTGTCCAGGTCGCATAGGCCATGCGCATGAAGGCATGCATGGCACTGGCGGCAAAGCCGTCGAACAGGAGCGGCAGATAGAGCCGGGCCGCCGGCGTAGCGCCGAGCCGCCTGACTTCCACCTGGAAGAAGGTGCGATAATCGCCCTCCCTTTCGCGATCGCCGAGAGCGTCTCGCCAGTTTTCCCGGCTGATCGTCTCCTTGGCAACGGGCACCGGCACGAGGCCGTTCTGCACGCGATAGATCTCGCAGAACTCTTCCAGCCGCCGGTCATTGGCGCCCATCCGCTGCATCGCCACCAGGATCATAGGCAGGTGGTTGGCGAGCATATACGGAAACTCAGCGCTCCATTGCTGCGACCAGCCGATGCAGCGCATGAGCGTATCGCTTGTCCCGGCTGCTCTGTGTGGTGCCGACATCGAATCCTCCCCAATCCGAACATGCTTGCTTTGCCGACGAGGCCGGCTGTGCGTTCCCTGATGCTTGCGGGGGAATCTACCTTGTCCTTGCCGACCAGAAAAGCACCATGCGCAACAAACCAAACAAAATTATGAAAGATTTTGTCCGAAGTTGCGAGAAATGGTGATTGTCCTTTTGCTAGGTTGCAAAAAAATGTTTGAGTGTGGTCGAATTTCTCACATTCTGATTGCGCGCAGAAAATGCAATGATAGCCTCCCGGTTGCGAGGGTGTAACGGAGGGGACCCACGATGAACATGACGGCAAAATGCCGCTCTCTTTTGCTGGCGGGATTTCTAGTGTTTGCGGGCGCGGCGCAGGCCCAGGAGCGCTTCGACGGCGTCACGCTCAGCCTGGCATCGCAGAACGACCAGTTTGCGGTGATACTGGCTGCAATGGCGCCGGATTTCGAGAAGGCGACCGGCGCCAAGGTCAATGTCGAGATCCTGAGCTATCCAGAACTCTTGACCAAGATCACGGCCGATTACGTTGGCCACACCAAGGGCTACGACATCGCCACCACCGACATCGTCTGGTCGGGGCAGTTCGCAGAAGCCGGCTACACCGTCGACCTGACCGAATGGATCAAGCGCGATGCCGCCGAGATCAAGGTCGACGACATCTATCCCAGCCTGATGAAGGGGCTCGGCGGCTACAAGGGCAAGCAGGTTGCCTTTCCTTTCGCCGGCTATGCCAATGTGCTGGCCTATCGCAAAGACCTCTACGAGGCTGCCGGCCTGAAGCCGCCGGCGACGATGGAAGACTACATCGCCGACGCGATCAAACTGACCGATCCGGCCAAGAAGACCTTCGGTTTCGTGGCCAATGGCCAGAAAGGACCGGCGGTGGCGCAGGACTGGATGCAGTACAACTTCCAGCTCGGCGGTTCGATCCTTGGCCCCGACGGCAAGCCGGCGCTCAATTCGGCGGCGAATATCCAGAGCGTCGTCGACTACAAGAAGCTGTTCGACAAGGCGGCTCCTCCCGGCGCGGCCGACTATGACTGGGGAGCGCGCGAGGAGAGCTTCCGCCAGGGCATGGCCGCCAATATGCAGACATGGTCGATCGGCGCCGCCGGCTATGACAACCCGGAAATCTCCAAGGTTGTCGGCAAGGTCGGCATCATGCTGACGCCGGCCCGCGCAGGCAAGGAGCCGGAATACGGCATCGGAGGCTGGGGGCTCGGCATCAATGCCGATATCGACAAGCGCAAGCAGGAGGCGGCCTGGGCCTTCATCAAGTGGATCACCAGTCCGGCGGTGCACAAGGAGTTCAATCTGCGCGGTGCCGGCAGCTATCTGCGCAAGAGCGAGATGACGGACAAGGACCTTCTGGCGAAGTTCCCGTTCCTGCCCGTATTGGCTACCTCCTTCGAGCATGGCAATGTCGATTTCCGGCCGCGTATTCCGCAATATCCGGAATTGCAGGATCTGATCGGCTCCGCCGTCAATGGCGTGCTGGTCGGCAATGCCGATCCCAAGGCGGCCTTGGACGATGCCCAGGCCCAGGCTGAAAAGCTGTTCTGAGCCTGCAGGTCGCCAAAGCAAGGTTGCGCTGTCCCCCATGGCTGCGCGACCATGCCGGCGCCTGTCTTCTCGCCGACGATTCCGGAGAGCTTGAACTTGGAAAGTCCCTCATCGAGCCTCGCCGGAAGCACTCGCTCGGCTAAAGCGAAGCCTCGCCGCCTGTCCTATGCGCGCAAGCGCCAGCTTTTCCTGATCCTGCTGGCGGCTCCCGCCATACTTTATGTTCTAGCCATCGCGGTCTGGCCGATGGCGCAGGGAATTCTGTACTCCTTCGAGGAATATAGCCTGGTCCGCCCGGCGGGCCGCCATTTCGTCGGCTTGGATAATTACGTCGCCCTATGGAGCGACAAGACCGCACGCCAGGCGCTGATCAACACCTTCATCTTCACCATTGGCGCTGTCACCCTCGAGTTTGTCTTCGGCCTCGGCATCGCCTTGCTGCTCTGGCGCGACGATCTGTTCAACCGCATCGCGCTTGGCCTGCTGCTGATCCCGGCAACTGTCACGCCACTGGTCGTTGGCCTTATCTTCAAGGCCATGCTCAACGCCGACTATGGCGTGCTCGGCTATTTCCTGGCCGAGGCCGGTATTTCGGGCCCACGGGGCCTGCTTGCCGATCCGACTTTTGCTTTGCCGACCCTGATCGCCGTCGACGTCTGGGAATGGACGCCGCTGATGGCGCTGATCCTGCTGGCGGGGCTCAAATCCCTGCCGACGGATATCCTTGAGGCGGCGCGGGTCGACGGCGCCACCAGCGCGCAGCGTTTCATCCTGATCATCCTGCCGCTCCTGCTGCCGGCAGCCTTCCTGGCGCTCGTCCTCAGGATGATGGATGCCTTCCGTGTCTTCGACATCATCTATGTCAGCACCAGCGGCGGGCCCGGCGATGCCACCACCACGCTGATGATCCATGGCGTCAAGCAGGGGCTGGAATTCTTCAATATCGGCAGGGCTTCGGCCGTGAGCAATCTGATCACCGTGTGTATCGGTGTGATGGCGGCCCTGTTCATCTTCGTAGTCAGGCCGGCGAGGAACCGCAATGCTTAGGACCGCCGCCGACAGGGGATTGTGGGCACGGCGCGCTGCCCTGATCGTCATCCTCGCCATCGCGCTCTTTCCGATCCTGTGGCTATTCTCCACGGCCTACAAGCCTGCGAGGGACATCTTCACCACGCCGCCGCAGCTCTTCTTCGAACCGACCTTCGCGAATTTCGAGAATGTATTCCGGCTTTTCGACCTGTGGTCCCTGGTGAAATCGAGCCTGATCATCTCGATCGGCTCGACCTTGTTATCGCTGCTGCTCGGCGTTCCCGCCGGCTACGCCCTGGCCCGCTCCAAGAATCCGAAGGCCGTGTGGCTCGCCTATTTCTTCCTGGCCATCCGCACCGTGCCGCCGGTGGCAACCTTGATCCCCTTCTATCTGATGATGCGCGACATCGGCCTGCTCGGCACCTGGTGGGCGGTGATCCTGCTCAACACGGCCCTGAACAGCGCCTTCGTGGTGTGGATGATGTTCTCCTATTTCCGCGCCTCACCAGTGTCGATCGAGGAGGCCGCCCTGACCGACGGCAGCAATGACTGGAACACCTTCCTGTTCACGGCCCTGCCGTCCGTGGTGCCCGGCATCATCGCCAGCGCCATCTTCTGCATCATGTTCTCCTGGAACGACTTTCTCTATTCGATGTTCCTGACGCGGGCCGACAGCAAGCCGATCTCGGTGGCGCTGCTCTCGGCCTACGGCACCAAGGACATTTCCTGGGGCACGCTCGGTGCGCTGGCCCATTTTTCCACCCTTCCCATCGTCTTGATGATGATCCTGCTCAATCGCTATTTCGTGCAGGGCCTGACCAAGTCGGCCCATTAGTCGAAGGTTCCGCTATGGCCGCAATCAGCTTTTCCCAGGTCAGCAAGGCCTATGCCGATGGGCAACTGGCTGTGAACAAACTGGATCTCGACATCGCCGATGGCGAGTTCCTGGTGCTGGTCGGCCCGTCGGGCTGCGGCAAGTCCACGGCCCTGCGCATGATCGCGGGGTTGGAGACCATCACCGGCGGCACGCTCTCGATCGGCGCGGAGGTGGCCAACGACCTGTCGCCGCGCGAGCGCAATGTGGCGATGATCTTCCAGAGCTATGCGCTTTACCCGCATCTTTCCGTCGCCGACAATGTCGGCTTCGCCCTCAAGGTGCGGGGCGAAAAACGCGAGGCGATCGAGGAGAAGGTGAAGGCCGCCGCCGCGATGCTGGAGTTGGACAAGCTGCTTACCCGTCGTCCCGGGCAGTTGTCGGGCGGCCAGCGCCAGCGCGTTGCCATGGGGCGGGCGATCGTGCGCGAGCCGGCCGCCTTCCTGATGGACGAACCGCTGTCCAATCTCGATGCCCGCCTGCGCGGCCAGATGCGCGCCGAGATCGCCCGCCTGCAGCGGGCGAGCGGGGTGACCACGGTCTATGTGACGCATGACCAGGTCGAGGCGATGACCATGGGTGACCGGGTAGCCGTGATGAATGGCGGCGTGCTGCAACAATTGGCGCCGCCCCGCGAGCTCTACGACCGGCCGGTCAATCTTTTCGTCGCCACCTTCATCGGGGCGCCGCCGATCAATCTGCTGCCCGGCCGCCTGCGCCGGAGCGGGCAGGGGCTGGAAGTCGTCTTGCCGGGCCTCGTCCTGCCCTTGCCGGCCGCTTTCGTGCAGGACAGGCCCGGGCTTGCCGCTGCAGGCGATCACGAGGTGGTGGTCGGCATCCGGCCCGAGAACCTGTTCCTGGCCGATGGCGATTCCGAGGCACTTCCCGCCCGTATCGCCTTTCAGGAGGATCTGGGCGCGAGCCTGCTTCTCCATGTCGACCTTGTCGACCCCGCGACGAAGGCCGAACAGAAACGGGCTGGGCTGGACGAATTGGACGAAAGCGCGCCGGCTGCAGTCTCCACCCGCATGCGCATCAGCGCCCCTGTCAGCGCGAGGCGGAAGGCCGGCGACACTGTCAAGGTGGGGCTGCAGGCCGACAGCCTGCATTTCTTCGATCCGGCAAGCCAGCTGGCGATACGCTGAAGGCATCTGAAGCCATCTTCGCAAGGCGCTCGCGCTTGGCGGCTTTCCCAACCATGCCTATTTATGATTAAAGGCACCATCGCGAGGCGCCGGTGGATTACTTGGCCTCCGGCTTCATTGACAGGACTTCTCCTTTGTTCACAGGCATCATTCAGGGCGTCGCCGATATCGACGCCGTCAAGGACCATGACGGCTTGCGCACCTTCACGCTGCGCTTTCCCGAAGGATTCAGCGAAGATCTCGCCATCGGCGCCAGCGTCTCGGTGGACGGCGTCTGCCTGACGGTGACCGAACTCGTCTCGGCGCGGACGGCGACCTTCGACGTCATGCTGCAGAGCCTGAAGATCACCACTTTGGCCGACTATGTCGCCGGCGATCGCGTGAATGTCGAGCGGGCCGCCAAGGATGGCGCCGAAATCGGCGGCCATCCGATTTCGGGCCATGTCGATTTCTCCACCGCGATCGATTCCGTCGGGACCTCGGAAGGCAACAAGGTCATCCGCATTGCCATCCCGCCGGATTTCGCGCGCTACGTCTTCGCCAAGGGCTATATCGCCATCAACGGCGCCAGCCTGACGGTGTCGGAGGTCGACAAGAAGGAGGGCTGGTTCGAGGTCTGGCTCATCCCCGAAACCCGCCGCATGACCGTATTCGAGGATAAGCGCGCCGGCGATCGGCTCAATATCGAGATCGAGCGCGATACCCAGGTGGTTGTCGATACCGTGCGCGATGCGGTCCGGGAAAGCCTTGGGCGGCTGCAGCCCGTGCTGGAAGCCCTGCTGGCGGAAAAGGGACTCAATCTCGAGGATTTCGTGCAGCTTCCGCGCCGGATCGGCAAGAACTGACGCTGAAGGGATGTGCGAGGTTGTCCAGAAGGCTTGTAGCGCTGTACTTTCCCCCGTCGAAACATGTAATTGGCTGAACGAAGGGGGCTCGATTTCGCCGGAAATCACCCAATCCCAAGCACCACGGCGCCCCCGGTCATGCCCGCACCGGCCGCGGCAAGCAGCAGTTTCTCACCCGACCTGAACGGTTGGACCTGGTTGGCGAGCGACAGCGACAGCGCAATCGTGGCCGCCGAGGAATTGCCGTAGTCCTCGATGCTGCGCACGGTCTTGGCTGTGTCCAGCCCGAGTTCGGCCGAGACCGCATCGAAGATCCGCGCATTGGCCTGATGGGGCACAAAGCGATCGATGTCCACCGCCGTCATCTCTGCCCGGGCCATGGCCTTTTCGGCGCAATGGCTCATCATGCGCACGGCCTGCGAGAACACCGCCTTGCCGTCGCGCATGGTCATCAGGAAGTCCTGGGCGGCGATCTCGGGGGCGAAGGGGCGATTGCTGCCACCGGCCGGAATGGAAATCAGGTCGTATTGGCTGCCGTCCGAGGCAAGGTCGACGCCGATGAGGCCGGTCTCCTCGTCGGGCGAGGGGCCGAGCAGGAGGGCGCCGGCGGCGTCTGCGAACACCACGGCACTGGCACGCTCCTGAGGGTTGATGCGGCGGCTCAGGATATTGGCAGCAACCACCAGCACGGCCTTCTCCTGGGTGCGTACGAAGCCATCGGCAAGCGTGAGGGCATACAGGAAGCCCGAACAGGCGCCGGCAAGATCGACGGCCCCGGCTTTGGCCAGTCCGAGGCGATGTGCCAGCAAAGGTGCCGAGGGCGGCAGCAAATGGTCGGGGGTCGAGGTCGCCAGCAGGACCAACCCCACTTCGTTGGCCGTAATACAGGCATCGGCCAGGGCTGCGGCGCCGGCCTCGGCAGCAAGTCCGCTCAGCGTGTCCGCGGGGCCCGCCCAATGGCGATGGTGGATGCCGGTCCGCCGCTCGATCCAGCCCGCCTCGAGCCCGAGTCTTGCCTCAATCTCGGCATTGCCGACCCGGCGTTCCGGCGCGCAGTGGCCGAAGCCGAGTACGCGGCTCGAACGGCAACGGGTCACGAACTGATGCCGGCGACCAGGTCCACCGCCTCGTCTATGGCCGCATAGGCACGGTCGAGATCATCCGGCGTGACGCAATAGGGCGTCATCAGATAGATCACATTGCCGAGTGGACGGATAAGCAGGCCGCGGGCCTTGAAGAAGGCGCGCAGCCGTGGCCCCGCATCGGAAAGATAGCCGCCCGAAGGCACGGCGATCTCCATGACCGCGATGGTACCGCATTGCCGGATATCGGAGAAACGCGGATCGCGCCGGAAATGGTCGAGGCGACGGCTGTGTTCGGTAGCCATGCTTGCGATGCGCTCCGTGACCGGTTCGGCGCGCCAGATGTCGAGATTGGCGCAGGCCGCCGCGCAGGCGATGGGATTGGCGGTATAGGAACTGGAATGAAAGAAGGTTCGGCTGCGGTCATCAGACAGATGCGTCTCGAAGATCTCCGCCGTGCACAAGGTTGCTGCGAGCGGCACGGCGCCGCCGGTGAGCCCCTTGGACAGGCACATTATGTCGGGCGTGATGTCGGCTTGCTGGCAGGCGAAGAGGGAGCCGGTGCGCCCCCAGCCGGTCATTACCTCGTCGGCGATCAAGAGGACGCCATGGGTTTCGGCGATCCGCTTCAGTTCGCTGAGAACCCAGGGGGCATAGATGCGCATGCCGCCGGCACCCAGCACCAGGGGCTCGATCAGCAAGGCGGCAATATCGCCTTGCCGACAGAGACGTTCGAACGCATCGAGCGTGTGCTGTTCCTGCCCGGCGGCGGGAAAGGGCAGACTGTCGACCGAGAACAGCAGGGGGCCATAGGCCGCGTTGAAGACGCCGCGTTCCCCGGCCGACATCGTACCGATGGTGTCGCCATGATAGCTGTGCTCCATCACCACGATGCGCGAGCGCGGCGTGCCGCGATTGTGGAAGAAGCCGAGCGCCATCTTCAGGGCGACTTCGACCGCGGTCGAGCCGCTGTCGGAGTAGAAGACATGGGCGAGACCTGATGGCGCGAGCTCGATAAGTCCCCTGGCGAGCGTCTCGGCTGGTTCATGCGTGTAGTCGGCGAAGATGATCTGGTCGAAGCGTTCGCTGGCGTCCCGGATTGCCTGCATGATGGCAGGATGCCGGTGGCCGTGGGTGATCACCCACCAGGAGGAGATCGCATCGAGCACGGCCTGTCCGTCCTCCTCATAGAGGAAGGCGCCTTCGGTGCGGGCGATCCGGCGGGTCACCGGGTCCAACTGATGTTGTGTGAAGGGATGCCAGACCGGCGAGGGCAGGGATTTCAGCATGAGGCAAGCCTCTTCTTGATAATGGACAGGTCGATCCAGTTTCGGAAGCCAGTGTGTAAGTTATCGGCGGTCAGCGGATCGAATTTCGGCAGCCAGCCGAGGTCGTTGATATCGCCGATTTCGGTAATGATGGATCGGGTGTCCGCCTGCTCGTCGCCGATGAAGACGACGCCGAGGATGGGAATGGCCCGCCGGCGCATGGCTTCGAGCGACAGCAGCGTGTGATTGATGGTGCCCAATCCGGTACGCGCACAGAGGATGGTCGGATAGCGCCAGCGGGCAAACACATCGGCGAACAGGGTCCGGCGTGTCAGCGGGACCAGGAGTCCGCCGGCACCCTCGATGACGAGAGGCCCGGAGAACGGTGGGGGATCGAGTGTATCAGGATCGAGTTCCGCCCCGTCGATGGCTGCAGAAAGATGCGGCGAGGCCGGCGTGGTGAGGCGGTAGGCCTCGGGCAGGATGCGGTCCGAGGGAAGGCCGCCCAGCCGCTCCACAGTCTGGCTGTCGGTCTCTTCGTCCAGGCCCGATTGCACCGGCTTCCAATAGCTGGCCTCGAGGGCATATGCGAGGGCGGCCGAGAACACCGTTTTGCCGATGCCGGTATCCGTGCCGGTGACGACGACGCGTGGATGAGCTTCACCGATCATGGCACGGCCCTTGGGACCTTCGTTTCATCGATCGTCCTCCGCCATCACCACGGCGAGCCGTTCGGCCATTTGCATGATGGCCTCCTCGTCGACATTGGGCGTGATGGAAATGCGTAGGCGCGCTGTGCCGGCCGGAACCGTCGGGGGGCGGATGGCGCGGACATCGAAGCCGGCAGCCTGCACCCGCTCGGCGATGGCAAGGCAGCGCTCATTGTCGCCGATGACCACAGGTAGGATCTGCGAGCCACTGGTCTCGATGCCGAGCCGATCGGCCACAAGCCTGTTGGCGAAATCGATCAGCGACAATTCCCGGCCACGCCGCTCCGGTTCGTCGGTCAGCGCGCGGAGTGCCTCGCGCACCAGCGCGGCCTGGAGCGGGGAAGGCGCGGTGGCATAGATGAAGGGGGCGGCATGGTTGACCAGGACGTCGCAGAGCACGGCACTGGCACCGACGAGCGCACCCGAGGAGCCGAGCGCCTTGCCGCAGGTATGCAGCACCACGACATTGTCCCGGCCTTCCAGAGCGGCGGCGAAACCGCGCCCGCCTGGCCCATGCACCCCGGTGGCATGGGCCTCGTCGACATAGAGGAAGCCGTCATGCGTATCGGCCAGTGCCATCAGTTCCGCCAGAGGGGCGGCGTCGCCATCCATGGAATAGAGGCTCTCGACTACGATCCAGGGATGGCCGCTGCCGCCAGCCGCCCGCCAGGCGCGGATGGCCTGCTCGAAGGCAGCAACGTCGTTATGCCGCACGGCGACAGCCGATGCGCGGCCGGCCGCGATGCCGGCATGGGCACTGGCATGAATGAGGGCATCGTGGACGATGAGGTCGTTGCGGTGGGGCAAAGTGGAGAGCGCCGCGAGATTGGCGATGTAGCCGCCATTGAAATAGAGCATGCGCTCAGAGCCGAAAAAATCGGCGGCTTCGATCTCCAGGGCCTCATGCTCGGGATGATTGCCGCGCAGGAGGCGCGAGCCGCCGGCACCGGCGGGCACACCACGATCGACGGCGGAGATGAGCGCCTCGCGCAAACGCGATGACGACGCCAGCCCCAGATAGTCATTGGAGGTGAAATCGATGCCGCTCTGGGGCGCCAGGACCCGGCGGCGCCCCTTGCGTTCGAACTGGCCGAGCCTCGCCGTATAGCGCGCCAGCCGGGGCCGTTCGCCCGGCAATGCAACGCTCACGGGGCGTCCTCCATGCGCGCGGCCGTGAGGCCAAGGCGGCGCATCAGGCTGGTGTCCTTGTCGTCGCCCGGATTGGCGGCGGTGAGCAGCGTGTCGCCGACGAAGATGGAATTGGCGCCTGCGAAAAAACACAGCGCCTGCATCTCGTCGCTCATCGCAGTGCGTCCCGCGGTAAGGCGTACATGAGAGGTCGGCATCAGGATGCGGGCGAGCGCGATGATGCGAATGAACTCGATGGAATCGACCGGCGGGGTATCCACCAGCCGGGTGTCGGGCACGGGGATGAGCATGTTGATTGGCACGCTTTCCGGCGCCTCGGGCAGGTTGGCGAGCGTCACCAGCATGTCGATGCGGTCATCCACCTCCTCGCCGAGGCCGAGAATACCGCCGGAGCAGACCTTGATGCCGGCCTCGCGCACATTGGCGAGTGTATCCAGCCGCTCGGAAAAGCTGCGGGTGGTGATCACCTCGGGGTAGAAGCGCTCGGAGGTATCGATATTGTGGTTGTAATAATCGAGCCCGGCCTCGGCGAGCGTTCCGGCCTGCTGGGGCGACAGCATGCCGAGCGTCATGCAGGTCTCCATGCCGAGCGACTTCACGCCTTCGACCATGGCGACGAGCATGGCCATGTCGCGCTGCTTGGGACTGCGCCAGGCCGCTCCCATGCAATAGCGCGTGGCGCCGCCCGCCTTGGCCTGGCGCGCCTCCTCGATCACCCGATGCACCTCAAGGAGTTTGGAGGCCTTCAGGCCACTGTCGTGATGGGCAGACTGGCTGCAATAGCCGCAATCTTCAGGGCAGCCCCCCGTCTTGATGCTGAGCAGCTTGCTGAGCTGAATGCGATTGGGATCGAAAAACCGGCGATGAACGGTCTGGGCGCGAAACAGCAGGTCGTTGAACGGCAGGTCATAGATCGCGCGGGCATCGGCGTGGCTCCAGGGCAAGGGGGTAGCACTGTCAGCGCCATCAGCGCCCAAATCAACGATACCGGCTGTGGTTTCACGGCTCTGAACTGTCGATACCTGATCGTGCATGTCGTCTCCTCGCATGACCACTCGCGGATCCCATGGGAAGTCACGAGCTTGGGAAGGAGAGGCAGCCAAGCATCGGCGCCTCAAAATTATAGATAAAATTCTCAATCTATCTATCTGGAATCATCATAAAGTTGCGAGGAGAGGATGCATCTGATTTTATCATAGATAATCTATGGAGCTGCCATGGCCGAAACCGTTGCCGAGCGCATAGCGCGCACCCTGGCCGAGCGCATTGTGCGCGGGGAACTGGCGCCGGGAATACCGCTCAGGCAGGACAAGATCGCGGCGGAGTTCGAAGCGAGCCATGTACCCGCCCGCGAGGCCTTCCAGCTGCTGCGCGCCCAGGGTCTGGCGGTCAACGAGCCGCGGCGCGGTATGCGGGTGGCGCCGCTCGATCGCAAGGCGGCGCAGGAAGTCGTCGAGATTCGGGCGAGTCTCGAGGTCCTGGCACTCAGCCATGCCATTCCCTGGCTGAATGCGACGAGTTTCGAACGGATGGAGCAGGCCCTTCAGGCCGGCGACCGGGCTGAGACCATTGAGGAATGGGAACTCGCCAACCGGGCCTTTCACCGCGAGATCGTGGCACCCTGCCGCATGCCCCGGCTGCTTGCCATGCTGGATGGGTTACAACTCGCCAATTCTCGCATCATCTTCGCCGCGACGCGGACGGCGGGATGGCGCCCCGGTACGAGCCATGCCCATCGGCAGATTCTCGATGCCCTGAGGCAGCGGAATGCCAACCGCGCGGCGACCTTGCTGCGGTCACATATCCACGGGCTCGAGCAGGTAAAGAGCGGCGACTTTCCGTCATCGCCGCCTTCCGCTTCCTGGATCGGTTCAGGCCGGTGAAGGACCGCTTGCACCGGGCCTCCAGGCGATGACGCCCTCCGTGCGCGCCCGCACCTTCGGCGAAGCGAGGCATGTCGCAACCGCTTCGTAACCGGGAAAACCTGGAACGGGAACGACCAGCGAGGGAGGGCTGTGATTGGCGGGACATAGGATGATGGCCGCCTCCTCGCCGGCCGTTGCCAGGTCCAGAATGGCATGTGACCGGGTCAGCACGAAGAGCGGGCGGGTGCCAGGAGGGCGCGCTCGCAGATAGGCACTTACCGCGCGCTGGGTCGGCTCGTCCAATCCCTGCTCGATCATATCGATGACAAGAAAGGCGGGGCCTTCTTCTGCCAGGCCGATGACCAGTGCCGTGAGGGCATCGGACATCTCGGCGCCATGGTGAGCGAGGTGCGCGAGGATCGGCTCGACGCGATCGCGAAGAGCCCGATCGGTTGCCAAACCTTCCCGCAATGGAGCCATGTCGGATACGCGCTCCAGGCCGAGAAAGGCGGCATTCGGCAGGGTTTCGGCCAAGCGCAGTGCCAGTCGGGTCTTACCGCTGCCGAGCGGGCCGATGATGTAGGTCAGCGACCTGACGTCCTGCATCTCGAAGCGTTCGCCGCCCCAGGGCCAGGGCAGGTCGAAGGCAATGGCCGGAGCTCGGGTAGGGGAAGAGCGCCGCATGAGATCCCCGACCTCCAGCGCAGGAGTATGGGCGAGGTCGCTTTGGAGGGCTTCAAGTGTCGTGGCCGTTGCGGCAAGCCCTTTGAGTCGATCCTGCACGGCCCCTCGACGCGCCGAGAGCGCTGCTATCCGCTCGCGGCTATCGCCCTTCAGGATCCGCGCGATCTCGGCAAGCGTGAAGCCGAGCCTGCGCAACGCGGCAATCTCCCCCGCCTTGTCGATCTCCTCGGGCCCGTAGACACGCCAGCCCGCTGCGGTGCGCGGCGGGGCAAGCAAGCCCTTGTCCTCATAGAGCCGCAGGGCCTTGGTCGAGACGCCCAGCCGCCTAGCGGCCTCGGACGGATTGAGGAAACGGACTGATGCCGGCATGAATCACCCCTCGGTGGCTGACCATCCTCTTATCGAGGCGGCCCCAGGGGCAAGGTCAAGCGCGCTGGTTGCTCATCACGCCGTGTCGTCCTCCTGAACCTTGAGGATGACGGCATCCTTGGCGTCGACGGCACGCCCGTCGCTGGTGCGGATCTCGAGCTGGATAGTTTGTCCGGTCTTGCGCTCTACCAGCCGTGAATGTGGCTCACCGGGCGCGAACAAATGGGCCTCGCCGAATTTGCGCAAGGCCACCATCACCGGGAAGAGATCCCGCCCCATCTCGGTGAGGTGATATTCCTGGTGCGCGCCGCCATCCGCTGCCGGCGCGGACTTAAGAATGCCCCGGGCGATCAGGGTCTTCAGGCGCTCGGACAGGATGTTCTTGGCGATGCCGAGGCTCTTTTGAAACTCCCCGAAGCGCGTGAGCCCGTCGAAGGCGTCACGCACGATCAGCAGCGACCACCAGTCACCGATCACGTCGAGCGATCGTGCGCTTGGACAATAATCCTCGGTAAGGCTCTTGCGCTTGACCATGGTTTCACCCGTGTCCGGGCGCCTTTGCAATTTCGGTTGCATTATAAAACCCTATCGCCTATGAGGCAAATGGTTTCATTATTAAACTTATTTCAGATGGAGTTTGCCATGCCTTCGGACGTGGAATTGGGTCCCTCCGGCACTGCGACACTGGATGCCGGGGCGAGGCAGCCCTCAGTGCTGCTATCCCGCTCGCTCATTCTGCTTTTTGCCGTGGCAAGCGGCCTTGCGGTCGCCAATGCCTATTTCGCCCACCCCTTGCTCGACGTCATGGCCGACGATCTCGGCCTGTCGCGGGCCACCGCGGGCCTGATCGTCGGCGCGACCCAGCTCGGTTACGGCATCGGCCTCATCCTGCTCGTGCCGATCGGGGATCTGGTCGATCGACGCAAGCTGGTCATCGCCCAGTCGCTGCTTTCCGTCCTTGCTCTCGTCTCGATCGCCTTTGCCTCCAGCGGCGCCATGCTGCTCGTCTCGATGGCCGCGATGGGCCTGCTGGCCGTGGTCACCCAGGCCTTCGTCGCCTATGCCGCCAGTCTGGCGCGGCCATCGGCACGGGGGGAGGTGGTCGGCATCGTCACCAGCGGCATCGTGCTCGGCATCCTGCTCGCCCGCGCCATTGCCGGCTTACTCACCGATCTCTCCGGCTGGCGTACGGTCTATGTCGTCTCGGCCGTGACGACGCTCGTCATCGTCCTGGCCTTGTGGAAGATGCTGCCCCCGCAGCCGCGTCCGGCGCAGCGCCTGACCTATCCCCGGCTCATTAGCTCTCTCTTCACCTTGTTCCTGCAGGAACCGGTGCTGCGGATCCGTGCCATCATCGCCATGCTGATCTTTGCCGATATCACCACGCTGCTGGCGCCACTGGTGATGCCGTTGAGCGCACCGCCCTTTTCCATGTCGCACAGTGTGATCGGCCTGTTCGGCCTGGCCGGTGCTGCCGGAGCCCTCGCAGCTGCGCGCGCCGGGCGCTGGACCGACAAGGGCTTCGGGCAGCGCGTGACCGGTATCGCGCTCGGCCTGATGCTGCTGTCCTGGTTGCCGATCGGGCTGCTGCCCTACTCGATCCTGTGGCTGGTTCTCGGCGTTCTCGTCATTGATTTCGGCCTCCAGGCCGTGCATGTCACCAATCAGGGCATGATCTACCGCGTCCGGCCGGAGGCACAGAGCCGGCTGACTGCGGCCTACATGGTGTTCTATTCGATCGGCAGCGCCATCGGATCGTCATCCTCGACCATGGTCTATGCCTATGCCGGCTGGACCGGCGTCAGCCTGCTCGGCGCCACCATCGCGGCTATCGCCCTGGTCTTCTGGGCAGCCACCTTGCGGGCCACGCCCAAGGAGGCGACGCAGGCGATCGCCGCCACCAAGTAGCGATGAGATATGGAAAGGTTCAGGCCGACTGGCGTCTCATCAACTTGCCGAGCAGGGACGTCATTTCCCGCAAGGCCTGCAGCTCGCCGCTTTCCCGGGCAACGGCACAGCCTCTGTTCCAGACGGCGATGGCGGCCGGGGCATCCCCTGCTTTGGCATGGGCGGCGCCGAGCTGCTTGTAGGCGGCGGCGTAATCGGGTTTCAGGGCTATGGCTCGCGCGAGGTGCAGGATGGCCCCGGCCGGGTCGCCCTGTTCCAGCCGGGCGCGCCCCAGCGTAAAGCGTGCGAGGGCACTATCGCGGCCAGAGGCGATCTGCTGTTCCAGGCGAGCGATCAATCCGCCGGCGTCGGCCATGGCTGGGGCTCCTCGGCGAAGAGGGGCGGTGCCTCTGAAAGCGGTGCCGGCCGATGATATTGCCGCCGGTGCCAGAGTAACGGGGCCGACGTCTGCGCCAGCCGTGTTCCGACGATCGCGCCGGCAAGGACGAGATGGGTGGGGATCGACATGCTGCCGATCAGTTCGCAGTCGATGGAGGCGGCGGCCGCGGAGAGACGCGGGGTGCCGGACGCCCAACTCTGCCACTCACCGACACCGAAGCGGTCTATGCCGCCAAGCTTGCCGGCGAAGGCATCGGCAGTATTCTCCTGGTCGCTCGCCAGCATCGTCACGGAAAAGCGCCCCGAGGCAAGGATAAGCTCGGCCAGGCGGCATGTCCGGTCGATCGAAACCAGAAGGGAAGGCGGTTCGGCCGAAAGGGAGAGCACGGCCGTTGCCGTGCGCCCCTGGCGTTCGCCCTGCCAATAACCGGCGACGATGCACACCGTTGCGGCCAGGCTCGACATAGCCTCGGCGAATTCCGATCGGTCGACGGGAGCCCGGCTGGGCTGTTTCAATGCCACCGGAGTGGTGGGGGCGGAGCTGCCGATCTCCATGGCACTTTCTCCCAGCCCGCCCGACATGCCGCATCCAGGCGTCAAAGCGTGGCCAAATTGGCTTCCGCAAACTCGTAATTGGCCAACTTGTCGAGGAAGTTCACGACATAATCGGGGCGGCGGTTACGAAAATCGACATAATAGCTGTGCTCCCAGACGTCGAGGCCGAGCAGGGGCGTGCCTTCGCCGGTGGCCAGCGGATTGGAGCCGTTCGGCGTCTTCGTCACCTTCAGCTTGCCGTCCTTGCCCACGACCAGCCAGGCCCAGCCCGAGCCGAACTGCGTGGTCGCCGCCGTCTTGAAGGCTTCCTTGAAGGCATCGGTGCCGCCGAGATCGGCATCGATCTTGGCCTGCAGTTTGCCGGGGATGCCGCCGCCATTCGGGCTGAGCGCCTGCCAGAAGTGGATGTGGTTCCAGTGCTGCCCGGCATTGTTGAATACCGGTGCCACCTCGGGCCGGTCCTTGACCAGGGCTATGATCTCTTCGAGCGTCTTGCCCGCCAGCGCGGCGTCTTTTTCCACGAAGCCGTTGAGGGCGGTGACATAGGCCTGGTGGTGCTTGCCGTGATGGAGCTCGAGCGTTTCCTGGCTCATGCCGCGTGCGGCGAGGGCGTTGATGTCATAGGGCAGGGTTGGAAGCGTGAAGGCCATGATGTTTCTCCGGGATCGGAGGACCACGCTCGCCATAGCCGACGGCGCAATCCGTTTTCAAAGTCCTGTCTTTGAAAAACGAATTGCGCCATATGTCAATTCATAAGTTGGAAAATCGACGCTCTTCGCTCACCGCATAAAGACCGTGGCGAGGTATTCGGCTTACCATCTTATCTGGTTCCGGCGATGCCTGTGACTGTGTTGTTGTCGCCGGCACCGGCACCCGGAAGAGAAGGCCAAGCCTTGCAGCCGCTCGATATGGCAAGTGCAGCGCTTGAGCCAGATCGATTCGGAGTCTTGCCATTGCGCGTGACAGTGGTGATCTCCGCATCGCCGCGCACAATCGGGATGCCGACGATAACGATGACCGAGAGGCAAGGTTCTGTTTTCCAAGGCCGGTCTTGACATATCGTTGAGGCGTCAATAATCAAAGTTATTGCTTGTTTTATTGCGAAGCCCAACGCGCCTGGGCCAAAGGAGCTGCTTGCCCGTCCGTCCCCGGCGTTGCGTAGGAAGGAGTTTTTCAATGTCGGCTCAGGAAGGTGGGTGGGGAGCGTTGTTCTCCGGTCGCAACGCTATACGGTCGGTCGCACTGGCCGGCGGTGTCGGGCTGCATGCCATCAATGTTTATGTCGCTACCACTATCCTGCCTTCGGTGGTCTCCGATATTGGCGGGCTGGACTACTATGCCTGGAACACCACCTTGTTCGTGGTCGCCTCCATCATCGGCTCGGCACTGTCGCCCGGATTGCTGCGGGGCCGTGGTCCACGGGGCGCCTATGGCTGGGCCGCTCTGCTGTTCGCCTTCGGAACGCTTGGCTGCGCCCTGGCGCCCAGCATGCCGGTGATGCTGATCGGCCGATCGATCCAGGGCCTCGGCGGCGGTTTCCTGTTCGCCTTGTCCTACGGCATGATCCGCATCGTCTTTCCAGAAACCTTATGGCCTCGGGCCATGGGGTTGATTTCGGGCATGTGGGGCATCGCCACGCTGGTCGGCCCGGCCATCGGAGGCATCTTCGCCGAGATCGGCGCCTGGCGTGCCGCCTTCTGGTCGATGATCCTGGTGGTGGGCCTGTTCGGCGGCATCGCCGTGGCTGTCCTGCCGTCGCGATCGGGAGAAGAAAGCAAGGGCTCTCGCACGCCCCTGGCCCAGTTGGTTCTGCTGAGCCTTTCGGTGCTGGCCGTTTCCGCCGGCAGCGTACGGGCCGATCTGGCCTGGAATCTTGGCGGCATCGTCATTGCCCTGGTCGGGCTTGCCGCCTTGGTTGCCGTGGAAACGCAGGCAGGGCAGCGGCTGCTGCCCCGCGGATCCTTCCGTCTGTCGACACCGCTGGCGCTGACCTTCGCGACCATGTCGCTGCTCACCATTGCGGTAACGACAGGCGAGATGTTCATCCCGCTCTTCCTCCAGGTGCTGCACGGCCAGTCTCCCCTGATTGCCGGCTATCTTGCCGCCGTGATGGCAGCCGGCTGGACCGTGGGCTCGATCGGCAGTTCCGGGCAGCGGGGGCGCAACGCTGCACGCACCATCATGGCCTCGCCCCTGGTGGCGTTCGCCGGCATGCTCGCCCTGGTTTGGCTGATCCCAACCGCCGGCGGCGGGGAGGGGCCGACGATCGCCCTGTTGTGCCTGGCTCTCGCCGTCGTCGGCATCGGCGTCGGCCTTGGCTGGCCGCATATGCTGACACGGGTGCTGCAATTGGCGCCGGAAGAAGATCGCGACATCGCCTCGGCCGCCATCACCACCACTCAGCTTTTCGCGACGGCCATCGGTGCGGCCCTGGCGGGCATGGTGGCCAATCTGGCCGGTCTCTCCGACCCCGGCGGCATCGCCGGCACCTCGAGCGCGGCGTTCTGGCTGCTTGCCGTCTTCTCCGCTGCGCCGGCCCTCGCCTTGGTTACAGCAGGGCGAAGCGTGCGCGGCGCGGCCGACAAAGCGCGGCTTGCCGTGCCGTCGCCCTGAGGAATCATTCGGGTTTGTCCGGCAGCAGGCGCAGTATGTCTTCGAAAATCTCCTGCCATTCGGCTTCGGTCATCTGCACGAATTGAAAGCTGTGCAGGAAGAAGATGCCTTCGGAGGCGAGAAAGGCCAGGCGAGCCTTGCGCCCCTCGGGTGAAGAGGGGTCGATCGCCGTCAGATAGCGGCGGTACCAGGCGCGGGTATCAGCCAGTTGATCCGGGCTCTGGATCAGGGTTGCCAGCATGGCGGCCGAACGGGAGGCATCCTTGTCGTCGACATGGCGATTGGCCTCGACATAGGCCCGTACCAAGGCATGAGGGCCTGGCTGTTTCGCCGCGATCCTGGCGACCTCGGCGTCGAAACTCTCGGCCCAGCGCTCGAGCATGGCCTTCAGCAGGCCATCCTTGGTGCCGAAGCAATATTGCACCCCACCTTTGGTGATTCCGGCCTCCTTGGCGACGGCGTCGATGCTCAGCCCTGCAGGTCCGATGCGTGCCACCACGGCCTCTGCCGCATCAAGAACCAGATTGCGATCAATGCTACGGGGGCGGCCCAAACCACTTCTCTCTTTTGTTTCAATACGAATGTATTTATATTCGGCGAGTGCGGTGGGCAAGCTGTCCGCTTTGCGCGGAAGATTCCTTTCAACACTGACACTTGACCAATGGCATATCACAATCGCTGGCTGGTTCTCGCAATCGTTTCGAGTGCCTTGTTCCTCATCGTCGTCGACCTGACCGTGCTTTACACGGCGCTGCCACGCCTGACCCATGATCTGGCCGCAACGGCCTCTGAAAAACTCTGGATCCTCAATGCCTATCCTCTCGTCGTCGCCGGCTTGCTGCCGGGCTGCGGCACGCTGGGCGATCGCATCGGCTCCAAGCGGATGTTCATGGCGGGCCTGCTCGGCTTCGGAGCGGCCTCTCTGCTGGCGGCCTTCGCGCCGAGCTCGGTCATATTGATCGCTGCCCGCGCTTTGCTAGCCGTCGGCGCCGCCATGATGATGCCCGCGACCCTCGCCATCATCCGTGTCACCTTCGCCGACGAGAAGGAGAGGGCCTTCGCCATCGGCGTCTGGGCGGCAGTGGCTTCGAGCGGCGCGGCTTTCGGCCCGGTGCTCGGCGGTCTGCTGCTCGAATTCTTCTGGTGGGGATCTGTCTTCCTGATCAACGTTCCGGTGGTGATCCTCGCCTGGGTGGCGGCCGGACTGGTGCTGGAAAATCGGCCGGGCCGGGCTACCCATCCGTGGGACTTCGTCGGTTCGCTCCAGATCATGGTCGGGCTGATTGCCACGGCCTATGCCATCAAGGAATTGGGCAAGCGTTCGCCGAGTTGGGAGGCCGCCCTTGCCGCCGGGCTCATTGGCGCCCTGGCATTCCTCATGTTCAGGCGGCGCCAGCGCCGGAGCGAGACGCCGCTGATCGATTTCGGCTTGTTCCGCAACCCCGAATTCGCCGCGGGCGTCATCGTGGCCACGGTCTCCTCGGCAACCCTGATCGGCGTGGAACTGGTGTTCAGCCAGCATCTGCAATTGGTGCGGAACTTGTCCCCCTTGCAGGCTGGCCTGCTTCTATTGCCCATCCCTCTGGCCTCTATCGTGGCCGGGCCACTTGCCGGGCTTGCCTTGCCGCGGCTCGGCGCCCGTCACGTGCTTTGGATGTCGCTTGCGGTTGCCGGTACAGGTCTTGCCTTCTTCCTGCTGACGCATGACCGAACGGCGGCTCTCTGGTTGACGGCCCTCAGCGCCATGGGGTTCGGCGTGGGAGCGTCGATGTCGGCTGCTTCCAGTGCGATCATGGTCAATGCGCCGGAGGAGCGGGCCGGCATGGCCGCCTCGATCGAGGAGGTTTCCTACGAGCTCGGTGGGGCGCTCGGCGTGGCTGTGATGGGCACCATCATGTCGGCGATCTACACGGCGATGCTGGTGCTGCCGCCCGACCTGCCCGTAGCCGGCACGGTGCGCGACAGCCTGGACGAGGCCCTGCTCGCGGCTGAAGGGTTGCCCTCGTCCTCGGCCGACATGCTGGTTCGGTTGGCGCGCTCGGCTTTCGAGCAGGCCTTTCTCGGTGTGATCGCCGTCTGCTCGCTGCTCTTCTTGCTGACGGCGCTTGTCGTCGGCCTGATGGGGCGCCGCCAGGACCGCCTGAGTGATCGTCAACCGATCGGTTGACGATCACGGAAGAGCTGTCGTCAGTTGCCGGCCGTCGCCCGATCCGGCTTGTTCACCACCTTCGCGGCAGGCACTTTCTGCTCGCGCAGTTCGAACCACATCGCGTTGAGGATGGCGAAGGAGCAGGCGAGGCCAAGGCCGAGGATCCAGGAAAAATACCACATGGTCGGGCTCCTTCAGTAGGCGTTGGGGTTGCGGCCAATCGAGTCGGCGGTGACGGGGCCACGCATCACGCGGAAGACCCAGGTGGTGTAGGCCAGGATCAACGGCAGGAAGAAAGCCGTCACCAGCAGCATGACGAAGAGCGTCATGTGGCTGGAGGAAGCGTCCCATACAGTCAGGCTGACCTTGGGGTCGAGTGAACTCGGCAGCAGGAAGGGAAACAGCGCCAGGCCTGCGGTGGCGATGATGCCGATGATGGCGAGGCTGCTGCCGGCAATCGCAAGCTTGCCCGAACGGGCCGAGAGACCAGCAAAGGCCACCAGTGGCCCGAGCAGGCCAAGGGTCGGCGCCGTCCACATCCAGGCATGGGTATGGAAATTGGCGAGCCAGCGGCCGACTTCGAGAGCGACGGTCTTGCCGAGCGGATTGGAAGGCCCGAGCGGATCCTGCGGGCTGGTGACGACATAGCCGTCGATGCCATAGGCGATCCACACGCCGCCAAGGGCGAACAACACCAGGGTTGCCAGAGCGGCAAGTCGGCCATAGCCACGCGCGCGCTCCGTCATCGGCCCCTGGGTGCGGGCCGAAATCACCGCTGCGCCATGGGTTACCAGCATGGCAAGGCTGACCAGGCCGGCGAGCAGCGGGAAGGGGCGCAGCAGGCCGAAGAAGTTGCCGGCATAGGAAGGCCGCAAGGTGGCATCCAGGCCGAACGGTACGCCCAGCAGCACGTTGCCGACGGCGACGCCGAAGATCAGGGCGGGCACGAAGCCTCCGAGGAAAAGCGCCCCGTCCCACAGATTGCGCCAGCGTTGATCCTGGAGCTTGCCGCGGAACTTGAAGCCGACGGGACGCAGGATCAAAGCGAGCAGGATGGCGATCATCGCCAGGTAGAATCCCGAGAAGGATGTCGCATAGAGGGCTGGCCAGGCCGCGAAGATCGCGCCGCCGCCCAGGATCAGCCAGACTTGGTTGCCTTCCCAGGTCGGCCCCATCAGGTTGATGAGGATACGGCGTTCCTCATCGGTACGCGCGGCAAAGGGCAGCAGCGCGCCGATGCCGAGATCGTAGCCATCCATGATGGCAAAGCCGATCAGGAGTACGCCGAGCAGGGCCCACCAGATCAGGCGCAAGGTTTCATAGTCGAGGGGTATCGTGTTCATGAGTGCATATCCAGATCTGGCTCAGCGCGGCGCGCGCGCAAGGGCGGGCTCGGGCAGGGGGCCTGCGCCAGCCGGTGCTTCATCGAGCACGCTGTGCTCGGATGGTCCCTTCCGGATGGTTTTCACCATCAGGAGGATCATGACGATGAGCAGGCTGGTATAGAGCGCCAGGAAGAAGCCCAGGCTGATGACGAGATCGGTAAGGGTGAGGCCGGAAGCGGCATAGAAGGTCGGCAGCACGCCCTCGATCGCCCAGGGCTGGCGGCCATATTCGGCGACCAGCCAGCCGGCCTCGATCGCCACCCACGGCAATGGCAGGCTCCACAGGGCCACGCGCAGGAAAGCGCGGTTCTCGCCAAGACGGTGGCGGCAACTCATCAGGAAGGCGAGGCCGAAGAAGGCGATGAAGTAGAAGCCCAGGGCCACCATGACGCGGAAGCTCCAGAACAGCGGCGCCACGCCGGGTACCGTATCCTGGGCGGCACGCTGGATCTCCTCCTGCGTGGCATTCTGAATGTCGGGGCGATAGCGCTTGAGCAGCAGCGCATAGCCAAGATCCGGCCATTGCCTGGCGAAAGCCTCGCGAGCGGCCTTGTCGTTCGGGTCCTTGCGGATGGCGTCGAGACTGGCCGAGGCCTGGATGCCGTTACGGATACGGACTTCCGCATGCTCGACAAGCGGCCGGATGCCTGGCAATTCCTTGTTCAGGCTGCGGGTTGTGATCAGGCCCAAGACCCAGGGAACCTTGACTTCGAAGCGATTGCCGTCCTTGCCCGGAAGGGCGAAGACCGTGAGGCCGGCCGGCGCTGGCTCGGTCTCCCACATGGCCTCGATGGCGGCGATCTTCATCTTCTGGTGTTCGGTGGCGACATAGCCGCTCTCGTCCCCCAGCACGACGACGGATAGCGCCGAGGCAAGGCCGAAGCTCGCAGCCACCACCATGGAGCGCCGCGCAAGATCGCGATGGCGTCCGCGCAACAGGAAAAAGGCGCTGATCGCCATCACGAACATCGAACCGGCGACATAGCCGGCGCTGACCGTGTGCACGAACTTGGCCTGGGCGACCGGATTGAAGATGACCGCGATGAAATCGGTGATCTCCATGCGCATCGTGTCGGGATTGAAGGCCGAGCCGACCGGGTTCTGCATCCAGCCATTGGCGATCAGGATCCACAGGGCAGAGAAATTCGCGCCCAGTGCCACCAGCCAGGTCACGGCCAGATGCGCCACCTTCGACAAGCGGTCCCAGCCGAAGAAGAACAGGCCGATGAAGGTGGCCTCCATGAAGAAGGCCATCAATCCTTCAATCGCGAGGGGGGCCCCGAAGACATCGCCGACATAGTGGCTGTAATAGCTCCAGTTCATGCCGAACTGGAATTCCATCACGATGCCGGTGGCGACACCCATGGCGAAGTTGATGCCGAACAGCGTACCCCAGAATAGCGTCATGCGACGCCAGACCGGGTTGCCGCTCATCACATAGACGCTTTCCATGATGGCGATCAGGACGGAAAGACCAAGCGTCAAGGGCACGAAGATGAAGTGATACATGGCTGTCGCCGCAAATTGCAGCCGCGACAGGTCAACGATGGTGAAATCGATCATAGACGCCCAACCTGCTCCAATACTGGCATTGCACCAGTCTCAAGTTTCCCTAAACGGGCAACCCGTGGCGGGCATTGATCGAAATCAATGCCCCAGCAGCCCGCGGCGGCTAAAGATGCGGGGATTGTGCTTCGGTTGGTTTTGCTTTTGCAAGACAAATTCTAAATTAGACAACACTTTGCTTCGTAAGAAGAGCGGTGGATATACTGGCGCCATTGGTGAACTATCTGGGCTTGTGTTGCGTAGAAATTGCAGATGAGGTCGATGTGGAGCAAGCAAGCGAGAAGGTCGGCGTCCAGATCGCAGGAAGGCCAAACGGGCGAGACGGCGCCGCTCTCGTCGCTCTCGCCCGCAATGCCCGACAGGGGCTGGCGATCGCAACGATCCTGCCGCTCGTCTCGGGGGGGCTCCTCGTCGTCCAGGCCTATCTGCTGGCTTCGGTGCTGCATCGGGCCGTGGTGGGAGGAGAAAGCGTCGCCACCCTGGGCAGCCTGATCGTCTGGATCGCTGTCCTGATCGCCTCGAGGCTCGTACTGGCAGCGCTGGGCGAGCAGGCGGGTATTGCCGCAGCCGAGCGCATCAAGTTCGAGTTACGCGGGCGCCTGGCCTCGCGCCTGGCCGCCAGTTCGCTCGAATGGTCGGCCTCACGCTCCTCCGGTGCATTGAGTGCGGCGGTGGTGGACCAGGTCGAAGCACTCGACGGCTTCTTTGCCCGCTTCCTGCCGGCGAGCATACAGGCGGCCGTGCTCCCGCTGGCTTTTGCCGCGGCGGTGCTGCCGGTCGACTGGGTGGTCGGTCTGCTCTTCCTGCTGACGGCGCCACTCATCCCGCTGTTCATGGCGCTGGTGGGCTGGGGGGCGGAGGCGGCGACCAAGGCCCAGGCCAATGCGCTTGTGCGGCTGGCCGGGCATTTCGCCGATCGCCTGCGCGGCATGACCACACTGAAACTCTTCGGTCGTGCCGAGTTCGAGACCCGCGATGTCGAACGAGCGAGCGAGGATCTGCGCCGCAGGACCTTGCGCGTGCTGCGCATCGCCTTCCTGTCCTCCGCCGTGCTGGAATTCTTCGCCGCCCTCGGCGTTGCCGGCGTGGCGCTCTATGTGGGCCTGACCTATCTCGGGCTCGTGGACCTGCGCGGCTCCGCCCTCACATTGCAGGCAGGCCTGTTCTGCTTGCTGATGGCTCCGGAAGTCTATCAGCCCTTGCGCCTGCTTGCCGCCCACTATCACGACAGGGCTTCAGCCAAGGCGGCGATTGCCGAGATCGAGGCACGCTTCGCCGGACTGCCGGAGGCAGGCAGCGCTTCGGAGCGCGCAGCGCGTCTTCCGGCTTCGTCCGGCGGATTGCCGCTCCGTATCGAGCACCTGACCATCCGGGTACCCGACAGCGATCGCGTCCTGCTCGACGACATCTCGCTGGAGATCGCAGCGGGCCGGCACCTCGCACTTTTCGGTGAAAGCGGGATCGGCAAGTCGAGCCTTTTGGAAACGATAGCCCGCCTGAGGCCGGGCGACGGCATCCATGTCGCAGGGCTTGAGCTTGCTGCGATCGACGAAGCCAGCCTGCGGGCGGGCGTCGCCTTCATCAGCCAGCGCGCGCGCCTGTTTCATGGCTCGATCGCCGAGAATATCAGGCTGGGCAAGCCTTCCGCCTCGGCGGAGGAGATTGCGCGCGCGGCAGAACGGGCATGTGTCCTGGATTTTGCCTCGAAGCTGCCCGATGGGCTCGATACCCTGATCGGAGAAGGCGGCGTCGGCCTGTCGGGCGGTGAAGGGCATCGGGTCGCCCTGGCGCGCCTGTTCTTGCGAGAACCCGGCCTGATTCTCCTGGATGAGCCGACGGCACATCTGGATGCCGCCACGCAGGCCCGTGTACTCGATGCCTTGGTCGATTTTGCCGCCGGTCGAACCATGATCGTCGCGACCCATTCGCTCGCCGTAGCCGCCCGGCTGGATGAGGCCTGGCGGCTGGCCGGCGGCAAGCTGCTGCCGATGCCGCACGTTCCCGCCGGCAAGGCACACAAACAACCGAGGTGGACCGCATGATCGCCTTGCTGTCCTTCTGGCCGCTGTTCCGCCAGCATATCGGCCGCATGGGGCTGGCGCTGATGTTGGGCGTGCTGACCTTGACCGCCGGTGTCGCACTGCTCTGGATCTCGGGCTGGTTCCTGACGGCGGCGGCTCTCACCACGGCGGCGGCGAGCTTCAACCTGTTCGGTCCGTCCTCGCTCATCCGGGGCCTGTCCTTGGTGCGGATCCTCTCGCGCTATGGCGAAAAGCTGGTCGGACACGACGCCACCTTGCGCCTCCTCTCGGCTCTCAGAGGCTGGTTGTTCGCGCGCCTGTTTCCGCGCGTTCCCTTGCCGTCACGCGATCTCAGGCATGGTGACCTCGTCAGCCGGCTCACGGCCGACGTCGATACGCTCGACACCGTCTTCCTCACGGCGTTCGGCCCCTTCCTGACGGCCTTGTTGATCGGGACCGGCATGACGGCCGGGCTGTTCTTTCTGCTGCCGGCCGCCGCTCCGATCTATGCTGCGGTCCTGATCCTCGCGCTTGTCGGCGTTCCGGCCATGCTGCCCCTATTCTCGCGCCGGCTGGGTGCGGAACTGGTGGAGGCCTCCGCCGCCTTGCGCATCGCCATGCTGGATCGCATCGATGGCCACGCCGATCTGGTTGCCTTCGGCGCGGTCGCTGCGGCAGGTCAGGAATTCGACCAGGCAGCAAAGCGGCTCGCGCAGGCCCGCAGACGCTCAGCACGCGCCGGCCTGCTGGCCGGGGCGGCTGTACAGGCGCTGGCGGGACTCGCCCTCATCGGCGTGCTCTGGTGCGGCGTCCAGGCTTTGCGGCAGGACGAGATCGGCGGCCCTCTGCTCGTCGGCCTGCTGCTCGCGGTACTCGCGAGCTTCGAAGCAACGGCCGTGCTGGTGCGCAGTGTCGCCAAATTCGGTGCTGCCCTGACGGCCGCCCAGAGGGTGCGTGCGATTGCGCAGATGGCTCCCGCAATCGGCGATCCCCAACGCCCCGTGGCGCTGCCGGATGGCGACCTTGCCGTGAACCAGGTGACTTTCGGCTTCGACCCGGCGCGTCCGGTGCTGCGCAACCTCAGCCTTGCGATTTCGGCAGGCGAGCGCGTGGCAATCATCGGCGAGAGCGGCAGTGGCAAGTCGACCTTGCTTGCCCTGCTGCTCAGGCTGCACGATCCCCAGGCCGGCTCGATTGCAGTGGGCGGCACCGATATCCGCACCGTGCGCCAGGCCGATCTCCATGCACGGGTCGCCCTATTGGACCAGAATGCGCCTGTCTTTCTCGGCTCGGTGCGCGACAATCTGTTGATCGGCCGAGCCGAGGCGAGCGATGCCGAACTCTGGTCTGCGCTCGACGCGGCACGGATCGCGAATTTCGTGCGGAGCCTCCCCGAGGGGCTCGATGCCTTTGTCGGAGAAGCGGGACGCACTTTGTCCGTCGGGCAGGTGCGGCGGCTCTGTCTTGCCCGCGTCCTGCTGTCACCAGCCGAAATTCTGGTTTTCGATGAACCGACCACTGGCCTCGATCGAGCCATGGAGGTGGATTTCCTGGCCGATCTCGCAGCCGCTACCAAGGGGCGCAGCGTCATCCTCGCAACCCACGCCGACATCCCAGCGGGAGCAGTCGACAAGATGCTTGCCCTCGTCGACGGTCGCTTGATACCGGCAGAACTAACAGGCGGCTGAACGCCGATGTTCGGGCGGAATGCTGATGCCGGCGATGTCGGTGAGCCGGTCCTCGCGCAGTATCTCCACCAGATGGGCTTCGGGCAGGCGGATCAGTCCCTGCGTCTTCAGCCGGGTGAAACAGCGACTGACGGTCTCAATGGTCAGGCCAAGATAATCGGCGATATCGGTCCGCGACATCATCAGCTGCAACACATGTCGATGATGGGGCTGGCCATTGGCCCGGGCATCGAGCGTGAGCAGGAAGCTTGCCAGCTTTTCGAGCGGCGCCAACCGGCCGAGCATGAGCTGATTGTCTTGGGCCTGGCGCAAGGCCGCTCTGGTCATGCGATGCAGCCTGTCCCTGAGGCTCGGAAACTCGCTCATCAGCAACTCCATCTCGCGGATGGGGAAGGCGCACAGATTGGAAGCGATGACGGCTTCGGCCGATTGGGAATGGACGTCGTCGTCGACCAGGCCGAGATAGTCGCCCGGCAACAGAAACCCGGCGATTTGCCGCCGGCCATCGGGCAGATCGGTGAAGAGCCTGAGCATGCCGGATGTCAGGCTGTAGACCTTGCGGCGGGGATCGCCCTGGCGCAGCAGCGTCTGGTTGGGCTGGAGCGCCATCGGGCTGACAATGCTTTCGAGACGATGAAGATCCTCATCGGCCATGGCCGCGCAAAGAGCCTGGTGCCGAACGTCACAGTCGCTGCAGGCTCCGCAAGCCTTGCGGACTAGCGTGAGAGGAGAGCGGAATCCGGCTGCTGCGCCCATGATGAGAACCAATCGCGTTGCGACGAAGTCTATGGGGTAGCAGGTGGGGGCAGAGCCCGCGACTGGACATTTCGTCCAGTCGGACCGTCTGGCGACGGCGAGGCGACGTGGGCAGCAAAGGGCGAGCAGCTTCGCGAGTGGGTTGAGAATGCAATTCTAATACAGGAGATAAGTACTTCTAATTTGCCAACATAGATGATGCAGCCCTTAATTAGTTCTATCCGAAATCGATGAATTCGGTTCTCGGAAAGAGAAAATTCGGGAGGGGATATGGCAGATTACAGCATTTTTGATCTTGGTGACGTCGTATTGCAGTCTGGATCTACGTTGCGCGCGACGAAGTTGGCCTACAAAACCTATGGCAATCTCAATGCCAAGCGGGACAATGCCATCGTCTACCCGACCTGGTATTCCGGCCAACACTATGAAAACGAGTGGCTGATTGGGGAGGGCATGGCCCTCGACCCCAACCGCTACTTCATCATCGTGCCCAACATGCTCGGCAACGGCCTGTCGAGTTCACCGAGTAACACGCCCGAACCGTGGAACAAGGCGCGCTTTCCCAAGGTGACGCCCTATGACAACGTGCGCCTGCAGCACAGGCTCGTGACGGAGAAGTTCGGCATCGAAACGCTGCCATTGGTGACGGGCTGGTCCATGGGCGCGGGGCAGACCTATCACTGGGCGGCTCTCTATCCCGATATGGTGCAGCGCATTCTGCCCTTCCAGGGCGCGGCACGCTGCTCGCGGCATAATTTCGTCTTCCTTGAAGGCGTGAAGGCAGCGCTCACCGCCGACGCAGCCTTCAAGGAAGGTTGGTACGACACATCCCCCACGCGGGGACTGCGAGCCATGGCCCGGGTCTATGCCGGTTGGGGCTTCAGCCAGGCCTTTTATCGGGAAAAGCTCGACCTCGAAGTCATGGGCTATGCCAGTCTGGAGGATTTCCTTGTCGGCTTCTGGGAAGGCATCTTCCTGCCCCGCGATGCCAATAACCTTCTGACCATGCTGTGGTGCTGGCAGCATGGCGATATCAGCAAGAACGAGCTTTTCCACGGCGATTTCGAAAAGGCACTGGGCGCCATCAAAGCCAAGGCCTTCGTCGTGCCTGCGTCAACGGACCTCTATTTCCCGCCGGAAGACAATATCCATGAGGTCAAGCACATGCCCAACGCCGAATTGCGTCAGATCGACAGCATCTGGGGCCACTTTGCCGGGGGGCCGGGCACCAGTCCCGCCGATGTGAAGACGCTCGACAATCTGCTCAAAGAACTGCTGGCCAGTTGAGCGCGGGAGGCTTTCATGCTGGTCGGCTTGGTTCTGCTCTATGTCGGCATGGTGCTGTTCCAGAATGGTCTATGGCTGCTCGGCCGGATCGGGGACAGGGAAGTCGCCTTGCCGAACTTCTTTTCAGGGGCCGTGCTGGCCCTCGTCAGCCTCGACCTGGTGATGGGAGGTACGCTCACACTCGGGGCGGTCAAATCGGCCGCGCTGATTCTCCTGTTCGGCATCACCTTCCTCTGGGTCGGCTTCAACCAACTCAACGGGAATGACGGACGCGGACTGGGCTGGTATTGCCTTTCCGTGGTCGCCATTCTCCTGCCGATCACCATCGAGAGCTTCCGGGCGGCGGCCACTATCTGGGACCATTGGTTTGCGCTGTGCTGGCTACTTTGGGCCACCCTCTATGCGATGTTCTTCCTTTTGCTGGTAAAGGGCATGCGGATTGGCCGCCCGACAGGCTGGATGGCTTTGTTCAACAGTGTGGTCACCGGCCTTCTCCCCGGCTATCTCTTGCTCGGAGGTCATCTGGCATAGTCATCTTGCCTGGCCGGGCAGAGGAAGCCATGTCGTCGACCTATCTCGATATTCGCTCGTTGCGCGCCTTCGTCCTGACGGTCGAGACGGGAAGCCTTACCGAGGCTTCCCGTCGGATGGGACGTACGCAGTCGGCCGTGACCCAGCAGATCCAAAAATTGGAACAAATCATCGGACGCCCCCTGTTCGATGACACCAGGCGGGCGCTGGAACTGAGCGAGACCGGCACGGTGTTCCTTTCCCATGCCCGTCAGATTCTGAGCAGCCACGATGAGTGCCTGGCGCGCTTTACTCCGAAGACAGCCGAAGAGAAGGTGGTTTTCGGTGTGCCCGATCTCTACGCCACTTTCCTCTTGCCGCCGATCCTCAGCGCCTTTCGCCGGGACTATCCGCATATTCGCATTGAACTGCGCTGCGCCCTGTCGAGACCGCTTGTAGCGCGTGTGCGCGAGGGCAGCGTCGACATCGCCCTGGTGACGCGGATGGATGGCTTCACCGGCGGCCAGGTGGTCGGGCGCGAGCAACTGGTCTGGCTGACGGGAGCAACCTCATCGGCCCATCTGGAAGATCCCGTGCCGATGGCTCTGCTGCCGCCCGGCAATATCTATCGCGACTACGCCATCGAGGCGCTCGACAGGGCCGGGCGGAGCTGGCGCATCGCCTGCGTCAGTGACAGCATCAGCGGGCTGCAGACGGCCGTGCTGTCGGGTATCGCCGTCACTGTGCTGATCGAGAGCGCCCTGGTGCCGGGGCTGCGCCAGCCGCCCATGCAGGCGGGCTTTCCAGCCTTGCCGAGCGTCGACCTGCTGCTTTACCGCTCGGCCACTGAGCAGAGCTCGCCGGCTGTGGAAACGCTTCATCGCTATCTGCTCAACCATCTCAGCCTGACGGGCGGCAAATAGGAAGAGGCTATGCCGCCTCGCGCGGACCGACGGCCTTGCCATGAAGCGAAAGCGCCGCCATCTTCAGGCAGTCGAGATAATGCTGGCGGTTGCGGATGCCGTCCTCGCGTGGCGTCACCAGGCAGAGCGTGGCGGTGCAGCGATCCTGGCCGTCGAAGACCGGCACGGCGAAACAGTGGGTGAAGCTGTCGACGATGCTGTTGAAGGTGAACTCGCCTGCTGCGGCGGCCTGGCGGACTTCGGCGATGAAGTGGTCGGGATCCAGCATATTGCCGTTGGGCAGGCGGAAATCACCGGCGGGAATGAAAGCCAGGATCTCCTCGTCGCTCAGATGCGATAGCAGGAGGCGCCCGGAGGCCGTCCAGGGGATGGGCACCGCACGCCCGACATCCGAGGAAATCCGAAACGGCCTCACCCCCTCCTTCATGCGCACGACAGTATATTTGTTGCCGTCCAGCATGCAGAATTGGGCGGTCTCGCGCGTCTCCGCGGCAATCTGGGCAAGGACCTTGTCGCATTCGCGCATGAAATCGAAATGGTCCTCATAAGCCGCGCCGAGGAAATAGAGCTTGCGGCCGAGATAGACCCGCCCCTCGCCATCGGCATATTCGAGAATGCCATTGCGCAGCAGCAGATTGACCAGTTCATAGACGGATGAGCGCGGAGCCCCGATACGAGAGGCGATCTCGTTTGGCTTGGTCGGCTCGCGCTTCATGCGCAGGAAATCGAGGATCTCGAAGGCACGGTCGAGGCCACGCGTGCGCCTGGCAATACCTTCGTCGCTGATTGAATCCATTCCTGTCCTACCTGACCCGCTCGAGCGGGGTGCCCCCCTGCTGTTGTTTCACTGATGAACGTTACGGCACGCATCAACGCAAGCCGCAAACCGATCCTTTCCGCAATGATATTTCGAATTGGGCGGGTGATGCCTTCAAAAATTTCTCCGCCCGCTTGTCAGCCCCGAAAAACCGCCTATAGTTCGAGATGTCCGATATTGTGACCATATGTACAGTATATTGTACATCACGCAAGAGCCAAGGCTGCAAACAAGGCCCGCTGGCTCACAAGAGGGGAACGACATGATCAAGACTTCATTGCTGAGGAAGCTCACCGATCGGCGCGCCTTGATGGCGGGTGTCGGTCTCGCCGTGTTCGCCTTCGCGGCCACGGCAGGCGCGGCTCAGGCCGCTTCGAACTGCGTGAAGGGCGACCGCAAGGCGCCTTATCGTATCGGCTGGGCCAACATCTATTCCGTGCCGACCTGGATGAAGCAGACGGAGGGCACCATCGTCAGCGAAGTCGACGGCCTCAAGAAGGAAGGGCTTGTCAAGGACCTGATGATCACCGACGCGCAGGGCAACGCGCAGACCCAGATCCAGCAGATCCAGTCGATGATCGACGCCAATCTCGATGCCATCATCGTCGAGGCCGGCTCGTCCACGGCGCTCGACCGCGTCATCTCCGACGCCTGCGCCAAAGGCATCGCCGTGATGAATTTCGACAGCCTGGTCGACACCAACAATCTCACGGCCAAGATCAATACGGATTCGCTCGAATGGGGCAAGCAGGCCGCCGAGTGGATGGTCAAGCAGCTTGGTGGCAAGGGCAAGATCATCATCATGAACGGCCCGGCCGGCGTCTCGGTCAGCGATGATCGCCGCAAGGGTGCCCAGCCGGTGCTCGACGCCAATAAGGGCCTGGAGATCATCACCGAGACCAACACCGAATACAATGTCGCTCCCGCCCAGGAAGCGATGACCAGTCTGCTTTTCGCCAATCCCCAGATCGACGGCGTGCTGTCGCTCGGCGGCGCCCTGTCGGCCGGTTCGGTGCTGGCCTTCGACCGACAGGGACGCGACCAGGTGCCGACCACGGGTGAGAACGCCCGTCAGTTCCTGGAGCTGTGGAAGGAGAAGAAGCTGAAGGGCTGGGGTACCATGCAGCCCAATTGGCTCGGTGCCTTCTCCGTCTATGCGGCGGTCCAGGCATTACAGGGCAAGACCATCCCGACCAAGGTCAAGGTGCCGCTGCCGGTGATCGACGACAGCAATATAGACTCCTATCTGGCCCGTGCCGACAAGTTCCCGGCGGATGGCTACATCTACTCTGACTATGACAAGGCGCTCTTCGACAAGCTGCTGGCGCAGTAAGCGTCAGGGTTTGCATAGAGAGTTTGTCTCATGACCGATCGTCCACCCTTGCTGGAAGCCCATCAGGTCCTGAAGGGCTTTTTCGGCAACCCGGTGCTGAAGGGCGTCAGCATCGCGTTGCGCCCGGGCCGGGTGCACGCCCTGCTGGGCGAGAACGGGGCCGGCAAGTCGACGCTGATCAACCTGCTGTCCGGCGCCTTGGCGCCGGATGGTGGCGAGATCGTGCTCGACGGCAAGCCCGTCACGCGTTTCAATCCGGATCTCGCCCGCAAGGCCGGCATTGCCGTGGTCCAGCAGGAGCTCAGCCTCACGCCCGAGCTTTCCATCGCCGAGAATATCGGCCTGGGTGCCTATCCCCGCCGTTTCGGTCTGGTGGATTATCGAGAACTCCAGCGCCGCGTCGAGGAGGTCTGCGCCCTTGTCGGCCTGACGGAAGAGCCTGACGTACTGGTCGGCGACCTCGCACTCGGTCGAAGGCAGATGGTAGAGATCGCCAAGGCGCTCTTTCGCCGTCCTCGCGTATTGATCTTGGACGAGCCGACCTCCTCGCTGTCGGGCCATGAGGCCGGTGTCCTGGCGGGGTTGATCGGCAGGCTGTGCGATGAGGGGCTGGCGCTTCTCTACATCTCGCATCGCCTCAACGAGGTGCGGGCGCTGTGCTCGCATGTCACGGTGCTGAAGGACGGCGTGGTGACGGCCGACCAGCCGCTCGCCGGCGTCGACGCCGAGGGGCTGGTACGCCTGATGGTGGGGCGCGATGCCGGCGACTTGTTTCCGGCCTGGACGCCGCGGACCATCGGCGAGGAACGCATCCATCTCCAGGGCTTTTCTGCCGGCATGGTGCGCGACGTCGACTTCATCGCCCGCTCCGGCGAGATCGTCGGCATCGGAGGCCTGGTGGGGCAGGGGCAGGAGGATTTCCTGCTCGGGCTCTACGGCGCCATTCCCGCCTCGGCGCAGAGCGCCAGGCTATGCGGCAAGTCAGGCCTGTTCTCCACGGTGGGCGCCGCCAATGCGGCTGGCCTCGCCTATGTGCCGGCTGATCGCAAGAAGGAGGGGCTGATCCTGCCCCATTCCATCGCTTCCAACCTGTTGCTGCCTTCCCTCGATCTCCAGGCGCGGCACGGGCTGCGGGATAGCGGCCGCGAACGCTCGATGGTCGCCGAGCTTGCCCGGCGCCTCACCATCAAGGGCGATACGACACGGCCGGTGCAGGCTTTGTCCGGGGGCAATCAGCAGAAGGTGGCGCTGGCCAAGTGGCTGCCGCTTGATCCACCGGTCCTGCTGCTCAACGACCCGACGCGCGGCGTCGACATCGAAACCAAGAGAGAGATCTATCTGATGCTCCAGGGCTTTGCCGCCGATGGCAAGCTGGTGATCCTGCTGAGCTCGGATACGCCCGAACTCGTGCATCTGTGCGACAGGGTCGTGGTGTTCAGCGAGGGCCGGGCCGTGTCCACGCTCGAACGGGACTCCATTTCCGAGGAAGCCATCGTCGGCTCCGCCATGGGTATCTCCAGCCGGGAGGTAGCAGCATGAGCGGCACTATCTCCTCGGCCAGCCTCTATCTGGCGGTACAGCGCCGTCACAATCGCGGCCTCGGCGGCCTCTATGTGGTCGTTGCCGTTTTTCTGCTGCTCTATGCCTGGCTCTTTCCCGGCATATTGAGCCTCGGCGGCTTTTCGAAATTCACCCAGAACTGGTTTCCACTCGCTCTGGTCACCATGGCGCAGGCCCTGCTGATGCTCAATGGCGGCATCACCTTGGCGGTGGGGCCGATGGTGAGCCTGGGCGCCGTGATCGCCGCAACGACGATGGGCGGCCCGGCCGGCTCGATCGGCGGCATCCTGCTGGTAGCCCTGGCCGGACTGGCGATTGGCAGCCTGATCGGCGTGATCGTCGCCTATCTGCGCCTGCCGGCCATCATCGTCACGCTGGCCGGTTCCTTCATCATCACCGGCGTCGCCTTGCTGATTTTGCCGCGACCCGGTGGCTTCGTGCCGCCCTGGTTCTCCGAGTTCCTGGCGGGTGACGGGCCGACGGCCTTCACCCTGCTGCTGACCGTGCTGGTTGCCTGGAAACTGTTCCTGGCCACGCCGACCGGGCTCGGCATCTATGCGGCCGGCGACAATCCGGTCGGTGCCTACCGCTCGGGCGTGCCGGTGGAAAAAGTGAAGGTGATAGCCTTTGCCATCTCCGGCCTGCTCGCCGTCCTCGCCGGCCTCTTCGTGGCGGCGCAGACCGGATCGGGCGATCCCGTCATTGGCAACCCCTTCACGCTGAACTCGATCGCCGGGGCAGTATTGGGCGGCGTTGGCTTCCTGGGCGGCAAGGGCACCATGCGCGGCGCGATCTGCGGCAGCCTGCTGCTCTCGGTGATGATCAATGTGATGTTCTTCCTCGGTTTCCCGCCGGTCGCTCAATATGTCGCCCAGGGCCTGATCATCGTCGGGGCCGTGGCCATTCCCGAACTCTCCGCGCGCTGGAGGAAGCAATGAGCAGCCTGTCCGCCACCGTGAAGGGGATTTTCAGGAGCCCGGCGCTGCTCACTCTGATCCTGGTGGCGCTGGTCTGGCTTGTCGCCAGCCTCAGCCTCCGTGGCTTCGGCGCCTATGGTCATCTGCGCTACCTCCTGGAATTGGCCGCCGTGATCGGCATCGTGGCAGCGGGGCAGACGCTGGTGATCATTATGGGCGGTATCGATCTTTCGGTCGGAGCCGTAATCACCGTCACCGCGATCATGATTCCGCTGATTTCGCCGGGCTGGGACGCCTCGGGGTTGGTCGGCATCGTCGGGGCCCTGGCGATCGCCACCTCGATCGGCTTGCTGAACGGCGCCGGCGCCGCCTTCCTGCGCGTACCACCGATCATCATGACCCTGGCGATGGCGACCTTCCTGCAGGGCCTGCTGGTGATCGTCGCCGGCGGCAGCGCTGTGTCCGTGACCAACAAGGCCGTGATCTGGCTGGGTTCGGCGCGGCCGCTCGGCGTTCCCGCCGGCATCATCCTGTGGGCCGTTGTCTCCCTTGCGGTACTTGTCCTGCTGCATCGCATGCCGATGGGCGTGCGCTTCCTGGCACTGGGCGCCAACCCAGTGGCGGCACGGCTGTCGGGCGTGAGCGTCACCCGCAATACGCTGCTGCTCTACGCCCTGTCCGGCTTCTTTGCGGGCCTTGCCGGCACGCTCATCCTCGGCATGAACCGCCAGGGCTATGTCGGCATCGGCGATCCCTATCTCCTGATGTCGATCGCTGCGGTGGTGCTTGGCGGCACCTCCATTCTCGGCGGCAAGGGCAGCTATGCCGGCACTATTCCGGGGGCCATTTTGCTGGTGACCACCACGGCCCTGATCACGGTGGTCAACGCCTCGCCGGGCTGGCGCTCGATCATGTTCGGCTCGCTCATCCTGGCCCTGCTACTGATCTCGGGGCGTGAGGCGCGCCGATGACCGCTGTCTATGGCGGGCCGATCATCGACCCGCATCATCATCTCTGGGACCTTTCGCTAGGACGCCACCCCTGGCTGCGCCCACCCGAGGGCAAGGAGAGGGAAATGGTGTTCGGCAGCCTGGCGCCGATCCGGCGCAATTATGGTGTCGCCGACTATCTTGCTGATGCCGTTGGCCAGAACATCGTCGCCACCGTGCATGTCGAAGCGGGCTGGTCTTCCGAACATCCTTTGGAGGAAAGCCGCTGGCTCCAAAGCCTCGACAGAACGTCGGGCGTGGCGCGGCGCATCGTCGCCCGCGTGCCGCTCGACCGTCCCGATGCCGCGGCGCTGATCGAGGCGGAAGCGGCAAACCGTCTCGTCGTCGGCATCCGGGATATCGTCAGCTGGCACCCGGAGCCARCAAAGAGCTTCGCGCGCTCGAGGGACCTGATGGGCGATCCGCAATGGCGCAATGGCTTGCGGGCGGCGACACGGCTCGGCTTCGTCTTCGACCTCATGCTGTTCCCCTGGCAGATGGTGGAAGCCCTCCGCCTCGTCGCGGATTTCCCGGACACGCTGTTCGTGCTCAACCATTGCGGCAGCCCGGCCGACCGAAGTCCGGAGGGCATGGCGCTGTGGCGACAGGGCCTAGAGGCGCTGGGGCGGGCCGACAACCTCCTCATCAAGATCTCCGACCTCGTCGCCTATGACAATCACTGGAGCCTCGACAGCCTGAGGCCAGTGATCGAGCATTGCATCGCCTGTTTCGGGCCGCGGCGCGCGATGTTCGCCAGCGATTTTCCGGTTGCCGGGCTGCATGCGCGCTTCGCAGAAGTCTATGACGCCTTCCGCATCGTGGCCGCCGAACTCAGCGCGAGCGAGCAGCGGGATCTGTTCTTTGCCACCGCCAACCGGGCCTATCGGCTCGGTCTCGATAAAGCCGCCACCTGCGGAACCTGATCATGTCCGACCTTCATCTTTCCCTCGATGCCATTGATGACCGCATGCGCGGTTTTCCCCCTGGTCACGCCGCTCTGCCGTTTGCCGACATCGGCAGGCAGGGCTGGAAACCCTATGACGGCATCATGTCGCTCCCGTTGATGTCGCTCGACCGGACGGCCTTCGACGGCAATGTCGCGTTGATGATGCGCTATGTCCGCGACCATGGCGTGGCCATCGCGCCGCATGCCAAGACGCCGATGTCGACGGCTCTCGCCAAGGCGCTGATTGATGCCGGGGCCTGGGGCACGACGGTCGCCGATATCCGCCAGGCCTCCGTCCTGCTCAAGGCCGGGTTCGATCGGCTGATCCTAGCCAATGAGATCGGTGCCGCCGCCGCCGCCAGAAGGCTTGCCGCCTTGCTCGCCGGGCATCGGGAAGCGGAGGTGCATGTTTTCGTCGACTCGCCGGAACTGGCTGCCAGCCTGCTGTCGATCTGGCAGGTGCGGAGCGACCTGCCACCCCTCGGGCTGTTGCTGGAGGTCGGAGCCGGGCGGGCCGGGGCTCGGACGATCGAGGCCGCACGGATCATTCTCGACACGATCCTGGCCGGCGAGGGTACCGGCATCAGCCTGAGCGGCATCGGTGCCTATGAGGGCGCCGCCGCCACCGCCGATCCGGAAGAGAGCATCCGCCGCATCGACGAATTGATGGCCCTGGCGGTCGAGACGCACCACCTCGTTCGGGACCGTATCGGAACAGAACGGCCGCTGATCCTGACGGCTGGCGGTTCGGTGTTCTTCGACCGGGTCATCGCGGGCCTTCGGCCGATTAGCGCCCTGGATGCCGCCACGACCCTGGTCCTGCGCAGCGGCGCGATCTTCTTTCACGACCATGGCGTCTATGAGCGCGGTCTCGCGGCTCTGGATGCCCGTTCCGGTTTCGAGCTCTCGGGCGAAACTGTCAGCGCTTCCAGAGGCTTCAAGCCGGTTCTTCGTATCTGGGCCGAGGTGCTGTCACGCCCCGAACCCGATCTGGCGATCTGCGGCATGGGCTTGCGCGATGTCGCCATCGATCAGGGGCTGCCGCGCCCGCTCGCTCTCTATCGCGAGGGACGTCGCATCGGCGAACTCGATGCTTCGGCCTCGATTGCCCGGCTCAACGACCAGCACGCCTTCCTCGTCACCGGCGGTTGCGACCTTCGGATCGGCGATGTCGTCGAATTCGGCCTGTCGCACCCCTGCACCTGCCTCGACCGGCATGCCCTGGTCTATGGGCTCGATGGCGACAACACGGTGATCGACGCTTTCGCCACCTCCTTCGGATGAAGCTTCTTAAGTTTAAAATTTTCAATATTTTACAATGGAGTATTAGACAATGATCATGCGTTACCAGAAGAGTTCGCGTATGAGCCAGGCAGTCAGTTATGGCGGGCTCATCCATGTCGCCGGCCAGGTCGCCGATGATCGCAAGGCCGGTATCGAGGCCCAGACTCTGGACGTGCTTTCCAAGATCGATGCGCTACTCAAGGAAGCCGGCACGGACCGCTCGCGCCTTCTCGCCGTCAATGTCTTCCTGCCTGCCATCGTGGATTTCGACGCCATGAACGGCGTCTATGATGCCTGGATCGACCCGGCCAATCCGCCGGCGCGCGCCTGCGTCGAGGCCCGGCTCGCCGATCCGGATCTGCGCGTCGAGATGACGGCCATCGCGGCCTTGTAGAAACACGAAAGCAGCCTGCCATGCATAGCGGCCTCGTCCATACCCTCGATTTCGACGCCGATGGCCGCCAGAGCGGCTATCTGAGCATTCCCTATTCCGTCGATCGCTCGCCCTATTACCAGATCAGGATACCGATCCTGCGGGTGCGGAACGGGCCGGGGCCGAGCCTCATGCTGATGGCCGGCAATCATGGCGACGAATATGAGGGCGAATTGCAGCTGGCGCGCCTGATGCGCCGCCTCGATCCGGCGGCGCTCCGCGGCAGCGTCACCGTCCTGCCGGCGGCCAATCTTCCGGCCGTGATGGCGGCCAGGCGCTGCTCGCCCTTCGACGGCGGCAATCTCAACCGTGCGTTTCCCGGCGATCCTGTGGGAACGCCGACCGCCCGATTGGCGCATTTCCTCGAACACGAACTGTTCCCCCGACACGAGGTGTTGCTCGACATTCATTCCGGCGGCACTTCCATGGCGCATCTTCATTGTGCCCTGATCGAGCGCCAGCCGGACGAGGAACGCTCCACCCGCGCCAAGGCCCTGCTCAGGGCGATGGCGCCCAGCCATGCCTTCATCGCCGACAATGGCTCGCGCTCGCCGACATCCATGGGTGCCGCCATGCGGGCGGGTATCATCGGCCTTAGCGGCGAATTCGGCGGCGGGGGAGCGGTGACGCCGGCCAGCATGGCCTTTACGGCACGGTCGATCGACAATCTGATGCTGGCGCTCGGCATCGTCGACCGCCCCTTGCTGGGCGGCGATGTCACGGCGAAGCCTGCTCTGCAGCTGCTCTCGCTCGCGCGCCACAGCCAGGGCATCTATGCCACGCGCCGGGGCTGGTTCGAACCGGCCGTCGAACTCGGGGCCCGGGTTGCGGCCGGCGACCTTGCCGGCTGGTATCATGATCTTGAACGTCTGGAGCAGCCCGAGGAAGCCCTGTGCTTCACCGAGGGCGGTATCGTGATCTCGCATCGGCTGCATTGCGACAGCCAGGCCGGGGACTGTCTCATCCAGGTAGCCGAGCCGATCGAGGATTGAGCTATTTTTGCGATTTGGCGGAATCGCCAAGAGGCGTAAAGACACGTCGAGGCAATGGGTCGAAGCAAGGAGCAATGCCGTTCAGCTGAGCTTTATTCGAGCTGCAACAACCTTTGTCATTGCCGGGCTCGACCCGGCAATCCAGCTCCTTTGCCCGGTTCGCACGTGGCTTCTGGATAGCCGGGTCAAGCCCGGCTATGACAAATCCAATTGTTTTCCTCTCATGTGAATTTCATTGCGGAGCAGAGACGCGTTTCCTTGGAAAGCGACTTTGCGCCAGAAAGGATCAGGCGTCATGGCCGATACACTCATCCGGGGCGCGCGCATCATCGACGGCACGGGAGCACCCTGGTATCGGGGGGACGTGCTGGTTTCGGGCGGCACCATCGCCCGCATCGGCCAGGACCTCAAGGCCGACAAGGATGCCACCGTCGTCGATGCCGCGGAACGCTATCTCGCACCGGGCTTCATCGACGCCCATTGCCATGACGATCTCATCTTCCTGCGGGAACGGAACCGACCGGAAAAGGCATTGCAGGGCGTCACCAGCATCGTGGTCGGCAATTGTTCCTTCTCGCTCTATCCGGCCGTGCCGGCTTCGCGCGAGTATCTGCGGCTGCATTTCTCCGGTCTGCTCGGCGAGACCCTGGACAGCGAGATCTTTGCGGATCTGGACGGCTATCGCCAGGCGCTGACCGGGGAGGGCATCGCGCTCAATCTGGTGTCGCTCGTCGGCCACGCGGCGCTGCGTCTCGCCGTGATGGGACATGACCGTCGCCCGGCCAATGCGGCCGAGATCGAGGCCATGTGTGCGCTGCTCGCCACCCAGCTCGACCAGGGAGCCGCGGGGCTCTCGCTCGGTCTCGTCTATCCGCCGAGCGCTTTTGCCGAAGAGGACGAACTCTTCGCGCTGGGGAACACCGTGCGCAGCCGCGGTAAGGTGCTGGCGGCCCATGTTCGCTCCTACGAAGCCGGCCTGATGGATGCCATCCAGGAATTCGGCGGCATTCTCAGGCATTCCGGCTCGGCGGGCCTGCTCTCGCATCTGCAATCGGCCGGGCGGCCGAACTGGGGCCAGATCCCGGCGGCGATCGAATTGCTCGAAGGTATGCGCTGCGAAGGCATCGACATCAGCTTCGACATGTATCCCTATCCGGCCGGCAGCACCTGGCTGCTGCAATTGCTGCCACCCGCCGCCATGGATGGCGGGCTCGACGGCCTCAAGGCCCGTCTGCGCGATCCCGAAATGCTTGCGACCTTGCGAGACTGGGTCGAACATGGCGGCCCGGCCTTCCATGGCCAGAGCAAGGTGTCACTGATCGGCTGGGGCAATGTCCGTCTGTCGGCCGTCGGCAGCGCCGAACTCAAGCATCTGGAAGGTCTCGACATGAAGAAGGCGGCAGCCCAGCTCGGCGTCCAGCCTTTCGACCTGATGTTGCGCTTCATCGAGGAGGACGACGGCCAGACCGGCATCATCCTATTCCAGCTCGACGAAGACGATCTGCACGCGGCCTGCTGCAACCGGCTTTATATGGCGGGCTCCGACGGCCTGCCGCGGCCGGGTTCCAAGCCGCATCCGCGTGCCTTCGGCACCTTCCCGCGCATTGCCGGGCCGCTCCGGCGAGAGAAGAACTGGTTCAGCCTGGAAGATGCCGTGCGCCGCATGACCTCGGTGGCCGCGCAGCGCTTCCAGCTCTCGGATCGCGGCCTGGTCCGCCCGGGGCTTGCCGCCGACCTCGTGCTGTTCGAGGACGCCATCACCGATCGGGCGACCTTCGAGAACTCGACCCAATTGCCGACCGGCATCTCCCATGTCTGGGTGAATGGCGGAACCGTGGTGGCCGAGGGGCGCCAGACCGGCGAACGGCCGGGCAGGGTGCTCTAATCCGGGATCAAGCGTTGTTCTGAACGGATCGTTTCAGGAATGGCGGACACAAGAGATAGAGCAGGGCGCCCGCTAGCCAGACCCAGCCATTCCAACCGGTCAGGGAAGCGGTGTAGATCGCGGTAAAGAACAGCGGGCCGATGATGGAAGTCAGGCTGGTGAGGGCGGAAAGCGATCCCTGCAACTGGCCTTGCTGGCCTTCGCCGACCTCTCGCGACAACATCGCCTGCAGGGCGGGAGCTCCGATGCCTCCCGCCGCCAGCGGGACCATGATGGCGAAAGCCATCCAGCTTTGCGAGGCGAAGGCCAACAGCACATAACCGAGTGCGTCGGCGGACATGCCGAGGATGACGGCCCGGTCTTCCCCGAGCCGCAGCGTCAAGGGACCGGTCACAACACCCTGGGCGATGGCGTGGAGGATGCCGAAGGCGGCGAGGGAAAGCCCGACGGTGCCGGTATCCCAATGAAAACGGTTTTCGCCGAACAGGACCCAAATCGACCCAGGCACCTGGCCGACCAGTTGCATGACGAAGAACACCGCCATCAGTGCCATCACCGCCGGCAGGCCGCGAACCCAGTGGAAGGAGGCGATGGGATTGAAAGCGGTGCGTGAGAGCGGCCGGCGCTCGCCCCGATGGGTTTCCGGCAGGAGCAAGACGGCGAGCAGGCCATTCAGGCCATTCAGGACGGCAGCCATCAGAAAAGGGGCGTGCGGAGAAAGGCCCCCCAGCAAGCCGCCAAGAGCGGGGCCGCCGACCAGGCCGAGGCCGAAGAATGCACTCATCAGACCGAAACGCCGCGCACGCTGTTCTTCCGGTGTGATGTCGGCAATTGCCGCACCGGCCACGGCCGCCGTCGCGCCGGTGATGCCGGCAATGGCGCGCCCGACATAGAGCACCCACAGGACCGGCGCCGTCGCCATGATGGCATAGTCGATGGTTGCGCCCGCCAGCGAAGCGAGCAGCACGGGACGACGGCCAAAACGGTCCGACAGGGCGCCGAGGGCCGGCGCGCACAGGAACTGCATCAGCGCATAGATCGCCAGCAGCACGCCATAATGCCCGGCCACCGCATCGGTGTGAACGAGATTGCGCAAGAGTTCCGGCAAGACAGGCATGACCAGTCCGATGCCGATGGCATCGAGGGCTACGACACCCAGTATGAGAGGGAGAGCAAATTTGGTTGTCATCGGCGCACACGGTTCGTTTGATCGATAATTTATCGTTGATAAGTGACGCCATAAAACTTATCATCGATAAATAGTCAAGCTTGATCCTGATAGACACGGCTTACTGAATCGGGACCGATGGGGTAATTCTTCACGGCTGCATCGCCGTGCCGAGAGCCGACGCCTCCTGGAGGCGATGCGTGGGAAGGGTGTCATGGCGAAACTGCAGCGCGAGAAGGTCATCCGGGCTGGCCTTGATCTCTTGAACGAGGTCGGTGTCGACGGCCTGACCACCCGCAAGCTGGCCGACCATCTCGGCGTGCAGCAGCCGGCGCTCTATTGGCATTTCAAGAACAAGCGGGCTCTGCTCGATGCCCTGGCCCATGCCATGCTTGCCGAACGGCATACGCATGCGGTGCCGAAGCCCGGTGAAGATTGGTGTTCTTTCATCACCGGTAATGCCCGCAGTTTCAGGAGAGCCCTGCTTTCCTACCGTGACGGTGCGCGCATCCATGCCGGGACCAGGCCCAACGGTGCGGAGACCGCGAATGCCGAGGCGCAATTGCGTTGCATGACCGAGGCCGGGTTCACCACGGCCGACACCACCTACGCACTGATGACCATCAGCTATTTCGTGGTCGGCTCGGTCATGGAGCAGCAATCGGCGCAAGCGGACAAGGCCGAGCGCGGTGACATACCTCACCCCGCCCCGACATCACCCTTGCTGGCGGAGGCCATGGAGACTTTCGACCGGGATGGCCCCGACGTGGCGTTCGAGCAGGGGCTGGGCTTCATCATTGCCGGTCTGAGGGAGAGATTGCAGCGATGAATGTGATTGAGCAGGGCCGCGCCTTGCGCCGGCTGCGGATGCTCAAGGGCATCAAGCAAAGTCATCTTGGTGAATTGCTCGGCGTGGACCAGGCCAGCATTTCCCGCTGGGAAAGAGGAACCGTGCCACTCGGGGAGGAACGCTGGCGGGCCGTCCTGGATCTTCTTGCCGCATCACCGCTACCTGCCGAGGATGCCGCATTGAAGCGTCTGGTGACGTCTTCGAACGCCAAGGTTCACCTCATTTGCGACCATAGCCATCGTCTGCTGGCGGCTTCCCTGCCACGGCAGGCCGAGTGGCACGCCGATCTGCCCGAACTGCTCGGCAGCTCGCTGCTTCCCTACGCCACGGATGAAATCCTGGCGGCGGAGGAGAGGCTCGCTGCCCACGGTTGGCACGAAGGTTTTCTGGTCTCGCTGACGCTGGAGACGGGCACCAATTACGATCCCGTCTTGCCGATCGCGCCGAGCCGGGCGCTGTGGGAGCGCGTGACGCTGGCCGACGGCAGCGCCGGGCGGCTGGTCACCACCGTCGGCTGATCATACTCATGCATATTTTATGCGTCGCCGGCACCGCCTGCGATCGCTAATCGTCGGTGCCGGATTGCGAATGACGGATTGGTCACCATGACGATTTTGGTAACGGGCAGTGCCGGACATCTGGGCGAGGCGCTGATGCGCACCTTGCGGGCAGAGGGGCGGCCTGCCATCGGGCTCGACATCAAGGCCTCGCCCTTCACCGATTCCATAGGATCGATCGGCGATCGCGATTTCGTCCAACGTCATCTGCCGGGCGTGCGCACGATTCTACACGCAGCCACGCTGCACAAGCCGCATGTGGCCACCCATGGCTATCGGGATTTTCTCGACGTGAACATCCAGGGGACTCTCGTGCTCCTCGAGGCGGCCTTAACCTCTGGCGTGGAATCCTTCGTCTTCACCAGCACGACCAGCACCTTCGGCTCAGCCTTGACGCCGGCAGCGGGCGAACCGGCGGCCTGGATCACCGAGGACGTGGTCCCGATCCCGAAGAACATCTATGGCGCGAGCAAGATCGCGGCGGAGACCCTGTGCGAACTCTTTGCCCGTCGCCACCGCCTGCCCGTCATCGTGCTGCGCACCTCGCGCTTCTTCCCGGAAGCCGATGATGATGCGCAGATGAGGCAACGCTACAGCGCCGACAACGCCCAGGCCAACGAGTTGCTCAACCGCCGCTGCGACATCGAGGATGTGGTCGGTGCCCATCTGGCGGCGGCGGACAGGGCGCCGGCGCTGGGTTTCGGCCGCTATATCATCTCCGCAACCACGCCGTTCGGCCCGGACGACGGCGCGGCACTGCGGGCCGACGCGCCGGCGCTCGTACACCGGCTGTTTCCCGATTGCGCCGAGCTTTATACCGCCAGGGGATGGAGCCTGTTTCCGCAGGTGGATCGCATCTATGTCAATGCGCGGGCACGGGCCGAACTCGGCTGGTGCCCGCGCTACGATTTCCGGCACATGCTCGACTGCCTGCGCGAGGGACAGAATTTCCGCAGCCCACTTACAGGCGAAGTCGGCAGCAAGGGCTATCACGACAGGGTCTTCTCGGAAGGCCCCTATCCGGTTCACGATTGAGAGGCAGGCAGAATCTCCCGGAAGCACGGATGATCGCGCTTCCGAGAGATGGCTCCTTGTCCGAGAGATGGCGCCTTGCTTGCCAAGGATCTACAGGCCAGCAAGCCAAGCCTTGGTCTGCGCGACATCGGCCTGCGTCAGGCCATGGCCGGTCGGGAGCGTCTCGTGGCGCACGGCGGCGCCGCGTTCCTTCAGGAGATCGGCCAGCCTGCCGGCATTCGCTGCCGGCACGATCGGATCGGCGGCCCCGGAAAGCATCAGCACCGGCTTGCCGCCCAACTCCGTCGAAGGCGCCGTTCGCAAGGGCGTCATCGGTCGGAGCAGTGCGGCGCCGGCAAGCGCCTGCGGATGCAGCAGCAAGAGCGCGGCGGCGATATTGGCACCGTTGGAAAAGCCTAAGGCGATGGGAGCATCGAGGCCGTACGCCTCGCGCGCCTGCGCAATGAAGCCTGCCAATTCGACGGCCCGCCGGCGCAGATCTTCTTCATCGAACACGCCTTCGCTCAGGCGTCGGAAAAACCGGGGCATGCCGTGCTCCAGCACGTTGCCGCGCGGGGAGAGCAGAGCACTGCCGGGCCCAACCAGCTCGCCCAGGCCGATTAGATCGTTTTCGTCACCACCCGTCCCGTGCAGGAGCAGGAGAGGGGGCCTCTTCATATCCTGTCCGGGAACGAAGCGGTGGATATACGATAATTGCGATGTCGTGGTCATAACTATTGCCTCCTCGGTTCGGGGGATGGGGACGTTTGGCCGGCCATGCCGGACAGGGCAGCTAGAACAAGGAGCGCTTCTAGGACGCGCTTTGCTCCAGGCGGGGCAGGGTGGCTTCCAGACCCGAACGGCGGGCTTCCAGGAACACCGGCAGTTTCAGGGTTTCGCCGAGCGTCGATGCCGGCTCGTCCACGGCAAAGCCAGGAATATCGGTCGCGATCTCGAACAGGACATGTCCGGGTTCCCGGAAATAGACGGAACGGAAATAATTGCGGTCCTTCTGCTCCGTGGTGCGGATGCCATGGTTCTCGGCGAGCCTGCGCACCATCGCGGCCTCCTCGGCATCATCGGCGGCACGAAAGGCGATGTGATGCACCGAGCCACCGCCGAGACGGGCCGGCAGGAGGCCGCTCGCCTCGTGGATGTCGACGATGCTGCCTGCCCCGCCGTCGGCCACCCGATAGCGCACCAGGCTGCCTTCACGCCCGACCTCGCCGAAGCCGAAAACATCGGTGAGGATGGCACCAGTCGGCGCCGCTTCCGCGAGCAGGAGATTGACGCTGTGGAAACCGCGGATGGCAGCATCGGCGGGGATGCCGGCGCCGGTCCAACCAGGTTCGTTCCCAATGCCGGGTACGGCAACGAGGGCGAGGCGCATGCCGTCCGGGTCCTGGAAGGACAGCAGGGGCTCGCCAAAACGCTTGGTCAGCGGCTGATGGGCGACGCCATTCTCGACGAGGCGATGCGTCCAATAGCCAAGCGAGCCTTCCGGCACCCGCAGCATGGTTTCCTGCGTTTCACCAAGGCCGACACGGCCCGGCGCAACATGTTCCCAGGGAAAGTAGGTCAGGATGCTGCCGGGATGGCCGGCCTCATCGCCGTAATAGAGGTGATAGGTGCCGGGATCGTCGAAATTCACGGTCTTCTTGACCAGTCGCAGGCCAAGTATGCGGGTGTAGAAATCGAGATTGCGCTGGGCAGGACCCGCGATGGCCGTGACGTGATGGATGCCTTTGCCGCTCATGGCGAAATTCCTTTCGGTCGGGATTCCTGTCCCTCGATGAGTGAGATAGGCCCGATATGCCAGGAATTGCCATTGCGTCGGCGCAATGAATTGGTTGGGGTGAAAGGTATTGAATTGTCGATCTGAAAGATACTATTGATGTGGCATGCGCCTAGGCGCCGCTGGGGGACTTTGCCGTGGGGGACGGTTTTCCGAATTTGGCCTGGGACGACCTGCGTCTGGTAAAGGCCGTCGCCGACGCCAGGAACCTGCCCGCGGCGGCCGCACGCATCGGCATCGATCATTCGACCGCGTTCCGGCGGCTGCGCCTGATCGAACAGGCGCTCGGCGTCACTCTGTTCGAAAAGCATCGTACAGGCTACACGCTGACATCGGCCGGTGAGGAAGTGGCCGGATTGGCGAGCCGTGTCGACGAGGATATTGTCTCGGTCCTGCGCAGGCTTGCCGGTGGCGAACTCGACCTTGCCGGTGAATTGCGCATAACCACCAACGACACATTACTGGTCGAACTGCTGACACCGCTGCTTGCCAGGTTCGGCGAGGCCTATCCGAGCATGCGGCTCGACGTGATCCTGTCGAATGCAGCGCTGAACCTGTCCAAGCGGGATGCCGATATCGCCATCCGTGCTTCCGATACCCCGCCAGACACGCTCGTGGGTCGACGCGTCGCCCGCATCGGCTGGGCACTTTATGGCAGGGCAGACGATTTCTCCGATCCCGACCTGCCGGATCTTGAAGCGTTGCATGGGCGGCGCTGGGTGGCACTCGGCGACAATCTCGCCGCGCTCAAGGCCGTGCGCTACGTCAAGACGCACGTCGCGCCGGAACGCATCGTCTATCGCGTCAACTCGGTGCTCGGCCTCGCCGAAGCCGTCGAGGCCGGCATCGGCATCGGTCATCTGCCCTGTTTCATCGCCGGAACCAGGCCGAGCTTGCGTCGTATTGGACCGGTCAATCCGGATTTCGGGGCCGATCTCTGGCTGCTCACCCATCCCGATCTGCGCGACGCTCCGCGCATACGGGCCTTTCTCGATTTCCTCGCCGCCGAGATCGTGCGGCGGCGGGCCTTCATCGAAGGCGCCTAGCTCCGCCGAGACATCGAATGACGACCACGACATCGGATGAAGGCAGAGATGGTAGATCTTCCCGGAAGACCCAATTGCGGCCCGAAGAAATCACCGCAGTGCTTCGGGCAGAATTCGGCAAATCGATCGATCTGCATCCTTTGTCGGGAGGATTGGAGTCGCAGGCCAGGTTTTTCGAAACCACCCAGCCCTGGCGCCTGCGGGAGGGGCACCTGCTTGCAGGCTACCAGTTGCGCATCGGGCTGGAGAATGTCTACCAGGCTGCCCTGGGCCCAGGGCGCAGCCGATCTCGCCTGGGCCCTGGCCCGCTGCCAAACTATCGCGAGAGAGGCTGGCCTGGTTACCCGAGGTTGATTGCGTGTGACCGGCGATCTCGCCCCAGGGACTGTTTTTGATCGGAAGTGCTTCAGGTTTTCATGATCGAGACACCGCCATCCGCCAAGTGGGCCGTTCCGGTCACGAAGCTCGACAGGTCCGAAACGAGATAGAGAGCGGAACGGGCGATCTCCTCGGGCGAGGCCAGGCGCTTGAGGGCATGCAGCCCCTCCACGAAGGCGCGTGCCTCCGGCGTGTTGGAAACGCTTCGTCCCATCGGTGTATCGGTGCCGCCCGGCAGCAGGGCATTGGCCCGGATACCCCTGGGGCTGTATTCGGTGGCGATCACCTGGGTGAGGCCGATCAGGCCAGCCTTGCTGGCGGCATAGGCGGCCATGCCGGGAAAACCGACGGTATAACCGACGAAGGTCGAGGTGAACACCAGGGCGCCGCCGCCGCGCGCCAGCATGGCGGGGATCTGGTGCCGGGCCGCGAGGAAGGCACTGGTCAGATTGACGTCGAGCGTATCGCGCCAGCTTTCCAGAGAAAGCTCGGTCAGCGGCGCCATTTCTCCGGTGGTGCCCGCATTGTTGAAGGCGACGTCGAGCCCGCCGAAATGCTGCTGGGCGGCCTCAACCAGGGCGATCTGGTGATCCTCGTCCTGGATGTTGCCGGCCACCGAGACGGCCTTTCCGCCGGCATTCGCAATTTCGGCGACGACCCTTTCGAGTGCATCTCGACGCCGACCTGACAGGACGACTGCGGCGCCTTCGGCGGCAAACAAACGGGCCGAGGCTTCGCCGATGCCGGAGCTGGCGCCGGTGACGATCGCGACCTTGTTTTCGAGCGTAGACTTCATATCCTGAACCTCCAATTCGATTGGGAGGTCCTTGTTCCCCAGGCGTGACCAAGTCGCGACCCGTTTCCTATGATCTTGCCGAGCACGGCACTCTCTGTTTCCTGGGAAATCGCCAAGCGGGAGATCTCGCGCCAAGAGTGCTTCCATCTGTCCATCCATCGGCATAACCGCCGTGATATGATCAAACACGAGAATGAACCCATGGCCTCACCTCCCTCCTGTCGCAGACGGATTGCGGCTATCCTGCTTGCGGGTCTTGTAAGCGGATTTCCTACCACCTCGGTGCTCGCGAGCGGGCGCTTGCCGCCGCTTCCGGTTCCAGCCCAGCACTTCGCCAATTTCGAGGCCTGTCTCGAACATCTGAAGGCGGTGCAGCGCACCCATATGGCCGGCGTGGCCGAAGGAGCCGTTGCCGATGGCGAAAACCGCACACGCCAGAAACTGGTCGACGGCGAGGGCATCATGCGTGTCGGTTCGCAGGCCGCTCGCTACCAGGCCCGCGTCGGTAATCAGTTCCGCGTCACCGATCGCCAGAAGGGCGTGATCGTCACGACCTTCAGCTATGAAGAAACCGCCCTCGAATGCCAGGGTGGCGAGCTGACGGGAAGCGTGACCTCGGGCTACATGCTGCCAGGCATGGAACAACTGCCCGATGCGACCAAGGCGCAGTGATTCTCATCCAAGCAATGAGGTAGCTTGACCCCATTCGAGTAATACCAAGCTGCAGGAATATCGAGGCTGCGACGGCGGCTGTTGGTGTGCCGGTCTTCGGACCGGCATCTTTCGGGGTAGAACTGCCGGCCCGAAGACCGGCACACCAACAGCCGCAGGCATCGAGAGCCAATCATTTCAACGCTCGGTAGGAACTGCGCCTCGGCCAAAGCGAGGTTTGCCCCTCACTGCCGCAAGATGGTGCCTTCGGCTGCCTTGCTCGCGGCTTCCTCTCGCGATGCGACATTGAGAACGCGTAGCAGCAGCGAGACGTGGTTGCGCACCGTGAAGGGAGAGATGGCCAGAGCCCTGGCGATCTCCTTGTTCGACTTGCCCTGAACGATCAGATCCAGAATATCCTGCTGGCGAGGGGTGAGTATCGGCATCAGATACGGGGCCTGGTCCGGGCCGGCCCAGGTTTCGAGCGCCGAGACGACTTGTTCGGCCGAAACCAGCTTGCCGTCAGAATCACCTGGCTGAGCCGTCAGCAAGAAAACCGTGGCATTGGGAAAGTGCCGGCGCACTTGCGCCAGCGTGTCCTCGCCATCCATTTCAATGATCGCCATCACGGCGCGGCGGCTTTCGATGGGAGGGGCGGAGGAGGAAGACGTCAAAGCAATCTGTCTCAATCGAAATGTCCTAGCCATCGCAGTGCGGTGATTTCCTGGCGGCTGCCGGACCTGCAACCTTGCTTGCTCTCCTTCTTTCATGCCTGCCTTTGACTGTCTGTTCCGCGCGTGACTCCGGAACAGGCGGTCAACCAATGGCTCAATCGTCGTTTTCTGCGGTGAGTTCTTCCGGCCGAAGGCCGGATTGGCGCGCCCCGCGACGCAGGCGCAGGCCCGGGCCGTTGCCATCGTCCTCGAGGAACTGGATGCCGGCTTCCTCGAAGGCGAGGCGCATGGCCGCCAGATCCTGTCTCTGCGGTACCCGACCGCCCTTTTCGAACTCGGCGATGATAACTTTCGGCACGCCGGACCGCTTCACCAGATCGGCAATTTCGAAATCCAGGAGGGCGCGGGCGGCGCGGCTGAGGGAAGGGGTGAGGGACATTGTAAACGCCTCATACGGATGAACAGGCCTATATTTGGCAACAATCGGCCTTAACACCAGATGTAGGAATCTGTGAGACGTTCGGCCAGTTCATCCCCCAACATCGCAGGAAAGAGTTTCCGTGCCTGATGTGATTTCTGAATCGGATTCGATGCTGTAGAGGAGGGCCCTGACTTTTCAAGGAAGGACACTCCCATGGTCAAGCGTCTTCATCCCGGCCCGCGTTTCTGCAAGGCGGTCGTCGCCAATGGCGTCGTCACCACGGCCGGAATCACCGCGGCTGATACCAGCGGCGACACCTCGGCGCAGACCGCCGACATCCTGGCGCAGATCGATGCCCTGCTGGCCGAAGCCGGCAGCTCCAAGGCGAACCTGCTCACGGCCAGCATCTGGCTGCGCGACATCGTTCATTTCGGCCAGATGAACGCGGTCTGGGACAAGTGGGTCGACATGAACAACCTGCCTGTCCGCGCGACCGTGGAAGCGCGCCTGGCCCTGCCGGAACTGTTGGTCGAAATCCAGGTTACCGCGACGGCCTGATCGTCCTGGTCAAGGCGTACCGTGCAGGGGAGACCGCGCCTTTGCGGTTCCAGGCAAGTCCGTCAATAAAGGAACGAACTGGCTCGACCTTTGTCATTGCCGGGCTTGAACCGGCAATCCAGCGCCCTTCCAGGCGTCGAAGGCGGGGCCGCTGGATGCCCGGGACAAGCCCGGGCATGACAAAGGCGGCGTTCCAGCCACTTCCGGACAATGCACCAGCGAAAGCTGCTCCGACTTTTCGGCCCTAGCTCCGTGCCACCCTGGCATAGGCATTCGCGGACATCCATTCGCCATTCTCGATCGGGCGGCCAAGGAAGGCGCTGAAATAGCGTTTCATGTCTACCCTGTCGCTCGCCTCGGGATGTTCGGCCAGCATGCGCCAAGCCTGCATGACGTGGCCATGTGTGAAAATGGCGATGCGTTCGAGGCCGAGCGCTTCGATGCGGCGGGCGGTGGTTCGTACGCGCTCCAGCATCTGGGCAAAGGATTCGGCGCCCGGACCGTCGACCCGTTTGGGATCGGCAAGATGCCAATAGGCGTCCACCAGCGGGCGCCGCTGCTCCATCGTGGTGTTCGCGCAGCGAACGGGCGACAGATAGGTGAATTCCTGCACCGGCCAGGTTTCGATCGGCACCGCCGCAAAACGCTCGGCCGTCGGCGCCGCCGTTTGACGCGCTCGCAGATAGGGTGACACGACAATCAGTTCCGGGGCTCGTTCGAATTTGGCCGCTACCATGCGCGCCTGTTGCCAGCCGGTTTCGGTAAGCGGCGCCGAAGAGGCGTCCTTGCTGGCAGCCCCGGCATTGGCGGTGCTTTCGCCGTGGCGGATCAGCCAGAGTTCACGCGCCATGCCGCCTCCAGGCAACCCGCAAGGGAAAGGATCTCACTCGAACGCCTCAAACGGACGTCGAAGCCGATCTTCCCGGTTGACCTGGCGGGCGTTGAGCTTGAGTTCACAGCCACCGCAAATGTCGGGGCGAGCCGTGAAAGCCTTGGACGCCTTGTCTTTCGCATCCGGTGTCCATTGCGAGGCGGAATTTCCCAACGCAGGAGCCTTGCCGGCCATGGCGGCCGGCTTCTTATGTTTGGGCTGCTCCACCGTCAGATCAGGCGGCGCGAATTCCTCTGCCAGGACGGAGGTGCCCAGCAGTGGCAGGAGGAGGAGGGCGGTGCAGGCGGACAGCTTCATGAGGAGCCCCAACGTCAGGCATTGCCGGCACGACAAGGTCGGACGAGTCGATGGCAATATTTTAGCATAGCATGCCCTCGACAAGGGGATAGAGGCTCTCGCCAAGGGGCTCCTGTGACGAGGTTCTTGCCTTGTCCACGGCCTTGTGGCTTGCTCCGCCGCAAGAAATGACAAGGAGCGACCTATGCCTGATCCGACACTCTGGGGACTTTTCGTTCTCGCATCGATCACGCTGCTGCTGACCCCAGGACCGGCAGTGCTCTTCATCGTGGCGCGCTCGGTCGAACGAGGCAAGGTCGCGGGCCTGGTCTCGGTCCTCGGCATCCATCTCGGCACCATCGTCCACATCGTCGCTGCCGCGGTCGGGCTGTCTGCCCTGATCGTTTCCTCGACCCTTGCCTTTTCCGTGGTCAAGTATCTGGGCGCGGCCTATCTGATCTGGATCGGCATCCGTACGCTGATGGCGCCGGATCTGCCTCTGGAGATCTCTGCCAAGTCGACCAAGCCGCTGCATCGGCTGTTTCAGGAAGGCTTCATCGTCAATCTGTTCAATCCGAAGACGGCGATCTTCTTCCTGGCCTTCCTGCCGCAGTTCGTCGACCCGGCGCGCGGCGGCTTGCATTGGCAGGTCCTCGTGCTCGGCTTCACCTTCATGGGGCTTGGCATGCTGAGCGATGCCATGTTCGCCCTGGCAGCCGGCGCGGCCGGGGATTTCCTGCGCCGCAGCCGCCGCTTCCTGCGGTTCCAGCGCTGGTTTGCCGGCCTGTCCTTCATCGGCCTGGGCGTGACGGCGGCGCTCGTTTCACGCAAGTAGGGATGCCTAGCGGGCGCCATGGCCCCGGAGATGGCAGGTCAGCGCCATGGCGATACAGTGCTGGAGGGGCGCATCGGGCGGCGGCGTCGCGGGATAGAACAACAAGGCGCGCCGGCCTTCATAGGTGAATATATCGGGGTAATGCGAGCGGTAGAGCTCGACGAGCCGGGTCTGGCAGGGCACGTAGAGCGCATAGCAATTTTCCGATCGCCGGTGGGCGTTGATCCGAATGGTGGTGCCGACCCGTTTGCGTACGGGATGGTAGGCGGGCTCACCCCATTTCAAGGTTTCCACCATGCCGCCGAGCTCGGGCAAGCTGGAACCGACCTCGAGGATCATCTCGCGCAACCCGAGCACGGGCTGGCAAAGGTGCTGCGGCAGAGCCGCGAAGGTCGACGATATGGCGGCATCGGCGAAAGGCAGCATGGGCAAGGTCGTCTCCGCTCAGAGACCGGCATGGTAGGATATTGGCCTTGATCCGGCTTGCCAAAACAGGGCCGTCGCGCGCATCGAAGCGGCCTCTTATCGATTTCGTCGATGGATAGGTTCTAGAGATGGCGACTATTCGTGCGCGTCATCCCATGACAGCATTCCCGCCTTCGGCACGTTGTCTACCGTGGCGTCAAGACGGATTGAGTAAGCGCGAGGCTGCATCATGGGCGAGTTGATCGACGGGCAATGGCATCGCACCGCCCCGGCCAAGCTGATGGCCGACGGCAGGTTGAAGCGGCCGCCCTCGGTGTATCGGAACTGGATTTCGTCCCAGGCGGACGCGGCCTTCAAGGCCGAGGCTGGGCGCTATCATCTCTATGTCTCACTGGCCTGCCCCTGGGCCCATCGTACCCTGATCATGCGCAGCCTCAAGGGGCTGGAGAGGTTGATCGGCATCTCCGTGGTCAACTGGTTGATGGGAGAGGACGGCTGGAGCTTCGATCCCGGGCCCGGCGTCGTGGCGGATAATGTGAACGCTGTCACCAAGCTTCACGAGCTCTATACGCTGGGGGATCCCGGCGCCACCACGCGCGTTACCGTCCCCGTGCTTTGGGACAAGGCAAGCCGGCGCATCGTCTCCAACGAATCGGCCGAGATCATCCGCATGTTCAATTCGGCTTTCGATGGCATTGGTGCCAGCCCCGGCGACTACTATCCGAGCGACCTGCGCACGGAGATCGATACCGTCAACGAACGCGTCTATGAAAGCCTCAACAATGGTGTCTATAAGGCGGGCTTCGCCACCACGCAGGCCGCCTATGAGGAGGCGGCGAAAGCCGTCTTCGAAACCTTGGACTGGCTGGAGCACCGGCTCGAACGCCAGGCATTCCTGCTGGGCGAACGCATCACCGAGGCCGACATCCGCCTGTTTACGACATTGCTGCGCTTCGACCCGGTCTATCATGGCCACTTCAAATGCAACCGGCGCATGATCACCGACTACCCTGCACTTTGGGACTATACGCGGGCGTTTCATCAGCATCCGCTTATCCGGCCGACCATCGCCATGGATCACATCAAGGGGCACTATTATGCCAGCCACCCCTGGATCAATCCGGGCCGTATCGTGCCTCTCGGCCCCGATCTCGACTATGATGCCCCCATCTCCGGTTTGCGCGCCTCGGCGGCCCGGGCCGCGTAATGTCCCTCAACGGGCTCGATTGCTCTTTACCGCCGGTTCGACCGGCATCCTGGCAAAGGCTTCGCGCAAATGATCGGCGAGCAGCCCCGCCGCCCGCGTCAGGCCGGGGCCGGCATGGAGCCTGATCTCGGCGCCGGGCAGGGCGGGTAGGCCTTCTTCCGGCGAAAGGCTTTGCAAGCTGCGCGGCAGGAAGCTCGATTTCACCACCGTGACCGCCAGTCCCTGGGCCGCAATCGCTTCCACTGTCGCCAGATTATGGGACACGAAAGCCAGCCGCCACGGCCGCTGCGCGGCATCAAGGGCCTCGATTGCCCATTTACGGAAGAGACAGCCCATCGGATAGAGTGCCACCGGGAGAGGATCGATGAGCCAGGCCCGGTGCGCCGTGCTGGCTGCCCAGACCGGCTGCTCCAGCCGCAGCAATTCGCCGTCCTCATGCCCCCGGGCATGCATGGCGATGACGAGATCATAGCTTTCGCCGAGGCGGCCGAGCATGGTGCTGGTCAGGCCGGTTTCCATCTCGACATGAATACGCGGATAGAGGGTGAGGAAGCGCGCCAGCAAGGCGGGCAGAACGTGGCTTCCGTAATCATCCATTACACCCAGCCGCACGCGGCCCTCGAGCCGATGTTGGCGAAGCCTGCCGACCGCCTCCTCGTTCAGGGCGAGGATGCGCCGCGCATAGGTGAGTAGGCCTTCACCGGCCTGGGTCAACTCGACCGTGGTGGTGTTGCGACGGAACAACTCCGCGGCGACCCGCATTTCGAGACGCCGAATCTGCATGCTCACGGCTGATTGCGTGCGATTGAGCCGCGCGGCCGCCCGCGTGAAGGAGCTATGGTCGGCCACGGCCAGAAAGGCTCTCAAGAGATCAGGATCGAGCAACGGCAATGTCATCACACATCATGATGATGCCTATGCGAGAAATGCAATTTCCTTGTGAGTCCCCTCCCGGCACTCCGAGCAGCATTGTCCTTCGTGATGGTGGCGCCTGGAAGGTTGCCTGTCAGAGACCCGTTCCGTCGAGCCTATGCACAAGGCACGATGGCAGCGACCAGGCGGGGCATCCTGCGTGCTCTAGACAGCTCTGCTCTTCCCGCTCGCTTTCCATAGGCGGGGAAGGCTCCTTGATAATTCGTTCGGAACCCGGGATAAACTCGTCGAGACAGGTGAACTTCCGGAAAGGGAAGCCATGGACGGAGCATATTTATCGGCTTTGGCGGCCCTTGCCGGATCGAGTATCGGCGCATTCGCATCCTTTGCAACGACGTGGCTCAATCAGAGTTATCAGCAAAGAGTTCAGCGTCTTTCCAACGAAATGTCACGGCGAGAAAGAATATTTGGAGAATTTATTGACGAAGCATCGAAAGTATACGGCGATGCTATGGAGAATAATTTAACCGATTCGGGGAAATTGGTTAAACTTTACTCCATTAAAAATAGAATGAAATTATTTTCAGGAGACGAGGTGATCGCCAGGGCCGATGAAGTTCTGGAAACCATCGTCAACAGATATTCTTCAGAGAAGGTCGATTTCTCTCATCTGGACGCCAAGAAGCTCCCGGAATACGACCTTTTGTATGGTTTTACAGAAGCGTGCCGGAAGGAAATCGTTCGCTATTAATCGGAGAATAGCGGACAGGAATGGCCTCCGTCAGCTCGTGGCTTCTTGGCCCAGAGTTGAGCAGGTCGATTTGCGAGCTCCGCCGAACCGCCAGGCATCGAAAGCCCATGAGACAACCGCAAGGATGGTGCGGGAATCTGATTCGCAGTGCCACGGATGCGGAAGGCAACTCAACATACCGCAATCGAGTGGTCATCACATTCCGTGATGATATTCATCAGACAAATGCAATTCTCTCGAACGGTGTGCCTGCGCTATCCATGCTCGTGACCACGCAGCGGGAGCAGGGGTAATGTGGGGTGTTCTGGCGGCCATCCTGTCGAGCGGCATCGGGGGTACCGCTGTGGTCGCCACGCGGTCGCTCTCGAAGACGATCGACCCGATCACGCTTGGCGCACTGCGTTTCGGCCTCGGCTTCCTCTTTCTCCTGCCCGTTGCATGCCTGCGCCGCGAAGCCTGGCCGCCGCGTCGCGACTGGCCGGGCGTGGTCGGGCTGGGCCTCTTGTTCTTTGGACTGTTCCCGATCCTGTTCAATGCGGCGCTCTATTTCACCACGGCAGCGCGCGGCGCCATTGCCTTGTCGGCGTTACCGGTCTTGACCATGCTGGCGGCCTCGGCTCTGCGCGCCGAGACCATGAATGCCCGCAAGGTCCTGGGGGTCCTGGTTACCATGTCCGGGGTGACGCTCGCGCTGCTCTCGGGCCTCTCCACAGCACCGCCGGGGGCCTGGCGGGGCGACCTCCTGATGCTCGGGGCGGCGCTTGTCATGGCTCTTTATACGATCTGGTCCCGGTCTTTCATCGCTCGTTCGGGACCCGTTCGTTTCACGTTGACAGCGATGGGTATCGGCGCGCTCTGCCTCGTCTCGGTCGCAGCAATCGGCGGAGGATTGACCAATCTTCGCTGGCTCCCGTCGGAAGCCTGGCTTGCCGCCGGCTATCTCGGCATTGTCGGCAGCGCGCTGGTCTTCTTCCTATGGTCTTTCGCAGTCACCCATACGACGCCGACGCTGGTGGCGATCGCGGTGGCGGTCAATCCGATCACCGCCAGTCTGGCGGGAGACCTATTCCTCGGAGAAAGGCTTGGCTGGAACTTCGCAGGGGGTCTTGGCCTGGTCTGCCTCGGCATCGTCATCGCCGCGACCAAGTCCGGTTTGCGGCCGGAACGGCCATTCAGCGAGAAACGTCGGTCTCGCCTCCGAACACGACCCCGCGATTGAACTGGTAATTATAACCCGCATGAGCCCCGAAACTGGAACCGAGGTCCGAGGAGGATCGGCTGTTGCCATCCGTGCTCAATTTCGACCTGCCCTGGGACAGGCCGGCATGACCGCCGGCATAAAACCCCGTCCAATCATAGGGGCCTGACGCCTTCTTGGAATCCAAGGGCGGCGGAGCGAATTTGTTCTCCTTGAGAGCAAATCCATCGGCGAAGGCAGAACCGGCAAACAGCAGCAGGGCGCCAGTAGCGATGGCAAGGGTCTTCATGGTCGTCTCCGGCAATTCGGCTGGTTGGTCGCAGAATCTACAGAAGAATGCGACCGAATGAAGATCACACTCGCATGAGAGGCCCCGAGGAGACTGCCAACATGCCCTCGCAATATCCTCAGACTTTGCGATGGAGGCGCAGAGGCTTGGTTGCTTCGCGCACCACGGTGCCCTTCGCCTCGAGATCGAGTTGAACGGCTTTCAGCCACCAGCCGGCCTTCGCGCCGCCCGGAAAGAGAGCCTGCGACAGCAAGGGCAACAAATGCTGCTTGGCTTCGGCTACCGTCAGGCCAGGCGAGGTTTCGGGCAAGACGGCAAGGAGCGCCGTTTTCATCGCCTCATACTTGGCCTTGTCGACACGAACGACATGCCCGGGTGACACCACGTTCTGGATCGCAATCTTCTCAACCGGCATAGTGACCAACCCCGCCTTTCACATAATCGATCTTCGGCGCCCGAAAACCCATAGCGATCCAGGCCGAAAGCAGCTTCCACATGAAACGTCCCGAATGCGAGGCGTAGCTGGGCATGTCGTCTTTGCGTTCGAAGCCGGCTCTCCGATCCCCGGTCATCACCCGCATTTCCAGGGCGGGTCGATCGCTGGCGGCAAAGCGCTGCCTGTAGAGGCTCAGCCAGTGCCCTTTTTCGAATTCGAGAAACATGGGAGCGTTGCAACAATGCGCCAGGACACGCCGGGTCTTGGCGGTAGGCGTCAGCCGGTATTCACGCAGCAACTCGGCTCCCGCGATGCAACGAACTCTGTCCTTTCGGTAGAGCACGAAGGCTGTGCCACCGTCGTCCTCCGCCATCCCAGGCGCCCCTGGCAGGGCCTCAATGCGTTCCCTAGCGGTACGGCAACTCGTGCAATGGCAGACAGCGGTGACGATGGGGGCGTCGGCCGCTTCGAGCACGACCTGTCCGCACAGACAGGTGAGAGGGAGAGCCCTTCCATGCAGGTGCGCCATAACCTTGTCCCCCCGAGTCGCTTCATTAACTAGACTGTACCGTCCAGTTTGATTTGTCAATCCGGATGGTCTATTCGCGAACCGGTGCTATCCAGGGACAGGGGGCATGGCGACCATGAGCAACGGCGCAAGAATTCGGGTCGAGCGTACACGCAAAAGCATCGTTGCGGCGGCAACCGACCTCTTCCTCAAGCACGGCTTCCTGGCCACCAACATGGATGAGATCGCGGCGACGGCCGATGTGTCGAAGCAGACCGTCTATGCCCATTTCCAGAGCAAGGAGACGCTGTTCCTCGAAATAGCGAGCGGCATGACGGGGCAGGCCGGCGACGAGTTGCAGGAACAGGTCGCCGATCCGCCCGACGATCTCCCGATCGAGAAATTCCTGCTCGAATTCGCCGAACTTCAGCTCGCATTGGTGATGACACCGCGCCTGCTGCAATTGCGGCGCCTGGCGATCGCCGAGGCCGAGCGTTTTCCCGACCTCGGCAAGGTGCTTTACGAGCGCGGCCCGATGCGCTCGATCAACCGGCTGGCGACGATATTCGCACGCTATGTCGAAAGGGGCCTCATCCGTACATCGGACGTTCGAGCCGCCGCCGCCTTCTTCAACTGGCTGGTGATGGGGGGACCGGTCAACGATGTCATGCTCCTGGGCAATGGAGCTATACCGAAGCCGAACGTGCTGCGAGCCCATGCCGGAGAGGCGGTTCGCATCTTCCTGGCTGCCTATCAGGTCGACGCCAAGGGGTGAGCCCGGGGCGCCGCCCCGGTTATGCCGCGAAGCTCGACCGACAGCCCTAGTCGTGCCTCAACCGCGCCGATGCGCGATCCAGCCGCCCCAGAACAGGCTCGAGAAGAACAAGGTCGGCTCCTCGAAGCCGGCCTGCGTCAACATCTCAGCCACATCCTGGTCGGAAGCAGGCGGATCGGCCCCTTGCCGGATCTTGCCCAGCTTTGCCTCGATCTCGTCGGCCGATGCTCCATGCATACGCCAGCGCTCGCCCCAGGCCGCCAGGAACAGCGGCCTGCTCGCATAGGCATGCCGGTTGCCGGCCAGGATGAGAGGTGCCCCAGGCTTGAGACGGGCCGCCAACGCCTTGAGGATGTCTTGCTTGGCGGAAAGGCCGCGCAAGTGGTGCAGAACGCCGATCAAACTCGCGGCGTCATAGACGGCCTCCTCCGGCAGAGCCGCAAGCTCACCCAGCATGGGCGTCGTTCGCGCCGTGAGGCCGGCCTCGCCGACAGCGGCCATCGCGAGTTCGAGCATGGGAGCCGAAGGATCCACGGCGGTAAAGTGCCAGAGGGGCTCGAGGCGGGCCGCCGAGATAATTTCCTGGGCGGTGCCGCCGGCTCCAGCCACCAGAACCCGTGCGGCGCGGCCAGGGCCCAGATCGGCGGCGAGCAGGCAGGCGCCGAGTTCGTGGCACGCATCGTAGCCCGCAAGGGCGATACGGCTTTGGACCGCATATTCGGCGGCCCGGCCGGTATCGAATTTTGCGGCTGCCGTGTTTCCGGTCTCGATCATGATCTTCTCCCTGAACATCGCTCCTTTGCTTGGGAGAAGCGATGCCGGGAAGGCCGCTTCTTATGCTGGTATAAAAGCTGACAGCGGCCGGCCCACGTCAGTCGATTGCCTTCAATTCTTAGCAAAGCTCTCGGCCAGCCAGGACCGCATCATCGCATAGGATCTCGCGGCGGCCTTGGCATCGTAGCGGCAATTGCCGGTCTTGCCGGTTGCCTCGGTTTCCGTAAAGCAATGCACGGCATGGCCGATCTCGACAAATTGCCAGTCGGCCGGGCTGCTCCGCATCTCTTCGGTGAATTTGGGCACGTCCGGAATGGTGGCGGTATCGTCGGCCCCGTTGATGGCGAGCACGCGTGCCTGGATGGTCTTGGCCAGGGCCGGGTCGTCGGTGCCGAGGCCGCCATGGAAGGAGATCACCGCCTTCGCGTCGGCGCCACTGCGCGCCAAGTCGAGCACGGCACTGCCGCCGAAGCAAAAGCCGATTGCCGCCAACCGGGACTGGTCGATCGGTGCATTGGTGGTGTTGACCTTCAACTGCTCGAAAGCCTTGTCGATGCGTTTGCGCATCAAGGCGCGGTCGCCATAGAGCGGGGCGATGGCAGCCTTCGCTTCCGTGTCATTCTTGGGGCGGACACCCTCGCCATACATGTCGGTGAGCAGGATGACATAGTCCTTGCCCGCAATCTTCTTGGCCTTCTCGATGGCGGTGTCACCCACGCCATACCAGTTGGGCACCATGACCAGGCCGGGGCGCTTGGCCTTGGGGGCATCGTCATAGATCAGCAGGCTCTTGAAGGTCGTGCCATCCAAGGTCCAGTCGACCGGCTTGACCACCATCTTGGCGAAGGCGGGCGTGACAACGAAAAGCGCAAGCAAGGGCAGAACGAGACGGGTAAAGCGCATGGGATGTCCTCTCGACGGCGGATGAAACCTTGTCGGGCCATCATGCTATCAGAGCAAGCCGGCTTTCAAACCTGCCTGGCGATGGTCCCGATCACATTGACGAGAAGCCGTGCCGCCGTGAGCGCCGACAGGCCGCTTTCATCGGCGGGCGGATAGAGCTCGACGAGATCGAAGCCGGCGATCCTGGCTCGCTTGCCGAGGCCGGCGATCAGGTCGATCACCTGGGTATAGCTGAGGCCGCCCGGCGTGCGGGCCGCCACCCCGGGCAAGATACCCGGATCGAGGCCATCGCAATCGAGGGTGACGACGACCTGCGCTCCAGCAGGAATGTGCCGAAGCGCAGCCTCGATGCCTCGGGCGTGAATCTCGCGAACAGTCACCAGATGGCTGCCATAGCTTCGGGCTGCCTCGATTTCCGCCAGGCGGGCACTGCCGACGCCGCGCATGCCCACCTGCACGATGCCGGCGACGTGCCCCATCTCGCTCGCGCGGCGCATCGGGCTGGAATAGCCATGGCGCTCGCCATGCAATTCGTCGCGCCAGTCGATATGCGCATCGATCTGCAGGATCCAGATCGGGCCGCGATCGGCAAAGCCGGCAAGAAAGGGAATGGGGATGGAATCATCGCCGCCAAGCAGGAGGGGGATGGCGCCTGCCGCAAGGATCTCGCGCGTCTTCGCCTCGATCCGGTCCCGGTTCGCGGCATTGTCGCGCATGACGGTCTCGATATTGCCGACATCGACGCATGAAGCGGGTTTGCCATCGAAGAGCGGCCCGCCGAGGTCGAAATCCCAATGCTCGACCAGACCGGCATCCTCCTGGCTGGCGGCGCGGATGGCGTCCGGCGCCAGGGCATAGGGAGCACTGTCCTTGACGGGATAGGTGCTGCCATGGCCGGCACCGAAGATCACCATTCGGGGCTTGCGGTCGCCGGCAAGGCGGGCGGGAAAATCCAGGAAGGTGGGCATGGCGGTCATTGGGGTCCAATCCTGCGACGGCAGTTCAAGAGATGGTACCCTCGATGATCTCGAGCGGGAATCCCGTCTGCTTGATGGTTTTGGTGACGATATAGGTGAAATAGCGGTCGATACCGATCTCAGCCTCGAGCAAGCCGTCGATCAGGCGCTGGTAGGAATCGATATCGGTGGTCACCACGCGCAGGAGATAGTCGATGCCGCCGCCCACGGCGTCGCAAGCGACTATGGCCGGCTCGCGCATGACGGTGGCTTCGAATCGCTGGAAATCCGCCTGGCGATGGCTCTTGAGCGTGATCTCGACCAGCACGGTGGCAAAGCGCCCCAACCGCGCGGCGTCGATGACAGCGCCGTAGCGGGCGATCGCACCGGCTTTTTCCAGACGGCGCAGCCGCTCCCAGCACGCGGCGGCCGACAGGCCGGCCTCGGTGGCGAGGTTCAACTTGGTAATGCGGCCATCGCGCTGCAGGGCCGCGAGGATCTTCAGATCGATCTTGTCGAGTTTCAACATGGCGCCGGCGAATGGATTGGTATAATACGGATAGGCTTGGGTATTGTATCAGGACAATTTCATGTCACTCTCCAATTCTGACCGGTTCGGACGATTTGTCGAATCGCGCGCGCCTCTTGCGGCGGCGGCAGAATGGCGACCAGTCCTATCGCGCCGCAAGGGCGTGACCAAGCACAAGCTGCTGACCGACCTGATCATCGCGGATGTCGAGGCCGAGATCCTCAAGCCGGGAACGCGCATGCCGACCCATCGCGATCTTGCTCACGCCCTCAAGGTTTCGGTGCAGACGGTCAGCATCAGCTACAAGGAAGCGGAAAGGCGCGGGGTTCTGCGGGGCGAAGTCGGGCGGGGCACCTTCGTGCGGGACCGGGTTACCGAGCGCGCCGAGCGCTTCATGCTCGACCGCTCCCCCGGCCAGACAGCCGACCTCTCCATCATCCGCGCCGTCTACACCGAAGCGCATGAGCGCGCCTCGCGGCAGGTGATGGCGCGCCTGAGCGACGGAGACAACAGCGCCTTCATGCGCACCTGCCGCCCAATTGCCGGGCTCGACCGTCACCGGAGCGCGGCCAGGATCTGGCTGCGCGGGCTCGGCGTGGAGGCGGAAGCCGATCGCATCCTGATCACCAATGGCGCGGCCCACGGCCTCTTCCTGGCCGTGGCATCGGTGGTCCATCCCGGTGACCTCGTGCTCACCGAAAACCTGACGGATCACGGCATCATTGGGCTGGCCACGTTGCTGGGCTTCACCCTGCGTGGATTGCCAACGGATGCCGAAGGCATACTGCCCGAGGCCCTTGAGGCCGCCTGCGCATCCGGGGGCGTCAAGGCGATGGTCCTCATTCCCTCGCTGGGAAACCCGACCAGTCACGTGGCCGGCGCCGGACGCCGGCGGGAGATTGCCGACATCGCTGCCCGCTATGGCATCTTCGTGATCGAGGACGAGGTCTACAAACCCCTGCTCGATGAGCCCTTGCCCTCGATCGCCCAGATGCTGCCGGAACTCGGCTTCTTCGCGACGTCGATGACCAAGTCCGTGATGACCGGACTGCGCGTCGGCTATCTCGTGGTGCCGCCGGCCTATTCGATCCGTGTCGGCAGCATCATGCGGGTGACGAGCTGGAGCGCCACCAACCTGCCGGCCGAAATAGCCTCGCTCTGGATCGAGGACGGCACCGCCCAGGCCCTTGTCGGCCTGCAGCGCCAGGAAGCACGTGCGCGCCAAGCCATCGTGACCCAGGTGCTCGGAGACATCGTTGCTTCCAGTCACCCACTCTCGCTTTGCGCCTGGCTGAAGGTGCCGCCCCGTTGGACGGAGGAAGGATTGGTGCGCGCTCTTGCCCAGCGCGCCATCGCGGTCACGCCTTCCGACCCCTTCGTTGCCGGCGAGCTTGGCGCCGGCGGCATCCGCGTCTGCCTCGGCGGACGGTTGTCGCATGCCGCGCTGGCGGAGACGCTCGCCTCGGTGCGGGCCACTTTCGAACAGTTGCCGCCCGTGTTCGACGCACGGTTGATCGGCTGAGGCAGATCTGTATCATTACAATATAATAATTGACATGATTTTTGTATCGTAACACCATCCCGTCCAAGCCAGGAGGGGTGGGTTCGATGCCAGTCGCGGTCACCATCGACGAGATCAAGAGCGCCCGTGCGAGGATCGCCGGGCATGTGGTCCGCACGCCGCTGCTTCATGCCCCCTCCCTGTCGCAAGACGGTTCGCCGGTTCATCTCAAACTGGAGACGCGCCAGACCACCGGTTCCTTCAAGCTGCGCGGCGCGACCAATGCCGTCCTCTCCCTTGACGCGTTTGCCCCAAAGGGTGCCGCGGGGATCGTCACCGCCTCGACCGGAAATCATGGCCGCGCGGTCGCCCACGCTGCCAAGGTGCAGGGCATCCGGGCGGTGGTGTGCATGTCGCAACTGGTGCCGGCAAACAAGGTCGAGGCCGTCCGCTCGCTCGGCGCTGAGGTGCGTATCGTCGGCCATTCCCAGGATGACGCGCAGGAAGAGGTCAACCGGCTGGTGGCCGAGGAAGGCCTTGCTGAAATCCCACCCTTCGACCACCCGGCCGTGATCGCCGGGCAGGGAACGATCGGGCTCGAAATCATCGAGGACCTGCCGGAGGTCGAACTGGTGCTGGTGCCGCTGTCGGGCGGTGGGCTGGCAGGCGGGATCGCCGCAGCCGTCAAGACGCTCCGGCGTCAGGCCAAGGTCATCGGCATTTCGATGGAACGGGGCGCCGCCATGCATGCCAGCCTGCTGGCGGGCAAGCCGGTTGAGGTCGAGGAATTGCCGACACTGGCGGATTCCCTCGGTGGGGGCATCGGGCTCGCCAATCGCTACAGCTTCGGCCTATGCCGCGATTTCCTCGATGAAGTCATCCTGCTGAGCGAAGAGGAAGTGGCGGCTGGGATCCGGCATGCCTTCGCCGCCGAGGGCGAAATCGTCGAAGGAGCCGCGGGCGTCGGTATCGCCGCTTTGCTGGCCGACAAGGTCAGGCCGTCGGGACCGACGGCGATCGTGGTGTCCGGCCGCAATATCGACCCGGGCCTTCATCGTCGCATCGTCGAACAGGGAGTGGCGGCATGATCGTGCTGACCGAAGCCGAATTGCGCCGTTGCGTGGCGCTGGATGCGGATGCCGTCGATTGCGTCGAGCGGGCCTTCCTGGCCCTCGCGACTGAAGTGGTGGCGATGCCGCCGATCCTAAGGCTCGACATCCCAGAGCACCGCGGCGAAGTGGACGTCAAGACGGCCTATATTCCCGGTGTCGAGGGTTTTGCCATCAAGATCAGCCCGGGCTTCTTCGACAATCCCCAACTCGGCCTTCCCAGCCTCAACGGCCTGATGGTGCTGCTGAGCAGCCGGACCGGCCTGGTCGAAGCCCTATTGCTCGACAATGGCTATCTGACACAGATCCGCACCGCTGCGGCAGGCGCCGTTGCCGCCCGCTACCTTGCGCGGGCCGATGCCCGCATAGCCGCCATTATCGGTGCAGGCGAGCAGGCCCGGCTGCAGCTCGAAGCGCTCCGCCTGGTGCGGCCGATCAGTGAGGCCCGGCTCTGGGCTCGCGACGCCGCCAAGGCCGCGACTGCCGCCCAAGACCTGTCGCAGCGCCTCGGTATCCCGGTCGTGCCTGCCGCCAGCGTGGAGGGTGCCTGCGCCGGGGCCGATGTCATCGTCACCACCACACCGGCCGAAACCCCGATCCTCAAGGCCGAATGGCTCTCGCCCGGGCAGCATGTCACGGCGATGGGCTCGGATTCCGAGCACAAGAACGAGGTGGATCCAGCCGTCTTCCGCAAGGCTTTTTATGTCGCCGACAGTCTCGCACAGACAAGGCGGCTTGGCGAACTCGCCCATGCCATCAAGGCGGGAACCGTCGGAGCCGATGCGGTGTTTGCCGAACTGGGACAGGTGATCGGCGGCACGGCCAAGGGGCGTCGGAGCGATGCCGACATCACGCTTTGCGACCTGACCGGCACCGGCGTGCAGGATACCGCCATCGCCACGCTCGCTTTTCAGCGGGCCGCCGCCGCCGGAGCCGGCCAGACTTTCGAGACAATCAAGGGAAAATGACGGAATGATTGTGCCCACGCTCAATTTTAGCCGCGAGGAATATGCGGAGCGCCTGGCCAAGACGCGAGCGGCCATGGCCAAGGCGGATATCGATCTGCTTGTTGTCACCGACCCTTCGAACATGCACTGGCTTACCGGCTATGATGGCTGGTCCTTCTATGTCCATCAATGTGTTCTCGTCGCCGGCGAGGGAGAGCCCGTGTGGTTCGGCCGGGGACAGGACGCCAACGGCGCCAAGCGCACGGCCTGGCTCGCCCACGACAATATCGTCGGCTATCCCGATCACTATGTGCAGTCCACCGAACGCCATCCGATGGATTACCTCTCGGGCATCATCGAGCAGCGCGGCTGGGCCAAGGGTACGATCGGCGTCGAAATGGACAATTACTGGTTCAGCGCCGCCGCCTATGCCTCGCTGGTCCGGCATTTGCCCAATGCCCGCTTCAAGGACTGTCTGTCGCTGGTCAACTGGCAGCGGGCGATCAAGAGCCAAACCGAAATCGACTATATGCGCAAGGCGGGCCGCATCGTCGAAGCGATGCATCGGCGCATCCTCGACAAGGTCGAGCCCGGCATGCGCAAGAGCGATCTCGTTGCCGAGATCTATGATGCCGCCATTCGGGGCGTCGACGGTTTCGGCGGCGACTATGCCGCCATCGTGCCCCTGTTGCCGTCGGGCGAGGAAGCCTCCGCGCCGCACCTGACCTGGAACGACCTGCCGATGAAAAGCGGGGAGGGAACGTTCTTCGAGATCGCGGGCTGCTACAGGCGCTATCATTGTCCGCTATCGCGCACCGTCTTCCTCGGCAAGCCGACCCAGGCCTTCGTCGAGGCCGAAAAGGCGACCGTGGAGGGAATGGAGGCCGGGCTTGCGGCAGCCAAGCCCGGCAATACCTGCGAGGACATCGCCAACGCCTTCTTCGCGGTGCTGAAGAAGTACGGCATCGTCAAGGACAACCGCACCGGCTATCCGATCGGCCTGAGCTATCCGCCGGACTGGGGCGAGCGCACCATGAGCCTGCGGCCGGGCGATCGCACCGAGCTGCGGCCCGGCATGACCTTCCATTTCATGACCGGAATCTGGCTTGAGACCATGGGCCTGGAGATTACAGAGAGCATCCTGATCACCGAAAACGGCGTGGAATGCCTCGCCAATGTGCCGCGCCAACTCTTCGTGAAAGCATGAACGCCGATCCGATCCTGCGCCCGTCACCGATCAGCGCCAGCGTCGATTTCGACGCTAACGGCATCCAGCATGGCCATCTGCGCCTGCCCTGGAGCCGGGACGATTCTGCCTGGGGATCGGTGATGATCCCGGTCACCGTGGTGAAGCGTGGCGAGGGGCCGACGGCCCTTTTAACCGGCGCCAATCATGGCGACGAATATGAGGGGCCGATCGCCTTGTTCGACCTCGCCCGCACGCTTACGGCGGAGGCAGTGAACGGGCGCATCATCATCGTGCCTGCCCTGAACTACCCGGCCTTTCGGGCTGCCAGGCGCACCTCGCCGATCGACAAGGGCAATCTCAATCGTAGCTTTCCCGGACGCCCGAACGGCAGCGTCACCGAGAAGATCGCCGATTATGTCACGCGCTGCCTGCTGCCTCTGGCCGACATCGTGCTCGATTTCCATTCCGGCGGGCGGACTCTCGATTTCCTTCCCTATGCCGCGGCGCACGAATTGCCTGACAAGGCGCAGCAAGATCGCTGCTTTGCCGCCGTGGCGGCTTTCTCCGCTCCCTGGTCGATGCGCATGATCGAGATCGATGCCGTCGGCATGTTCGACACCATTGCCGAGACAGCGGGCAAGGTCTTCGTCACCACCGAGCTCGGCGGTGGCGGCACCGCCACGGCGCGCTCGGCCGGCATCGCCAAGCGCGGAGTCGCCAATTTCCTCAGGCATGCCGGCATCCTGGCCGGGCAGCCTGTTGTCGGCGAGACGCGCTGGCTCGACATGCCTTCGTCTGACTGTTTCGGCTTCAGCCCGGAAGAGGGACTGGTCGAGTTCCTCAAGGATCTTGGCGAACCCGTCGTCAAGGGAGAAGTCTTCGCCCGTATATATCCGCTCGGCCATACCGGCCGCGCGCCCCATGAGCATCGGGCAGCGCTGGATGGCCTGCTGGCGGCCCGCCATTTCCCCGGCCTCGTCAAGGTCGGCGACTGCCTCTCGGTCATCGCAACGACCGAGGAACATGCCTGACAACCGACAATCGACCTGCCGGAACCAACCGGGTAGGCACCTTCACCAGACAGGAGAATGAGATGATGAAACTGCCCCGACTTGCCGGCCTCGCCGGATTGGCTCTCGCCATGAGCGTGGCCAGTGCCCAGGCCACGACGCTCGAAGAGGTCAAGAGCAACGGCTTCGTCCGCGCCGTCACGGCCAACGAAGTACCCTATGGTTTCACCAAGGAAGACGGCACGGCCGCCGGCATCGGTCCGGAAGTGGCTATCGCCGTCCTCAAGAAGATGGGTGTCAGCGAGATTGCCTGGACGGTCGCACCCTTCGGTACCTTGATCCCCGGCCTCAAGGCGCGGCGCTATGATTTCGTCGCGGCCGAGCAGAATATCTCGCCCGACCGCTGCAAGCAGGTTTCCTTCACCGAACCCAATTCCAGCTATGGCGAAGGCCTGCTGGTCAAGGCCGGCAATCCCAAGAAACTGACGACCTATGCCGATATCGCCAAGGACCCCACGCTCAAGGTCGCGGTGGTTTCGGGCGCCAACAATATCGACTTCCTGCGCGCTGTCGGCGTCAAGGATAGCCAGGTCGTCTTCATCCAGGCCAATGCCGATGCCATCGCCACGGTGAAGAGCCGGGCCGATGCCTATGCGGCCACCGAGCTCACGGTTGCCAGCCTCGCCAAGGGGCAGACGGAGGTCGAACAGGTCAAGCCTTTCACCGATCCGGTCGTCAACGGCAAGCCGGTGCGCAACTATGGCGGCTTTGCCTTCCGCCCGGAAGACAAGGACCTGCGCGAGGCCTACAACGCTGCGCTCGTGGAGTTCCGCAAGAGCGATGAATACAAGGCGATCCTCGCCAATTACGGGCTGAGCGAGGTCAGCATCAAGGCCGCTGCCGAAAAGAAGGTCGCCGATCTTTGCGCAGGCAAGTAAGGCGCATTTAACCCTCCCCTGAAGGGGGAGGGTCGACACCTCGTGTCGGGGTGGGGTGCCTCTTCGCAAAACCAGCGATCACCATTGTCATGATGGCGCCTCCACCCCACCCCGACCTTTCAGGCCGCCCCTCCAGGGGAGGGTAAAGCACGCCAATCCTCGAGCAATAGACGAGGGAGCCTCATGCACTGGATCTCCTATCTGCCCGCCCTTGGCAGGGGCGCGCTGATTACCGCCGAGATTACCCTGGCCTCGCTGGCCATTGGCGCTTTCCTGGCCTTTCTGGCTGGGATCGTCAGGGTCGAGGGGGGCCGCATCCTGTCCCTCATCGCACTTTGCTATACCGAGATCTTCCGCGGCACCTCGCTCCTGGTGCAGTTGTTCTGGTTCTATTACGCCCTGCCTCTCGTCGGTTTTTCCTTCTCGCCGGTGTCGACGGGCATTCTCGTGCTCTCGATGCATGTCGGTGCCTATGGTTCGGAGATCGTGCGGGCCGGCCTCAAAGCGGTGCCGCAACAGCAGCATGAGGCGGCGCGGGCCCTGAATTTCGGCCCGGTACACAAATTGCTGCACATCACGCTGCCCCAAGCCATCGTCGAGATGATGCCGGCCTTCGGCAACCTCGCCATCGAGACCTTGAAGCTCTCCTCGCTGGTGTCCTTCATCTCGATCGCGGACATGACCTTCCGCGCGCAGACCTTGCGCAACCTGACACAGGACAGCACGACGATCTACACCCTCACTCTCGTCGGCTACTTCCTGATGTCGCTGGTGATCATGCTGGCCATGCGCTTCCTGGAACGCCTGGCGCGACGCGGCGGCGCCTTTCCAAAGGCGGTGCAATCATGATGTACGGTTTCGAATGGGATCCCTCGACGCCGTTGACCTATGCGCAGTCGATCCTGCCGATCCTGCTCATCGGCCTCACCGTGACGCTGCAGGCCGCCGCCGCGGGGTTCGCCATCGCCCTGGTCCTGGGCCTCGTCTTCGCCTTGATGCGGCGTAGCCGCTTTGCCGTGGTGAGCTGGGGGACCGCCTTCGTCGTCGAGTTCCTGCGCGACACGCCACTCCTGGTGCAGCTCTTCTTCCTCTATTATGTTCTGCCCGATTACGGCATTGCCTTGCCGGCCTTCCTGACGGGTGCCATCGCACTCGGCCTGCAATATTCGGCCTACACGTCGGAGGTCTATCGCGGCGGCATCGAAGCGGTGCCGCGCGGCCAGTGGGAGGCCGCCACTGCCCTCAACATGTCGCGCTGGCAACTCTACCGAAACGTCATCATTCCCCAGATGGTGCCGCGCATCCTCCCCACCATGGGCAATTACCTGATCGCCATGCTGAAGGAAACGCCGGTGCTCTCGGTGGTGACCGTGCTGGAAATGCTCGGCCTCGCCAACATGATCGGCGAGAACACCTTCGAATATCTGGTGCCGCTGAGCATGGTCGGCGTCCTCTTCCTCATCCTTACCCTGGTCTGTTCCGCCGGCGTCCATCGGCTGGAAAGGGCCTTGCCGAAAGCAGGGATACCGATGCGATGACCGCAAACGCCCAATCCGACATCATCCGCTTTTCCAATGTAAGCAAGCGCTTCGGCACGCTGACGGTGCTGCAGGATTTCGACTTCACCGTCGCGCCGGGAGAGAAGGTTTCGCTGATCGGTCCTTCGGGATCAGGCAAGACCACGGTGCTGCGTATCCTGATGACGCTCGAACCCTTTCAGGACGGCACGCTGGAACTTGGCGGCATTGGCTATCACGAACCCGGTGGCCACGGCCCGTTCAAGGCCAGCGAGCGGCATCTGCGCCAGATCCGCACGCAGGTCGGCATGGTGTTCCAGAGCTTCAACCTGTTTCCGCACATGACCGTGTTGCGCAATGTGGTGGAGGCGCCCATCGCCGTTCTCGGTCTGAAGCGAGAGGAAGCTGAATGCCGGGCCCTCGATTTGCTCGGGATGGTCGGCATGGTCGACAAGAAGGATCACTTCCCAAGCCAGCTTTCCGGTGGCCAGCAGCAGCGTGTGGCCATTGCCCGCGCCCTCGCCATGCGGCCGCGCGTGCTGCTGTTCGATGAACCGACATCGGCCCTCGATCCCCAGCTCGTCGGCGAGGTTCTCGGTGTGATCCGCTCCCTGGCCAGCGAGCATGATCTCACCATGCTGCTGGTCACCCATGAAATGCGGTTTGCCCGCGAGGTTTCCGATCGCGTCTGCTTCTTCGACAAGGGCAGGATCGTTGAGCAGGGCGAGCCCGATCGCATCTTCTCCAATCCCGAACAGGCGCGGACGCGCGAGTTCCTGCAGTCGGTGTTGTGAGGCCGATAATCTGTCGGCGCCGCCCGGCAAATACCGAGGCTTTGACGGTAAGGGAGGGGGCGAAGCGAGACATTCTCACGGCGGCTCGGGCTAGCCTTGCAGACATGACGCCACCGGAGTTTCTTCGATGATCGCCACAGCTCTGAAACAAATCGGCCATCCCGCGCTCGGCCGGCTGAACGACCGACGACTGTTCAGGGAACTCGCCTATATCGACGGCCGCTGGGTCCAGGGACGGCAAGCCGCGAGCTTCGAACTGCGAGATCCTGGGTCTGGCGCCATTCTTGCCCATATCGCCAGCCTGGGCGCCGACGAGGCGGGCAGGGCGGTCGATGCCGCGGCGAGAGCCTTTCCAGCCTGGAAGGCATTGCCACCTCAGGAGCGGGCCGCCCGCCTGCGCGCCTGGCATCAGCTCATCCTTGCCGCCCGCGAGGATCTTGCCTTGCTGATGACACTGGAGCAGGGCAAGCCTCTGGCCGAAAGCCGCGGCGAGATCGACTATGGCGCCTCCTTCGTCGAATGGTATGCGGAAGAAGCCAAGCGCGTGAACACCGAGAGCGTGACCAGCCACCTTCCCGGGGCGCATATGCAGGTTAGCCGCGAGCCCCTCGGCGTCGCGGCCCTGCTGACGCCCTGGAACTTCCCTTCCGCCATGGTAACCCGCAAGGCTGCCGCGGCGCTGGCCGCCGGCTGCACGGTCGTGCTTCATCCGTCGTCCTATACGCCGCTCTCTGCCCTTGCCCTGGCTGAGCTGGCAGAACGCGTCGGCTTGCCCGCAGGCGTCTTCAACGTCGTCACCGGCGAGGCTGCTCCGATCGCCAGGCGCCTGTGCGAAGATACCCGCGTGCGGGTGGTCAGCTTCACCGGTTCAACCGAGATCGGGCGTCTGATCGCCGCCCAATGCGCACCCAGCGTCAAGCGCTTGGTGATGGAACTCGGCGGCAACGCGCCGCTTATCGTCTTCGGTGACGCGAATCTGGATCGGGCGATCAAGATCGCGCTCGATGCGAAATTCGCGACCTCGGGGCAGGATTGTCTGGCGGCCAATCGCATCTTCGTCCAGCGCTCGCTCTACCCAGCCTTCTGTGAGGAATTCAGCCGGCGCGTCGCCGGGCTCAAGCTCGGGCATGGCCTGGAAGAAGAAACCGACATCGGTCCGCTCATGCATGAACGGGCCGTCGCCCGCACCAAAGAGCGCATCGCCGATGCCTTGCAGCGAGGCGCCCGCAAGTTGACGGGTGGCGACATTGAATCCGGATCGCTCTTCGTGCCACCGACCGTCCTCGCCGACGTCCCCGATGACGCCCTGATCATGCGGGAAGAGGTCTTTGCACCGGTTGCAAGCGTCACGCCCTTCGACGACGAGCAGGAAGTGGTGGCGCGCGCCAATGCCACGGAGTACGGCCTTGTCGCCTATGTCGTCACCGAGAACACCGGCCGGGCGCTGCGCATGAGCCGCGCACTGGAATACGGCATGGTGGCCGTCAACCGCGTGAAGCTGACCGGTGCGCCCATCCCCTTCGGCGGTGTCAAGCAATCCGGCATGGGGCGCGAAGGCTCGCGCCACGGCCTCGAAGCCTTCACCGATCTCAAATATACCTGTCTCGACCTCGCTTGACTGTTTCGACCTCGCCTGAAAGGAGCCGACATGCTCGACCGCGCCGTTTCCGACAATGAACTCACCGCCTGGGATCGCGATCACTTCTTCCATCCCTCGACCCATATGGCCCAGCATGCCCGCGGCGAGACGCCCAACCGCATCATCACCGGCGCGGAGGGGGTCTACATCACCGATCGCAATGGCAAGAGCAGTCTCGACGCCTTCGCCGGGCTTTACTGCGTCAATGTTGGCTATGGCCGTACCAAGATCGCCGAGGCGATCGCCGAACAGGCAGCGCAGTTGCCCTATTACCATGCCTATGTCGGGCATGGCTCCCAGCCCTCGATCACCCTGGCCAAGATGATCATCGACCGGGCGCCGGAAGGGATGAGCCGGGTCTTCTTCGGCCTGTCGGGTTCGGACGCCAACGAGACCAACATCAAGCTGGTCTGGTACGTCAACAATGTGCTGGGCCGCCCCGAGAAGAAGAAGATCATCTCGCGCTGGCGCGGCTACCATGGTTCCGGCCTGATGTCCGGCAGCCTCACCGGCCTTGCCGCCTTCCACAATCTGTTCGACCTGCCCAAGCCGCCTGTCCTGCACACCGAGGCCCCGTATTATTTCCGCCGGGAAGATCGTTCGCAGACCGAGGAGCAATTCGCCGATCATTGCGCCGCCAAGCTCGAGGAACTCATCCAGGCCGAGGGGCCTGATACGATTGCCGCCTTCATCGGCGAACCCGTGCTCGGCACGGGGGGCATCGTGCCGCCGCCCCGGACCTATTGGGAGAAGATCCAGGCCGTTCTCACCAAATACGACATTCTCTTGATTGCCGACGAGGTCATCACCGGATTCGGGCGGCTCGGTTCGATGTTCGGCTCGGATCATTACGGCATCAAGCCCGACCTGATCACCATCGCCAAGGGGCTGACCTCGGCCTATGCGCCGCTCTCCGGCGTGATCGTGTCGGAAAAGGTCTGGCGCATCCTCGAAAAGGGCTCGGACGAGTTCGGCGCCATCGGGCATGGCTGGACCTATTCTTCCCATCCGCTCTGCGCGGCTGCGGGCGTGGCCAATCTCGAACTCGTCGACGAACTCGACCTGGTCGCCAATGCCGGCAGCGTCGGCGCCTATTTCAAGCAGGCGCTGACGGATGCGCTCGGCGCGCACGTCCATGTCGGCGAAGTGCGCGGCGAGGGATTGATGGCAGCCGTCGAACTCGTGCGGGATCGCGACGACCGCGCCTTCTTCGACGCCTCCGAAAAGGTCGGGCCCCGCGTGGTTGCCGCCATGCTGGAGAATGGCGTGATCGGCCGGGCCATGCCGCAGGGCGACATCATGGGCTTTGCTCCCCCACTTTGCCTCACCCGCGAGGAAGCTGACATCGTGGTGTCGGCAGCAGCCAAGGCGGTGAAATCGGTGCTCGGCGCGTAGTCGGGTACCAGACTGTACGACAGGGAGCGTTTCCTGGGATCGCAGGCTTCCAGCCTGTTCTTGGAAACGCTCCACTTGTAGGAGAGGAGGATGCAGGCTGGAAGCCTGCGATCCCAGGAGCAACTCTGCACTCGAGCTTATTCGGCCGGAAACTGGTAGCCCGGCGTCGACTTCGACAGCGCGATCTCCTCGGCGTCCATCTCCGCCTCGATGCCATCGAACAAAGGCGTGGTCATATAGCGCTCCCCCGTATCCGGCAGCATGCATAGGATGACGGAGCCGGCAGGCGCCGTCTCGGCGATCTGACGGGCAACCGCGAAGGTGGCGCCAGCCGAAATACCGACAAAGATGCCTTCCTTCTGGGCCAAAGCCTTGGCCCATTTCACACCCTCGGCACCGGCTATGGGAACGAGTTCGTCGTAGAGATTATTGTCGATCGCTTCCTGCAGCACCTTGGGAATGAAGTCCGGCGTCCAGCCCTGGATCGGATGCGGTTCGAAGGCCGAATGGCCGACAGCCGGCGAGCCATCTGCCGTCCGCTCCTGTTTCTGGCCACTGCCGACCAATTGGGCGTTGGCGGGTTCGCACAGCACGATACGGGTGTCGGGGCGTTCGCGGCGCAGGACCCGTCCAACACCAACCGCCGTGCCGCCCGTTCCGTAGCCGGTGACGAAGACGTCGAGCCGCTTGCCGGCGAAATCGTTGATGATTTCGCGCGCGGTGGTCGCCTCGTGAATGGCGGCATTGGCCTCGGTTTCGAACTGATGGGCCAGGAACCAGCCATTCGCCTCGGCCAGTTCCACCGCCTTGCGATACATGCCGAAACCCTTCTGGGCGCGCGGCGTCAGCACCACCTTGGCGCCGAGCATGCGCATGAGCTTGCGGCGCTCGATCGAGAAACTGTCCGCCATGGTGACGACCAGCGGATAGCCTTTCTGCGCACACACCATGGCAAGGCCGATGCCGGTATTGCCGCTGGTCGCCTCGACCACGGTCATGCCCGGCTTGAGCGCGCCGGTGCGTTCGCCATGCTCGATGATGCTGAGCGCCAGCCTGTCCTTCACCGAGGCGGCCGGGTTGAAGAACTCCGCCTTGACGTAGATCGTGGCATTGGCGGGAGCGAGGTTGTTGATCTTGATGACGGGTGTATCGCCCACCGTCTCCAGGATGCTCTCGAAAAGGCGGCCGCGGCCGGATGTCGTTCTGGATTCGGGCTGTCGTGTCATCTCACCTGCTCCTTGGCTTTCGGTTCGTCGCTTTTTGCAACCGCGTGATAGCATCGAGGCGTGAGCCGCTCGTGAAGAGGTCGAGCAAGGTTTGGATCCTGCTCAGCGCCAGGCGGATATGATCACCATCATCGGCCGATCCCGCTCTTCCGCAAGCGCGGAGTGCTGCGCCAGTTGTTCTTCCGTCGGGCTCCATTCCTCCACGCGCCTGATCACGAAGCCGACATCGATCAAGCTGTTCAGGGTCGTACCCAGGGTCCGATGGTATTTAACGACGCCCTTGGCCAGCCAGTCGGTGGTGCGCTCGCCCTCCACGGAATAGCGATCGACAGGCCAAATCCTCCGCCCCTCCTTGTCGTTCTGCCAACCCGGATTGCTCGGAGCCATATAGATCGGGTGCTCAATGGAGAAGACGAAGCCGGAGCCCGGCCGCAAGCTGTCATGAACAACCCTGGCCAGGCGCTCGAAATCAGCGACATAGTGGAAAGCGAGCGAGCTATAGGCGAAATCGAAACCGGCCGTCGGCAGTTCGAGCGTTTCGAGATCGGCAATCCGATAGTCCGCCTTGGAGCTCGTCGTCATGTCCCGGGCCCGTGCGAGCATTTTCTCGGACAGGTCGAAGCCAAGCGTGCTTGCTGCCCCATGTTCCACAGCCCATCGGCTGAACCAGCCGAACCCGCAGCCGAGATCGAGCACGCGCTTGCCGCCGAGATCGGGAATCAAGGCCCGAATGTCCGGCCATTCCGGGGCTCCTTCCAAACCGTGGACCGAGCGAGGCAATTGGCTGTAGCCGTCGAAAAACGCCGGGCGGTCGTAAATATTCTGCGCCATCGAAATCTCTTCCTTCAATATTCCAATGAGATGCCGCTGCTCCATTCCGATTGGGAAAGGGGCGGACGGGGCAGCTTCAACCGCCACTCTCGACCTCGGCCACGCAATCGGCCAGCAACTCGACGCCCCGCTTGATCTGGCGCATATCCAGGCTGCCATAGCCCATCACCAGGCCGGCCCGATCCGGTTTCGTCGAGCTGCCCGCGGCATAGAGCGGCGACAGAGGATGGAGACCCAGCCCGGCCTGGGTGGCTTTCCGGATCAGTTCCGTCTCCAGCGCCGCCGGAATATGACGGAACCATGCGATGATGTGAAGGCCCGCCTTTGCTCCCCCGACGGCGAGCCTGTCGCCGAAACGATATCGCAATCCCTCGAGCAGGGTATTGCGGCGCTCGGCCATGCGCCGGCGAATGCGGCGGATATGACGTTCATAGGCGCCGTTTTCCAGGAGAGTGGCGAGAGCCTCCTGCTCCAAGGCCGGGCTGTGCCTGTCCATGATCTGCTTGGCGCGCGTGAAAATGGCGGCCAGATTGGAAGGGACCACCAGATAGCCGATCCGCAAGGTGGGCGACAGGGTCTTCGAAACCGTGCCGAGATAGAGAACGTTCTGGCCATTGCCCAGGCCGTACAGCGGCGGCACCGGATTGATATCATAGCGATATTCGCTGTCGTAATCGTCCTCGATCAGATAGGCCTCGCGTGTCCCGGCCCATGCGAGCAGGCGGTGACGCCTTGCTATCGACAGTACGCTGCCGAGAGGAAATTGATGGGAAGGCGTGACATAGGCGAGCCGCGCCGCGACGTGGGCAAGCCGCGACGTGTCCAGCCCATCCTGATCGGCCGCAACCGGTGTGACCTTGCCGCCGGCCGCGGCAAAAATATCCCTCGCCATCGGATAGCAAGGGTTCTCGACGACCACGCCTTGACCGGGGTCGAGCAGCAGGCGGGCACAAAGATCCAATCCCTGCTGGGAACCGTTGACGATGATGATTTGCTCGGCTTCGCAGCGCAGCGTGCGTGCCCGCCAGAGATAACCCTGGAGGGCACGCCGAAGCCGATGAGAACCAGCCGGGTGGCCGTAGGAAAGGCGATCCTGCCTCTGCGCCAGCGCGCCCAGAATGGCGCGCCGCCAGATCGGCGTGGGAAAGTCCGACGCGGCAAGATCGCCATAACGAAAATCGATGCCCGGCCTTACCGAGGGCGCGAGGGAGACCGGCTGAAGGGCGAGGCGCTCGCCATAGCACGAAAGGGGCAGGGGAGCCGGACCCGTCAGCAGGGGCGACGCCGGCGGCGTGCGGTCGAGAACCGCGGCCACCTTCGGCCTGGCGCCCTGCCGGCTGTGGATGAAACCTTCCGCCGACAACTGCTCATAGGCCGAGGTGACGGTCGCTCGCGCCACACCGAGTTCGGATGCCAGGGCGCGCGAGGAGGGCAAGGCGCCATCATCCCCATAAGCCCCTGCCAGGATCTGGGCCCGAAGCACCTCATAGATCTGCCTGGCCCCGGGACCTTGCGTCCGCCCGTTCCGCGTCATCATAACTGGCCTAGCTAAAATTATCTAAACTGGACGTTCTTGTTAAGCCAGTTTGGCCCTATCCTGACAGGAAACCAAGTCGAGTTTTCACGAGCCCTCACAATGTATGTTCCGCCCGCCTTCCGCGAAGACGATCCTGCCATCCTCCATCGCCTGATGCGGGATACGCGCCTGAGTTCCCTGGTGACCGCAACGGCAGCCGGCCCGATCGGCACGCCCTTGCCTCTGTTCTTCGACCCCGCCGAGGGAGAGCATGGCACCCTCTATAGCCATCTAGCCCGGGCCAATCCGCACTGGCAGGCCGAGCCGATCGGCGACGCCATGGCTATCTTCATGGGCGCGGACGCCTATGTCTCGCCCAACTGGTATGCCGCCAAGCAGGAGCACCACAAGGTCGTACCAACCTGGAATTACGAAGCGATCCATGCCTATGGGCCGGTCGAGTTCTTCGATGATCCCCGGCGCCTGCTCGAGGCCGTCACCCGCATCACCAACCTGCATGAGGGGACGATGTCCAAGCCCTGGCAGGTCAGCGATGCGCCACCGGCATTCGTGGAAGCGCAGTTGCGTGGCATCGTCGGCGTGCGCCTGACGGTCCGGCGCCTGGAAGGCAAGCGCAAGCTGAGCCAGAACCGGCCGGCTGCCGATCGCGCCGGTGTCGCGCGCGCACTCGCCGACAGCCCCAATCCCGCTGATCGCCGGATCGCCTCGCTCATTCCCCTCGATCCCACCTGAACGGTGGCTCGATATGAGACTGGGCGCTCCTATGCATGAACGGCACCGCCATGAATGAACAATATCTGGAAACTGCCGCCGATCGCGAGCGGGTTGTCGACACCGCCGAGACGTCCGGCCTCGACGAAAAGGACATCGCCCGCTTCGGGCCCGATCCAAAGGCAAGCTTTGCCGCCAATCTCGCCGACGTAGAACGCAGGATCGCAGCGGCCAGCCTGCGCGCCGGCCGGGAACCGGCCGCGGTGCGGCTTCTTCCCATCACCAAGACCGTGCCTGCTCCGGTTCTACGGCTCGCCTTCGCAGCAGGAATCCACGACTTCGGCGAGAACAAGATCCAGGAGGCACAGAGCAAGCGCGACGCCCTCGCCGACTTGCCGATCGCCTGGAGCATCGTGGGGCATCTGCAGACCAACAAGGTGAAATATCTCGCCCGCTTCGCCCGGGAGTTTCACGCTCTGGACAGCCTGAGGGTCGCCGAGATGCTGGATAGGCGCCTGACCATCGAGGATCGCTTCCTCGACGTCTACGTCCAGGTCAACACGTCGGGAGAGGACAGCAAGTTCGGCCTGCATCCCGATGCCCTGCTCGATTTCGTCGATCGGCTCGGCGACTTTCCGCGCTTGCGCCCCCGTGGGCTGATGACATTGGCTCTTTTCAGCGACGACATGGCGCGCGTGCGCCCCTGTTTTCGTCTGCTGCGTACCCTGCGCGATCGGGCAGTGAAGCGCAATGCGGCCTTGACCGAACTCTCGATGGGCATGTCGGGGGATTTTGAAGCTGCGATCGAGGAGGGGGCAGACGTGGTTCGCGTCGGTCAGGCCATCTTCGGCAAGCGCCCGACACCGGATGGGCATTATTGGCCCGGCTTTGCCCCGGGTTAGAGACGGGTCTGAAGCCAAAACGGCATGACCGGGAGGCGCCGCTCCACGTGGCCTCCTGAGGATTTGCGCGGCCAATGGCAAGGGAAGCAACCGAATCTACACTGTTTGGGCCGTGAATCCGTCTACCTCAAGACGGAGTTCGAACATGCCTGCAGCGCTCGCCATTGCCCAAACCTATTCGGGGCCCTTTGCTGAAGAATTGGCCAGGCTCCAGAAAACCAACCCGGTTGCCGACCCCAAACGCTGGGAACAGGCCAAGCATGATGCGATGGAATTCCTGACCGATTGGGGCGACCAGGTGGCCGAACTCGGCTGGAGCGCCAGCGATCTGTTCGGCCTGCATCCGACCGCGCCGCTTGCGCGTTATGACGCGATGGGGCTGATCTGGTTGCTGCAGGGGCAGGCCGTGGGCGAAATCACCGAGCAAAGTGCCCGCATCGGTGAGACGACTTTCTACAGGGTGGTATGATAGAACCAAATTCGCGGATATGCCGTAGAGGCATCTCGGAATCACGCTGAAGTCACAGGCGGTCGACACACTCGCGCCAGTCAACGGCCACTACCGTAGGAGAGGTCGGCTGACGATAGTACCCCAATAGAACTCGCCCGGCGCATGGAGCGTCGGGCTTTTTTGTGTCAGGAAGCTTAGCGGGTGTGCGTGCTGCATCCCGGATCATTCATGCGCCGGATCGGTTCAACCCGCATAGCGGCGCCGAGGGCGGACTATCACCAGCGATGATGCCGGCCACCATGCCTGCGCCATCCGTCATGCCCGTGCCTTCCGCCATGTCGGCGCCAGCCTTCATGACGACCACGACCCCAGCCGCGATGCAGGCCATTGTCGTGGTGCCGGCGCCAGCCATGCTTGCCCCAGCCATGCCAGCCGATCTGGTCGACTTGAGTTGCGGCGGGAGTACCCAAATGAATCGGAGCAAGGGCTGACGACGGAGCAACGCTGGCAGACAGCGCGCCGACAGCAATGAGAGCCGCGAGAAGAATCTTTTTCATGCAAAATCTCCAGTCGGATTTGACAGGTCTTATATTCCGTTACGTCATATTAATGAATTCTGAATGGTTTCATTATTCGAAACCGATCTCCTCGAATCGCCGGACGGGCGAGGGGGAGGATAGACCCGAAGATGTCTGTAAATTTCCCTACGGGAGGCACGTTACGCCCGAACCAGGCGACGTGTCCATCAGGCCGGATCAACCCCGCGCTTACGGATCCAATCCGCAAGTGCGAGGGCCTTCAACATGTTGATTCACGCGCCGTTTTTCCCCGCCATGTGCAATGCCCCTGCTGTGCAGCATCGGATGAAGCGGTTGTTGTAGGTGGTTCGGGGGCTGTAACGATCCGGCAAGTCACACCATGCCGCACCGGACCCAATGCCCAAAAGAAATCGCTCAGCACACGCCTGCCGTCAACGCGCGGCCCCCTTAGCGGCCCTTGGTCAACTGCAGCTCGATCAAGCGCCATTCAAAGTCGGTAAGGTCATGTCGGCTCATCCCGAGTGTGAATCAGAATTTGCTGCAACATGGAAGAGCCTGTCCGCAGCTAATTGATGTTCGTTGCCCAGTCTCGGAATGTCTCGAGGAGCGACCGAAGGTGGAGGGGCCGCCAGTGCCGTGAAACACGTTGCCCTCCGTCCAGCACGTCCACCAATCGGTTTCATGCTCATAGTTGTGCGCGATCCGATCAAGCGTCCGGCCGTCGCAGTCCGTGCCTGCAAGGTTGATCTCCAGCGACCAGCCCGGATTATCAAGGGTGCTGATCGAGGGGCCGAACCCGTGCTCCCAATCTCCGTCACACGGGGCTTCATACCAGCGGGCAAACCAATCCAGAACGTCCGTCTGGCTACACTATCCGAAATCCGAATCGTACCGGAGTAGAAAGAACGGACCGCTCTCACAAACTCGCCGTCCCCAAATTTATGGGTTCACGGCCTGGTATCTGGCAGGAAAGCAGGCTGGCGCCGAGCGGGGTGAAACTCCCCGCCGGCCCAACAACAGAATCTCCAGTCAACTTACTGGGCGAAATCCGTCGAGCGGGAGACCTCCTCCCAGACAGCCATCTCCGTCTTCATCGTTTCGATCTTGTCCTGGACGAGCTTGAGTGCGTCGCCCCCGAGATAGAGCCGCACCGGCGGATTCTTGGCCGAGACCAGCTTGAGGAGTGCCTGCGCCGCCTTGGCGGGATCACCGGGCTGGTTGCCGTTTTTTGCCTGCCGGGCGGCACGGATCGGATCCATGACCGCGTCGTAGTCAGCCAGGCTGCGCTCGGCACGCACCATCGAACGCCCGGCCCAGTCGGTCCGGAACTGCCCCGGTGCCAACGCCGTCACATGGATGCCAAGCGGCTTCACTTCCTTGCCGAGAGCTTCTGAAATGCCTTCGAGAGCAAACTTGCTGCCGCAGTAATAGGTGATGCCCGGCATGGTGATGAAGCCGCCCATGGAGGTGACGTTGACGATGTGGCCGGAGCGCCGCGCGCGCATGCCCGGCAGCACCGCCTTGATCATCGCGACTGCACCGAACACGTTGGCATCGAACTGGCGGCGCATGTCGTCCAGAGACGATTCCTCCAGGATGCCCTCGTGGCCGTAGCCGGCGTTGTTGACGAGAACATCGATAGGGCCGACCTCGCTCTCCGCCTGGGCGATAGCGTTCGGAACGGCCTCAAAATTCGTCACATCGAGAAGCACGGCATGCGAGCGGCCAGGTGCGAGTGCCTTGAACGCGCCTGCCGCGTCCGCATTGCGAACCGTGCCGATCACACGGTGTCCCGCCGAGAGAGCGCCTTCGGCAAAGGCCTTGCCCAGTCCCGAACTGACGCCGGTAATCATGAAGGTCTTGATGATGCTCATGCCAACTCCTTTCGTGGCGCGCCGTTTGGCTCGCCTTCTTATATCGTGACATTAATTATATATCATGATATAAATTTTCAAGAGACTTGGAAAGCAAGGAACTGAATCGACCATGGCGGAAACAAAGCGGCAGCCTCTAAGGGAAAGAAACCGGCAGCTTGCGCGCGAGGTCGTGCTCGACGCGGCCGAGCGCCTGCTCGAGAGAGGAGAGACAGCGGACTTTTCGATGCGGGCTCTGGCGGAGGAGGCTGGCGTCGGTTTCGCCACGCCGTTCAATCACTTCGGCAGCAAGAATTCGATCATGCAAGCGCTTTCGGCTCGCCTGATCCAGCGGATGGCGGCGCAGTTTCGCGATGAAGCACCCGGCGGCGATGCGATCGACCATGTGTTGGCGATGGGACGGATCAGCGTCGCGCTCTTGCTGGAAAAGCCGGATGTCCACAAGGCGGTGGTGGGATCACTTGGCATCGCCAATTCCGAGCCCGGTCCGGTCCGGCAAAACTCGCGGGAGCTCTGGTCGTTGGCATTGGGGGACTTCGCCGGCGTGGCAGTTGAGCTGAAGGGGATCGCCCAGGCGATGCTCGCGGACCAGCTTGCCTTCAGCTTCCGGGGCTGCGTCTCGTTCTGGATCGCGGGAGAACTTCAAGACGAGGATCTCGATGCCGCTTTCCGGACAGGTGCCTCCACGCTCCTTCTCGGCTTTGCCGACCCGGCGCGCCGCATCGACCTGATCGAGCAGATCAAACGTCTCCAGCGCCCCATGGAAGCGGGCATTTCTTCCTCGGCCGCCCACTGAATTCGGAACGGCCTCATCGTGGCCCGGTCTGCGGGTCTTGACGACCATCCTACCAGAAGGTAGATAGGTCTCATGAGCAATTTGTCGACCACCTCTGACGAGATCCTAGCATGCGCACGGTCACTGATCGTCGCTGGTGGCTACAACGGTTTCAGCTATGCCGATATCGCGGCCGTGGTCGGGATTCGCAAGGCAAGCATCCACCACCATTTCCCAAGCAAGGTCGATTTGGTCCGAACGCTGGTTGCTCGCTATCGGCAAGAAGCCGACACGGGGATGGCAAATCTCGAAACTCACGCATCCGATCCGCTCGAACAGCTTCGCTTCTACACCGGCTATTGGGAAGCCTGCATCGCGGACGCCAGCGCTCCGTTCTGTGTCTGTGCGCTGCTGGCAAGCCAACTCCCGGTCCTGCCCGAGGAAGTTGGCCTGGAGGTCCGGGCGCATTTCCGTTCCCTCTCCAATTGGCTGGAATCCGTGCTGGAGCGCGGCGCGCGGCAGGGCCAACTGCGGCTAACGAGTACCCCTCGTGCCGAGGCCGAAATATTCATGGCAACGGTTCACGGCGCGATGCTCTCGGCGCGGGCCTATGGAGATCCGAAGATATTTGGTGTCGTGACAGGCCCGCTCCTCGAGCGTCTCGCCTCGCGGGCGGGCTGAGCGCCCTCCCGCAATCTGGATCAGATCCTTGAGCCTGCAGGGTTTGTCTTTGAAACTACCTACTAGTTGGAAGTTAGTATTTGAATTTCAAAGGAGACTGAAATGTTTGGAATTTCTCCCATTGGCTGGGTCCATACGCTCGGCAGCTTGCCCGCCATTCCACTGGCCCTGTACATGTTCGTTCGCTACGGACGAATCGTGCCCAGGTCGACAGCCGGCATCGTTTATTTCGTCTCAATGCTGATCGGCGCGGCAACGGCATTCCTCGTCGCACATCAGCCGGTGAGCTACATCATCGGTGCGACAACCATCATATTGCTGGTCGCGGGTTATGGCATTGGGCGACTTCAATGGTTGGGACGTGCCGGGAGATTGATCGAGACGGTCTGCCTGAGCCTGACCGTATTCCTGTTGATGGTGCCAACCGTTACCGAGACCCTGCGTCGCGTTCCAGACGGCCATCCTTTCGTCACCGACTTGAAATCACCACTCCTCCTTGGGGCCCAGGCCAGCCTTCTCGTCATTCTCGTCATCGGCCTGACAGCCCAGATCATCTATCTCAGCAGGCAGGGGAAGATTGCGGCGGGGCAGCATTATTGACATGGCTGATATCGCAGGGGTGCAACCCAGCAGAACGCTGTGGCGACCCTATCGTCAAATCAACGGGTGGGCGGGCAAGATAGAGGCGGGGCGTTTCATCGGTGCGCCCATTAACCATCATTCCACAGCGTCCATCATACCGCGATTGGCAATATCATTTTTCAGACACCGTTCATTTTTGTCTCGCTAATTATGCCCGCATAGCTGGGGGCGGCTTTTCCAGGAGACCATTATGAAGAAGCTTATTTGCGCCGTCGTCCTTTCCATTGCGGCACTTGGCGGGACAACTCTTGCCGCTTCGGCTGCCCCTCGGCATGATTGGCGGCATCCGGGTTTTGATCGCCACCATCATCGTCCCGTCTGCAAGGTCGTGAAGACGAAGACCTTCAAGCATGGCCGGCCGGTATGGGCGACGCGGCGCGTCTGTCGATAGGGGCACCTGCGAACGCCTCAGACGCAAAAACCCCTCCGGTCTGCAGGCCAGAGGGGTAAACGCGCCACCGCAACTCTAGGTCGAATGGGAAAACAGGAGGCCCGGCTTAGGGCTGGGGGGCTGTCTGATTAAAGACCCGGGCCTCCAAGCTTCCATTTCCAAAGAAGCATCCTGATCGTACGGACCCGCTCGCCTCCCAACAATCCATACCTTGGTATGGCGCCGGCCCGTTCACAGCCGGGACGAGGTCGCATGCCTGGAACTAACGACGGGCCAGAGTGTTTAGCTGTAGCTTTGACGCGACGCTAACATGCCCTTCTGGCCGGGCAACCGGCGATCTTGAGAGACTTGCATCATGAATATTTCGTCCAGATTTCGTACGATCGTGGCAGCGGCTGTGGCAACGGCAGGAGTCGGCCTCGCCGGCTCCGCCCATGCCGACAGCGGTACGATCCGCTTTTACGTCTACAAGGCTGCCTTCTTCGTGGGTGGCTCTGGAGGCGAGGGTACGTTGACCTTCCATGGTCGGCGCTATCCCATCTCCGTCGGCGGCATCTCGGGCGGCCTCGCTTTCGGAGCTTCCAAGACCTATTTCCAAGGCAGAGTGCGCAATATTCAGCGCGTCCGGGACGCGACGGGGGTCTACGGCGCGGCAGGCGGCGGCGGTGCGATCGGCAAAGGTGCCCAGGTGATCGTCATGACCAACGGCAAGGGCGCCCGACTTGAACTCTCGGGGAGACAGGTGGGCCTCCAGGTCAACGCCGATATCACCGGTCTCGCCATCACGGTGAAGTAAGAGCCGTTGTGTCGGCGGTCGGCCACGGCCGCTGGCACTGGAATATCAAACCATAGACAAGAGAACTGGCGGAAGGGGTGGGATTCGAACCCACGGTAGACTTGCGCCTACGACGGTTTTCAAGACCGTTGCCTTAAACCACTCGGCCACCCTTCCGCATATTCGCGCCGCTGCAATGAGGTCGCGTGCGAATATGCGCGGTCTAGCAGAGTAGGGGGCTTCGTCAAGGTCTTCCGCGCCGAGAAAGCCGCTTTGATCACTCACGTCGCCGGTGAGGGATGCGCAACCGGCGTGATCAGCCCCTGCGCCACCAGGGCTTTCAAACAGCCATCGACATCGTCGCCAGGGGCGTGTTCCAAGCCGAAAACGACCTGCAGTGATTGCGCGATTGAGGCGCTCGTGGCTTCGCCGTCGCACAGTTCGAACACCGCCGCGGCGGTCAGATTGAGATAGTGCACTTCCTCGCGTCGGGGATCGTAGACGACATAGCCGTCGGGCACCTCGTTGCAGGCCATGTCCGAAGCGCGGCGATAGGTCGTGACGGCTGTATTCATGGCAAGTCCCGGCGGTTGTTCAGCGGTACCCTATCCCAATTCCAGCGAAATCCGATAGACGGGCCTTTGCATCGTCCAGGGAAGAAACACGCTTGACTCACTTAAATTCATCAATTTAATTAAAGAAAGGCGGAATGAACCATAAGCATGAAAAGCCGCCTCTCGAACAACGAGATCCGAGGAGGAACTGTCCGATGGCTTCTGGCCATGATTTCATTGAGGCGGCCTTGATCGAACGCCGCCGCTTCCTGATCGGTTCGGCCCTTGCGGCCGGATCGCTGTTGCTGCCTGCCGGGGCGAGGCGTGCATTCGCGGCGTCCGACCTTCGGTTCGCCAGCTCGATCCGTTCGCTGTCGAATGCCTTTCATGTCGCCTGGGACAAGGGGTCGAAAGCCTATGCGGATACGGTGAGTGCGCCCTATGCGGCCCTGGTGACGGAAGGCAACAGCGAAAAGGGAATAGCCGACATCAAGGCCATGCTGGCCAAGGTCGGCAACAAGCTGGTGCTTGGTGTCGATCCCAACGATGTTCCCGATGCCAGGCCGATCGTGGAGGCCGTCGCCAAGGCTGGAGGCCATGTCGTAACAGTTTGGAATAAGCCGGACGACCTTCACCCCTGGGATTTCGGTGATAACTATGTCGCCCACATGTCGTTCAATGGCGTGCCGGCCGGTGAGCAGACAGCCAAGGCCCTGTTCGACAGTTTCGGCGGCGAGGGCGGCATCGTCGCTCTTGGCGGCATTGCCTCCAACGCGCCGGCCATTCAGCGCAAGCAGGGCCTGATGAATGCCATCAAGGCCAACGGCAAGGTGGAATTGCTCGATTTCCAGGATGCTGACTGGGACTCCACCAAGGCCAACAATGTGGTGGCCGCCTGGATCACGCGCTTTGGCGACAAGATCAAGGGCATATGGGCCGCCAATGACGGCATGGCGGTCGGCGCCCTTGAGGCGCTGCGCGCCGAAGGCCTTGCCGGCAAGGTTCTCGTCACCGGCATCGACGGCACCAAGGATGCGGTCACGGCAATCCGCAACAAGGAGATGGCCGCCACCGTCGACTGGAACCCCTATTGGATCGGCGGCATAGCTCTTTCCCTCGGCTATCATGCCGCCACCGGTGCGTTCTCTCCCTCCAAGGAGCCCAAGGACCATCGCGAATTCTACGGCACCGGCGTCCTGATCACGCAGGCCGATGTCGAGGCCTATTGGAAGACCAATATCGACGAAACCCCCAAGGTCGACTGGAACGACCTGTGGGGCAAGGTTACGGGCCAGATCACTTATTGAGATCTCGCCCGTCGGCGATGCGCGACAGGCAAGGCAAAGTCCCTCCCAACTTTTCCTCGCTAGTGTTCGCGCATCGCCCCTCTTGCAGGGGCAGAGCGGAACTCTCGAACAGAGACAGTCGAAATGGCGATTTCCAGACAATCCCTTGCGCGTGCCGCGCCTGTCCTCGTCCTGCTCGGCCTATGCCTCGGCATCTCGCTGCTGGATGCGCAGTTTCTCACGCTCGGCAATCTCATTCGGGTGACCGCATCGGCGGCAGCGCCCCTGACGCTCGCCCTGGGTGTGACCTTCATCATCCTGATGGGATCGATTGACCTGTCCATCGAGGGATCGATGGCTGTGACGGCCGCGACCCTTTGCGCCTTCGTGGCCAATTCCACCGGCACCGGTTTCAATCTCGGCCTGTTGGCACTGCCCTTGGCGCTCGCGACAGCGGCAGCCTTCGGCTGCATCCTCGGGGTCATCCATGTGGTGATGAAGGTGCCGTCCTTCATGGTCAGCCTCGGCATGGGCTTCGTCGGCACGGGCCTGGCCACGGTCCTGCTCGGCGGCGAGAGGGTGCAGATCCTCGACCCATCGATCCGCGCCTTGGCGCTCTTCCGTCTGGGTGGCATTCCCCTGGCCGTCTATATCGCCGCCGTCATGCTGCTCATCGCCTGGTATGTGCAGGATCATACGCGTCTTGGCCGCCATATCATGGCTTTGGGAGGTGGCGAGGACCTTGCCAGAGCTTCCGGCGTCAATGCAGGACGGGTTCGCATCCTGGCCTTCACCTTGGCCGGCGTCTTCTTCGGTGTCGGGGCCGTCCTGGCCTGCGCGCGGCTCGGGGCCGGCAGCGCCTTGATCGGCAGCGGCCAACTTTTCACGGCGGTCAGTGCCGTCGTGGTGGGCGGAACCGCGCTGACCGGCGGCAAGGGTGGGGTATTCAATACGCTTATCGGCGTCTTGATCGTGATGGTGCTCAACAATGGCATGATCATCATCGGCCTGCCGACCTTCGTGCAGCAGGGTGTGCTCGGCGTGGTGATCATCGGGGCAGTGCTCTTGAATACGCCCCTGCGCGCGCTCTCCGTGGTGAAGTGAGGGCCGAAGCCATGCTCGAACTTATCGGCATCACCAAGCGCTTCGGCAAGGTCGAGGCCCTCAAGAATGTCTCGATCATCGTGAAGGCCGGCGAGGTCGTCGGCCTGGTCGGCGAGAACGGGGCCGGCAAATCGACGCTGATGAAGGTGCTCAACGGCATCAACCAACCCGATGCGGGCGAGATCCGCATTCACGACAAGGTGACGGCGATCGCCGGCCCGAAGGATGCGGCTGCCCGGGGCATCGGCATGGTGTTCCAGGAGCAGTCCCTGATCACCAATTTATCGGTGGCGGAGAACATCTTCCTGGGCAACGAAACCCCGTTCATCCGTTTCGGCCGCATCGACTGGCGGCGCATGGCCGCAGCCGCCACACGCCAACTCGCCAAGGTCGGCCTGGACGTCGATCCCCTGACCGTCACCTCGGAACTCAGCTTCGTGCAGCGCCAGATGGTTGAGCTCGCCAAGGTGCTGACCCTGGAGGAGGCGGTTGAGGGAAGCCTGTGCATCCTGCTCGACGAGCCGACTTCCGTGCTGGAACAGGCGGAGATCGACATCCTTTTCAATGTCATCCGCAAATTGAAGCAGCGGGCCGGCATCATCTTCGTCTCGCATCGGCTCGACGAGGTCATCGACATTTCCGACCGGATCTATGTTCTCAAGGACGGCGTCACCGTCAGCCAGATGACCAAGGACGAGGCGAGCCCGGAACGCATTCACCACCTCATGGTCGGGCGCGCTGCCACGGGCTCCTACTACAAGGAGGAAGGACGGGCGCCGTTCCAGACGGAAATAGCCCTGCAGGCCAGGGGCCTGGCGCGTGCGCGGGCCTATGCCGACATTGATCTCGACCTTCATGTCGGGGAGGTCCTCGCCCTGGTCGGCACCGAGGGGGCCGGCAGCGAGGCCCTGATCCGCAGCCTGTTCGGACTGGAGAAGATTCATCTCGGCAGTGCCCATTATCGCGGACGCAATCTGCGTTTCGTCTCCCCCAGCCAGGCGGTGTCCCTGGGGCTCGGCTATGTCCCGCGCGAGCGCAAGTTCGAGGGCATCGTCGAGGAAATGTCGGTCGAGGAGAACATCAGCCTCGCTCATCTCAGGGGCATGAGCCGCTTCGGTATCTTGAAATTCGGCGAGATCGGCCGCGCAACGCGCAGCCTCATCGACCGCATGCGGATCAAGACGCCGAGCGGCGATACGCTTTGCGCCAATTTGTCGGGAGGCAATCAGCAGAAGGTCGTGCTGGCGAAATGGTACAATGCCGGTGCTCGCATCTTCCTGCTAGACCATCCCACACGCGGCCTCGATGTGGGCGCCAAGGAGGATGTCTACGGCCTGATCCGGGAGCTTTGCGCCAATGGCTGTTCGGTCATCCTGATCGGCGACACCCTGGAGGAGGCGCTCGGGCTCGCTCACACCATCATCGTGATGAAGGACGGGCGCCGGACGGCACACTTCGACACGATGGCGGTTCCGCCGCCTGAACCGCTCGACCTCATCCGGCACATGGTGTGAAGCATGATACGCCTGCGTTTCCTCGCGCCCTATCTGCCCTGGATCGCCCTGATCCTCGCCATCCTCGTCGTGGGTGCGTTCGACGCGCGCTTTCTCGATCCCATGACGCTGATCGGCCTGATGGCGGACAATGCCACCCTGTTCGTGATGGCTCTCGGCATGACCTTCGTGATCTATGTCGGATCGGTCGATCTGTCGATGCAATCGGTGGCCGCCATCGCCTCCATCGTGCTCGCTCTGCTACTGCCGGGACACGGCCTGATCGCCATTCCGGCCGCCATCCTCATCGGGGGGGTGTTCGGCCTGCTCTCGGGGTTCGTGCATGGCAAGCTGCGCATTCCCAGCTTCGTCGCCACCCTCGCCGCGGGAGGTATAGCGGCGACGACGGCTCTTTGGATTTCGGGCCAGCGGGCGATCGGCATCCCCGGCGAAATCCGCGGCGACGCCCTGAGCTGGATCATTGGCTCCACGCTCGGCCTGCCCAACGAAATCTGGGTCAGTCTCGTTATCTTTGTCCTGGCCTTTGTGCTGGAGCAGGCAACGCCCTTCGGAAAGAGGATGAAGGCCGTCGGCTGCAGCGAACCCGCCGCAACCGTCTCGGGCATCCGTGTCGTCAGGATCAAATTGGCCGTCTTTGCCCTGGCTGGTGCCTTTGCCGCCATGTCCGGCGTCATGCTCGCGGCTCGTCTGTCAAGCGGAACACCCACCATCGCCAACGAATTCCTGCTCCCCGCCATTGCCGCGGTCGTGCTGGGCGGCACCTCGCTGACCGGCGGTAATGGCGGGGTTCTGCGAACGCTGGCGGGGACCATGCTGATCGCCGTGTTTCGCACGGGCATGACCTTCGTCGGGGTCAATGCTCTCGCGCAACAGATCGTCTTCGGCACGATCCTGATCCTGGCCGTCTGCCTCAACAGCGGTCATGCGCCCAAGGGCGTGATGAAATAGCCACCACTACATAGGAAAAACGATGCTCGAGAAATTTCGTCTGGACGGCAAGACCGCACTTATCACTGGGGGCAATCGCGGCATTGGGCTCTCCATCGCACACGCCTTGGGTGAGGCCGGAGCAAAGCTCCTGATTTCAGGGCGAAGCAAGGTCGAGGAGGCCGAGCAGGGTCTGGCCGATGCCGGCTATGATGTTGCCTTTGTCCAGGCCGACATTCGCGACCCGGCCGCGCCGCAGCGCCTCGTCGATGCGGCTCTCACACGCTGGGGCCAGCTCGACATTCTCGTCAACAATGCCGGCGTTGCCAGCCACGGCGATACCCCCGATTTCGACGAGGAGCGCTGGCGCCAGGTGATGGACACCAATGTCGATGCCGTCTTTCGCGGCTGCCGCGCGGCTCTCGTACCGATGCGCAAGCAAGGCAGCGGCGCGATCGTGAATGTAGGCTCGATTTCCGGGTTCATTTCCAATGTGCCGCAGAACCAGGTTGCCTATAACGCCTCCAAGGCTGCGGTTCACATGATGACGAAGAGCCTGGCCAGCGAGTTCGCCGCCGAGAACATCCGCATCAACGCGGTTGCGCCCGGCTATATCGATACCAACATGTCACGCGGCGGCATCGAAAACCCCGACTGGTTCCCGATCTGGCGCGATATGACCCCGATGGCCAGGGTTGGGACGCCCGACGAAGTTGCCGCTTGCGTGCTGTTCCTGTGCGCGCCGGCTTCGAGCTATGTCACCGGTGAGGTTCTGGTCGTGGACGGCGGCTATCTGACCCGCTGACCCCGCTCGTCTTCTCGGCCATGGAAAGGACTGGACCATCGAGGCGACATCCAGAGCAAAGCGCGCTTGAACGCAAACACCTCTTTGCTCTAGTTCATTGTTTCCGAGCCAATCCAATGGATTGGCATGAGCGTCTTTGCGATTTTGGGCGATTCCGCCGAGTCGCAAAGCGCTTTAGGGTCTAAACAAGGCATGTCTCGTTGGGCAGGGCTGAAGTCCTGTCGGCATTGGTCGCGTCATGAATGAGTCCAACCGGGAAAGACCGGTCCCATCGTCCGCCGGGCGACGCAGGCAGCGAGGCTACAATGCCTCGCGGGTCGGCGACCTCAATCGGGGCCTGGTCATTGAGGGCATTCGGCAATCGCCCGGGATCGGGCGCACGCATCTTGCCACTGAGACGGGCCTGACGCCTTCGGCCATCACCCAGATCGTCGCTGCGCTGATGGAAGAGGGGCTGGTGGCGGAGGTCGCGGCCACACCGGCGGCGGATCGTGCCGGGCGTCCACGCCTGGGTCAGCCTATCCGTGGATTGCGCCTCATCTCGGGTTACGCCGCCACGATCGGCCTGCACTTCGATCACGAGTTTGCCCGGGCCGTGCTCGTCGATGTTGCCGGCAACATCATCGCGCATGAGAAAGAGCAGTTGCGCATCGAGGAACCCGAACCGTCCACGCATTTGCTCGCTACGCTGTTCTCCCGCCTCGATGCCCATCCGATGCGCCCCAAAAAGCTGCTTGGCGTCGGCGTCTCGGTCATGGGGCCGGTCGATCACGACAGGGGGGCAGTCGGGCAATCGAGCCAATACCCCGCCTGGCGCAACTATCCCTTCGAAAAGGCATTGTCTGACCTGATCGGACACGATGTCTTCATCGCGATCAACGGGGCGGCGGCCGGCCTGGGGGAATATTGGTTTGGCGGCGGCCATCATCTGCCCAGCTATATCTATGCCTTTGTCGGTTATGGCCTGGGCGGCGCCCTGATCTTCAACCGGCGGGCCGTACGCGGCTCCTACGGCAATGCCGGCGAGATCGGCCACATCCATACCTATCCGAACGGCGAGATCTGCTATTGCGGTGCCCGCGGTTGCCTGGAAACCGTGGTGTCGTTGCGCGGGCTGGCGCGTTTCCTGGGCAAGCCCAATGTCGAGTCCCTGGATTTTTCCGCGCCGGGCTTTTGTGACGATCCCGATCTCGGCCGCTGGGTCGAGCAGGCGGGTACCGATCTCGGCCGCGCCTTGACCAGCGTGTCCAACATCGTCGACATCTCAAACGTCCTGATGAGCGGGCTGCTGCCCGAATCCGTGCTGGGACGCCTCGTCGAGCGCACGCGCCGCACAGTCGCCGCCTATCAGATGAATGCGCGGCCCAAACCCATCGTGTTGGAGCGGGCGCAGGCACCGAGCGACCTTGTCGCTGCCCTCGGTGCTGCTGCCATGCCACTTTACGGCAATCTGTTCTGACGCTTCCGGCGCCAGGCTCACCATTCTAGTTCTGCATGGCCTCCTGCTGGGCCTGGATCACGGTGGTCTTGGCCAGCGCTCGCTCCTGGGTGCGGGCCAGGGCCTCTTCGCTGAAGATGCGGAAGCCGAGATCCGGGCGGTAGCCATGGATCTCGTGCACGTCGAGGGCCGACATGAACTGGAGGATCTCCATGCTGATGACCTGGCCGGGCACCAGGATTGGGAAACCGGGCGGGTAGGGGATCACGAACAAAGCCGAGACGAGCTCGCGTCCCGCCTGGATCGCCCGGGAGGCCTCCATCATGTTCACATACTCGCAATTGCTGTCGTCATAGGACAGGAAGAAGGCGCTGCGGATGTCGCCATTGCGGGTCTGCGTGTTGCTGGCGAGATTGTCGCCGCGGAAAGCCCGGTGGAAGCTGGAGAAATCCGGCAAGGGCGGATGTTCGAGCGTCAAGGATCGCACCTTCTTGGCGTGGATGCGCCGCTCGATACTGCTCATGTCCGCGGCGCTGCGGTCGAGATCGCGCGCGATCTTGACCAGTACCTCGATCAGATAGGCCACCGCCGAGCGCGTCGAGCCGATATTGGTCATGAACAGGACAGTGTTGCGCGAGGTCTTGTTGATCTGGATGCCGTATTTGTCCATCAACTCCTTGTTCTTGAAGGTGTCGCCGTCGAGGCCGGTGGCGCCGATCGCCAGTGTCGCCCGGGTCGGGTCGAGCGCGAACTCGTCGGTGCGCCAGGCCAGCTCGAAATTGTTCCAGCCCGTCTCCTCGTTGAAATAGCTCTCGACGCCGGATTCCCGGTGCTGCAGCGGCACGAGGTCGCCGACCGCCAGGAAGCGGAAATAGCGCTTGAGCAGAGGATGCGCCTGCACCTGGTCGCGCAGGTTCATCGCCAGTTCGAGCTGGCGCTGCACCAGTTCATAGCCCTCGAGCTCCACCTGTCGCCGGCCGACATCGAGCGAGGCGAGGATCTGGTAGTTCGGCGAAGTAGAGGTATGGGTCATATAGGCTTCGTGGAAGGCCTCCTCCGCCTTGTCCCGGAAATCCTGGTCCCAGACATGGATCATCGAGCCCTGGCGCAGGGCCGTCAGGGTTTTGTGGGTCGAGTGGGTAGCGTAGGTGCGTATGCGCACCTTGTCGGGATCGGGGATCAGCTGCCGTTCGAGCAACGCCTCCTCGTCATCCCAATTGACGCTGGCGGCGAACTCCTCGTAGCGCTTGGCATAGGCCGGATCCTTGAACATCTCGGTAAGGCGCGCCGCCGTGGCCATGGCAGTGCGCGGGCGATAGACCGGATGGCAGCGCGCGAAGGCAAACCAGGCCTCGTCCCACAAGAAGACAAGATCCGGCTTGATCGCCAGGCATTCCAGCATCACGCGTTCGACATCGTAGACGATGCCGTCGAAGGTGCAGTTGGTCAAAAGCACCATGCGCACCCGGTCCAGCGTACCGGCGCGCTTGAAGCTCAGCAGCGTTTCCTTGATGTGGCGGATCGGCACGGCGCCATACATCGAATATTGGTCGAGCGGGTAGGAGTCGAGATAGGCGACCTGTGCCCCCGCCAGCACCAGGCCGTAATGGTGCGATTTGTGGCAGTTGCGATCGACCAGCACGATATCGTCGGGCCGCACCAGGGCTTGCACCACGATCTTGTTGCAGGTCGAGGTGCCGTTGGTGGCGAAATAGGTACGGCGGGCGCCGAAGGCCCGCGCGGCATGTTCCTGGGCAATCTTGAGGGGACCGACCGGATCGAGCAGGGAATCGAGGCCACCCGAGGTCGCCGACGTCTCGGCCATGAACAGGTTCATGCCGTAGAATTGCAAGAGGTCCCCGATCCAGCTCGAATTGAGGATCGCCTTGCCACGGGCAAGGGGCAAGGCGTGGAATACGCCGGTCGGCTGCTTGGCATAATCCCGCAGCGCGTCAAAGAAGGGGGTGTGGTAGCGCTCTCCGACTCCCTGCATGATGGCGCCATAGAGTTCGACATGGTCCTCTTCGCCGAAGAAGATGCGCTTGAACACTTCGCCGGCGGTCGCCGCGATATCCTCCACCTTCATGTCTGTAACCAGATAGAGGTCGAGCTCCGGGCGCAATCGAGCGATCTGGCGGCCAAGCAAGGGGCCGCGCTCGAATTCGGGTATGGTTTCGATGCCGTCCTGAACACCGTCGAGGAAGCGGCGCAGCATATCGTCGCTGTAGATCGAACGAAAAGGAAAGCCGTGGCGGATCACCACCGCCTGCAGGTTGAAGTTCACCAGCGTGGCGATCAGGGCGTCTTCGAAACTGGGCACGATGACGATGTCGAAGATGAACTCATCCTCGGCATGGCGCTTGCGCTGAACGCGCCGGCGTAGCGCCGCCTCTTCGCTGGCCGACATCTCGTCGACGATGAGCACTTCGAAATAGGGGCGCGACAACTGTGCCTGACGTTCGCTTTCGGTCTCGATCTGCGAGGGCAGTTCGCCATCGCCCTCGAGCGAGCTTGCCTCATGCCGATAGGTCCGGGCTACCAGCACGCGATGGATGCGGCGTGCCGTTTGATGCGCACGCGCCAACTCGCCCCGTTCAATCCAGTTGCACAGATCGGCGAAGACCCGGCCCCCCGGAAAGGCCCAATAGCTTTCGATCGGGGAGAGGGCGGCAATCAGCTCGCTGATATGGGTCAGGCGGGACTGGCGTTCGGGATGGTCGGGAGGAAGGGCTACCAGTCGGCTCAGATCGTCGACGAGGCCGATCCAGCTTTCAGAGCGCATTTCCCAGACGCTGCGATGACGGCTTAGCGCGTTCTTGCTTTTGTCGAACGAGGCCCCGGCATTCATATGTTCCTCCAACGCATTATCGTTATACTTTGTGATTTCTTCCGCGAGAGGTGGTAGCGGACATCGTAGGTTGGTTTTTGAGAGATATGCTTTGGACTTCGCCCAAGCACATCCCTTCATCAACCGCCGCGCCCGTCACGCATCGTCGAAGATACTGATCGGCTCAATTTCGATTCTGACGGCCAATCCTCCCCGGATCTCTTGATACTGGCAGGTAGCTTACAGTCACCGGGATGTCGCACAAGCGGATTTCAGTGCGGAGCCGAGCTATTTCGCCAGAGATGATGGGGTATTCATTCATCTTCCGCACAGGCAGGTACCATAGGACGGCGGGATAAAGGCCGGCACCCGACCATGCGGTAAAAGGAAGGAAAACGGGTATCTCCATGCCAACGACGATTGCCCGAACTGCCGGCAGAACTCTCTTCGGAGAGAATGCGCGCGCCTATGCTGCTTTCAGGCCTGACTATCCCGATCGCATCTTTGAGATCCTCGAGACCCGTTGCCGGGTGGGTGAGAGCAAGAGCGTGTTCGAGATTGGGCCAGGAACCGGTCTGGCGACCGTTCCATTGCTCGCCATGGGCTGCCGAGTGACGGCTGTCGAGCCGGATGCGAGGCTGGCAGCGTTTCTCGTCGATAGCCAGAACGCGCATGCAGACAGGCTGAACGTGCAGACTGTTACGTTCGAAGAGGCTATTATGCCGGCCGCCTCCTTCGATCTTGGCATTGCCGCAACCTCCCTCCACTGGATCGAGCCCGGCCAGGCCCTGGCTAAAGCATTCCACCTTCTGCGTCCCGGCGGGCATTGGGCGATGTGGTGGAACATCTTCGGAGACCCGGATGAAGCCGACGCGTTCCATCAACGCACGCACGCGCTGTTCGAGCGATTGCAGAAAAGTCCCTCGCATGGCGACGGGCCGAAAGGGCATTTCGGCCTCGACAGGAAGCACCGTATTGCCGAGCTCGAACAAGCGGGTTTTGAGTCCATCATTGCCGAGGAGGTGCGCTGGCGGCCCGTTTTGAACAAGCAGCAAATCCTTGGGCTGACAGCCACCTTTTCTCCCGTCGCCCGACTGCCGGAAATTGAACGCCAGGCGTTCCTTGACCGCATCGGAGCCATTGTCGACGAGGAGTTCGGGGGCAGGGTGATGCGGCATTTCATGACGGCCATCTACACCGCGAGGCGACCTTGAAAGGCGCTTCACCTGTTGCCGTATGATCGTTGCGGCAGGCCGCCTATCCGGTGTCTTGACAGATTGCTGCAGGAGTTCCTCGATGAATACGCTCGTTCCTTTTTCAGCCGTGTTGTTCGATGCTTACGGCACATTGCTCGACCTTGGCTTCATCACCGAGAAGGCAGAACAGGCCTTTCCTGGCCGCGGCGCCGAGTTCTCCGCGCTCTGGCGGGACAAGCAACTCAACTACACATGGCTGCGCACGATCAGCGGAAACTATGCGGATTTCGCGACGGTGACGGCTGATGCACTGGACTATTCCATCGAGCGGCTTGGCCTGACCGCGCCCCGGCAAAAGCGGGACGACTTGCTGGCCGCCTACTGGTCCTTGCCGAGTTTTCCGGAAGTACCTGCCGCGCTGCTGGATCTGCGGAACAAAGGGGTGCGGCTCGGCATCCTCTCGAACGGCACGCCGGCCATGCTGGAGGCTGCATTGCAATCATCTGGGCTCTCCGGCCTCTTCGACGATGTCCTCAGTGTCGACGCCGCCGGCTGCTACAAGACCGCGAGGGCGGCCTATCAGCTGGGGCCTGACCGGCTCGGCATGCCGCCCGGGCGCATTCTGTTCGTCTCGTCGAATAGCTGGGATATCAGCGGCGCAACCTGGTTCGGCTATCACACCTACTGGGTGAACCGCGGCAAGCATCCTCCTGAAAGGTTGGGCACTTCTCCTCACGCCAGCGGTGAGACCCTGAAGGATCTCGCCACCCTGTTCGCCTAACCGGAGCTTGGCGCCTGCACGGTCGCTTGCCCCGGCCGCTGCGGCTTGACACTCCAGCGGCGATGAAGGCGCGACAGCATGAGATAGATCACCGGCGTGGTGTAGAGCGTGAGGATCTGGCTCACAATCAAGCCTCCCACGATGGTGACGCCGAGCGGGCGCCGCAATTCCGTGCCGGGGCCGGTCGCCAGGATCAGGGGCAGCGCTCCCAAGATAGCGGCGAGCGTGGTCATCAGGATCGGCCGGAACCGCACCAGGCATGCCTCGAAGATGGCCTCACTGGAGCTCAGATTGCGCTCACGCTCGGCTTCCAAGGCGAAATCCACCAGCATGATGCCATTCTTCTTGACGATACCGATCAGCAGGATGATGCCGATGAAGGCGACGATAGTCAGTTCCATATTGGCGAAATGGAGGGCGAGCAGGCCGCCCAGTCCCGCCGAAGGCAGGGTCGAGAGAATCGTGAGCGGGTGCGCCAGGCTTTCATAGAGAACACCGAGCACGATGTAGACGGCCAGCAAGGCCGCCAGGATCAGCAGAGGCTGGCTAGAACCGGATTGAGCCGCCTGCTTGGCGTCGCCGGCAAATTCCCCCCTGATATCGGCGGGAAGGTGCATGCCGGCTACCGCGGCCTCGATGGCATCCGAGGCGTCCTGGATCTTGGTGCCCGGCGCGAGATTGTAGGAGAGGGTAATGGCGGGATATTGCCCCTGATGATTGACCTGCTGTGGCGCGAGCCCTCGTTCCACATTAGCAACCGCCGAGAGCGGCACCAGGCCCGACCTGCCGGGCACGTAGAGGCCTGTCATGTCGCTGGGATCGCGGCTCTGCTCAGGGGATGCGGCGAGCACCACGCGATATTGATTGCGCTGGGTGTAGATCGTGGAGATCTGCCGTTGCGAAAAAGCATTGTTGAGGGCGCTATCGATCGACGTAATGGCCACCCCGAGACGCGCGGCCGCCTCGCGATCGATGACAAGTTTGGCCTGCAAGCCGTTGCGCTGCCTGTCAGAATTGACATCGGTCAATCCCGGTACGGTCTTCAGCCTCTCCATCACCCTCGGCGCCCATTCGACCAGGAGGTCGGAGTCGCCAGACCATAGCGTATACTGGTATTGCGACTGGGACTGGCGCCCGCCCGCGGAAACGTCCTGCGGCGAGAACATGAACACGTTGAGCCCGGCAACCGTACGCACGCTCTTGCGCAATTGCGCGATGACATCCTCGGTGGGAGGACGCTGGTCCGGGGGAAGCAAGGAAATGCTGAGCTGACCGGAATTGGTGCCGCCGAAAGGGCTTGAGCCGATGGAGGAACCGACCCCGGTGACATAGGGGTTGCGTTGAATGATCGCCGCGACCTGACGTTGCCAGACCACCACGGCGTCGTAGGATGCATCCGAAGAAGCTTGAGAAAAACCTTGAATGAAGCCGCCATCATCCTGAGGCACCAGCGATTTCGGCAAGGCATAGTAGAGCCAGCCGGTGCCGAAAACCGTGGCGAAGATAACCAGCAGCGTCAGGAAGCCGTGATTGAGCACGCCGCGCAGGCTGGCACCATAGAGGTTCACGACCCGCCGCAGAGTTCCCTCGACCAGGCGATCGAATAGCCCTTGTCGCATACCAACACTCTCATGGCCACGATGGGCCAGGATCATCGGTGTCAGGGTGAGGGAGATCACGGTCGAGGCGATCACCGCAAAAGCCAGCGTCATCGCGAATTCGAACAGGAACTTGCCGGTAATCCCTCCAGCAAAGAGCAAGGGGATGAAGACGGCCAGGAGCGACAGGCTGATCGACACCACGGTGAAGCCGATCTGCCGGGCACCCTCAATCGCGGCCTGCAGGGGCGGCAGGCCGGCCTCACGCTTGGCATGCACGTTTTCGACCATGACGATGGCGTCGTCGACGACGAAACCGACCGAGACGACCAGCGCCATCAGGGAGAGATTGTCGATGGAAAAATCGGCGAGCCACATCGCCCCGAAGGTGGCAGCCAGCGAAAGCGGCACGGTGACACCGGCCGCCAGGACCGGCGTCGAGCGGCGAAGAAATACGAAGACGACCAGCACGACCAGGATGACGGACGCCATCAACGTCCATTGCATGTCGTCGACGCTGGCGCGGATCGTGGTGGTACGGTCGGTGAGGATGTCGATGTCGATTCCGGCCGGAATGCGCGCCTTCAGAACCGGCAATAATGCCTTGATAGCATTGACGGTTTCGATGACGTTGCCATTGGCTTCCTTGGTGATGTTGAGAAGGATGGCCGGTTTGCCGTTATAGCTCGCGCTGGAATTGAGGTTGCGCACGCCGCGCTCCACGGTGGCGATATCGCCCAGGCGTACCGCGGTGCCATTGCCCGAACGGATGATGATGGATGCATAATCCTCCGGCGCCGACATCTGGCCGCCGGTGTCGAGCGCCATGACGATGTCGGGGCCGTCCAGGGAGCCGAGCGGACTGATGGCGTTGGCCGCCACGATCGCCTGGCGCACCGCTTCCATCGACAGGCCCATGGCCGCAATGCGATCGGGATTGAGCGTGACCCGGATGGCCGGCTGATCCGCGCCGCTGACGGCGACTTCGCCGACACCCTCGACCTGCGAAATACGCTGCACGATCACGCTGTCGGCGGCATCGAACATGTCGCTGGCGCCAACCGTATCGGAGGTCATCGCCAGGATCAGGATCGGACGGGCATTCGGGTTGAACTTGCGGAAGGAGGGCGCGGTGGACAGATCCGACGGCAGGTCGGATGCCGCGGCATTGATGGCGGCCTGCACGTCCTGTGCCGCGCTGTCGACGTCGCGGGCGATGTCGAACTGGATGATGATGAGGGTCGAGCCCAGGGACGAGCGCGACGTGATTTCGGTCACGCCGGCAATCGACCCGAGCTTGCGTTCGAGCGGCGCCGCGACGCTGGCAGCCATCGTCGACGGATCGGCGCCGGGACGGCTGGCTGTTACCACGATGGTCGGCAGATCGATGGCGGGCAGGCTAGAGACCGGCAATTGGCGATAGGCGGCGAGCCCCACCAGCAACAGGCCCATCGCCAGGAGGATGGTGCCGATCGGCCTGCGGATGAAGGGCTCCGAGATGTTCATGCCTGCGGTATCGCCTGCGGCTTGCGGGCAAAGCGTTCTCGCAGCCGCTCGAAGCCGAGATAGATCACGGGGGTGGTGTAGAGCGTCAGCAACTGGCTCAGCAGCAGGCCGCCGATGATGGTGATGCCGAGCGGTATCCGCAGTTCCGATCCCATGCCGTGGCCGAGCGCCAGCGGCAGGGCGCCGAACAGTGCCGCCAGCGTGGTCATCATGATAGGCCGGAAGCGCAGGGCCGAAGCGGTGACGATGGCTTCATGCGGATCCATGCCTCGTTCGCGCTGCGCCTCGATGGCAAAGTCGATCATCATGATGGCGTTCTTCTTGACGATACCCATCAAGAGCACGATGCCGATCAGCGCGATGAGGGACAGTTCATGGCCGGTATATTCGAGCGCAAGCAAGGCGCCGACGCCAGCCGATGGCAAGGTCGAGAGGATCGTCACCGGATGGATGGCGCTCTCATAGAGCACGCCCAGCACGATATAGATGGTGATCACGGCCGCCAGGATCAGCCAGGGCTGGTTGGCGAGGGAGGAAGAAAACTCCGCCGCATCGCCGGTGAAACGGGTGGAGATCGACGCCGGCATGCCGATCGCGGCCTGCGCCTGGCGGATCGCGGCAACGGCATCGCTGAGCGAGGCTCCGTGGGCGACATCGAAACTGATGGTTGCCGAGGGGAATTGATCGTCGTGCTCGACCACCAGCGGCGCCGTCTCGTGACGGATGCTGGTGAAGGCGCTCAGGGGCACCTGATTGTCGGCGGCGCCCGATGCGGTCGGTATGTTGGTCGCCGTACCGCTGGCGCCGACTGTCCCCGCCGTGGGATTGGTGGTGGTGGCAAGCCCGGAGGTGCTGGCTGAGCTGGGAACATAGATCCGGCTGAGCACGCTCGGTCCCACCTGATCGTCGAGCGCCGCCTCCAGGATGACGCGATATTGGTTGGCCTGGGCATAGATGGTAGCGACCTGGCGTTGGCCGAAAGCATTGTTCAGGGCGTTGGAGATGTCCTGCATGGACACACCGAGGCGGGATGCGGTGTCGCGGTCGACATCCACGAAGAGCCTGGCACCGCCATTCTGCACTTCCGAGGTGACGTCGCGCATCACGCCGGAGCGTTCGAGTTCGGCGGCCAACTGGTCGGCCCAGCGGTCGACGTCGTTCGCATCGGTGCCGGTCAGCGTATATTGGTAGGGCGCGCGGCCGGCTCGCGCGGTGATGCGGATGTCCTGCACGCTCTGATAGGTCACGCGCAGGCCCGGCAGCCGGTTGGTCTCGGCCTGCAGGCGCTGAATGATATCGGTGGCGCCTGCCTTGCGCTCGTTGCGCGGCTTGAGCACCAGGGAGAGCGAGCCGGTATTGGAGGTGAGATTGCTCCCCGAGACGCCGATGCTGGCCACGGCGGAGAGGATATCGGGGTCCTTGCGGGCAATGTCGGCAATGGTGGCCTGCGCCTTCTTCATGGCATCGAAGGAGGCCGTCGGCTCGGCCTGGATCACTGCCGTGATCAGCCCGGTATCCTGCTGGGGCAGGAAGCCCTTGGGCATGGCGATGTAAAGCCAGACCGTGGTCGCCAGCGTGCCAAGCGTGAGGAGCAACATCAAAAAGCCGTGGCGCAAGGTCCATACCAAGCTGGCCCGATAACCGCGGATGACGGCATCGAAGCCGCGATCGACCCAGTCCAGCAGCCCCTTGCGCTCACTATGGCCTGATTTGAGCAGGCGCGCGCACATCATTGGCGTCAGTGTCAGCGAGATCACGGCCGAAACGACCACGGCGATGGTCAGGGTCAGGGCGAATTCGCGGAACATGCGCCCGACGATGCCGGTCATGAACAGGAGCGGAATGAACACCGCGATCAGCGATACCGTCAGCGAAATGATGGTGAAGCCGATTTCCTTGGCACCCTTGAGCGCGGCATCGAACGGATTCTCGCCATCCTCGATATGGCGCACGATGTTCTCGATCATCACGATGGCGTCGTCGACCACGAAGCCGGCGCCGATGGTGAGTGCCATCAGCGAGAGATTGTCGAGGCTGAAGCCGCAGAACCACATGACGCCAAAAGCCGCGATCAACGAAAGCGGCAGGGCGACGCCCGCGATGATGGTCGCGCGCAAGGTTCTGAGGAAGACGAAGACGACGAGAATCACCAGGCCGACGCTGAGAGCCAGGGTCATCTCCACTTCGTCGATCGAGGCCTTGATGGTTTGCGTGCGATCGTTGACGACTTCGAGCGAGATGTCGGCCGGCAGGCTGCGGCGGAGCTCCGGCAACGCCGCCAGCACGCTGTTGACCGTGGCGATCACATTGGCGCCCGGCTGGCGCATGATGTCGATCACCACGGCCGGCTGGCCGTTGTAATAGGCACCCACCCGTGCGTTTTCCAGGCCCTCGACCACATCGGCGATGTCCTTGAGTCGCACGGGAGCGCTGTTGCGGTAGGCGATCACCACGTCGGCGAAAGCATCGGCCGCGCTGATCTGGTCATTGGCCGCGATTGTGTAGGACTGGGCCGCGCCGTTGAGGGAGCCCTTGGCGCCGGCAACCGTCGAGGTGGTGATGGCGAGCCTTATATCCTCCAGGCCCAGACCATAAGCCGCGGCCCGGGCAAGATTGACCTGCACCCTTAGGGCCGGGCGCACGCCACCTTGCACGTCGACATGGCCGACGCCGCTGACCTCGGCGAAGCGCTGAGCCAGCAGGGTATCGGCCATGTCGGACAGGTTTCGGATGGTCTGCGTCTTCGAACGCAGCGCCAGGGTCAGGATCGGCGTGTCGGCCGGGTTCACCTTGGCATAGCTCGGCGGGTAGGGCAGGCCTGAGGGCAATGTGGAAGCTGAGGCGTTGATGGCCGCCTGCACGTCCTGAGCGGCACCGTCGATGTCGCGATCCAGATTGAACTGCAGCGTGATCTGGCTGATGCCGAAAGCCGACGACGAAACCATGGTCGCAATCGACGGGATCTGGCCGAGATTGCGCTCCAGGGGGGCCGTCACCAGTTTCGCCATGGTTTCCGGTTCGGCCCCCGGCAACTGGGTGGTGATCTGGATGGTCGGGAAATCGACCTGGGGCAGGGGGGCGATCGGCAAGGCAAAATAGCCGAGCAGACCGCCCAGCAGCACGGCGATGCCGAGCAGTGAGGTGGCGATCGGCCGGAGAATGAAGGGGGCGGAGACCCCGTTCATGGCGCTGGTGCTGGCGCAGGCGTAGCGCCGCCACCCTGTTGGCGACGATGCCCTTTGCGTTGAGGTTGGCCGTCTCCTCCCTCCGCCTTGCCGCCGCTCTCCGGCTGCGCGGCGGGCGCCGGCGCCTCCAGGCCCTCCTCGTCGTCTTCGGCCGGAACGGCCCCCGACTTGGAAACCTCGACCTTGGCACCGTCGCTCAGCCTTGCAAAGCCAGTGGTGATGATCTTCTCGCCGTTTTTCAGGCCGCTATCGACGACAACCTGCTCATCGCCTTGCTGGCTGACGGTGACCGGGCGCATCTTGGCGGTACCGTCATCGCCAAGCACATAGACGAAAGTGCCGTTGGGCCCGCGCTGGATCGCCGCGGTGGGCGCAACGACGACACCTGCCAGTGTTCTCACCTTGAGCTTGGCATTCACGAAGGCCCCGGGCCACAGACCCAGCGAGGCGTTGGGAAAGATCGCCTTGAGCTGAATCGTGCCGGTGCTGGCATCCACCTCGTTGTTGATGACTTCGAGCTTGCCGGTATCGATCACGATTTTGTTGTCGCCGCGAACGGCCTCGACCTGCAACGGTTCCTTGCCACCGGCCGGCGCGATCTCGGCCAAGGCCTGTTGCGGCACCGAGAACAGGACCGCGATGGGCTTGATCTGCGTCAACGTGACGAGGCCCGTGCTGCTGGAAGCCTGGACGACATTGCCCACATCCACGTTGCGGATGCCGGCGCGTCCGTCGATCGGCGCCGTAATGATGGTGTAGGCCAGGGTCGCCTGTGCGCTGGCGATGGCCGCATCGTCCGATTTGAGCTGGGCCTCGTATTGCGCCACGGTGGAGCGCTGCGTATCGGCCGTCTGCCGGGTTACCGAATTGCTGGCGACCAAGCCCATATAGCGCTGAAGGTCGCGCTTGGCATTGTCGAGCAGGGCCTGATCCTGGGCTTTCTTGGCAATGGCCTGGTCCAGCGTGGCCTTGTAGGTCGAATCGTCGATACGGGCGATCACGTCGCCCTTCTTGACGTCCTGGCCCTCCCGAAACGGCATTTCGACGATCTGCCCGCCCACCTGCGGGGTGATCGTCACGGTATTGTACGCCTTCACGGTACCGACACCGTAGAGATAAACAGGCACGTCGGCTGTCTTGGCTTCAGCGATCAGCACGGGCAGGGGGCCGCCGCTATCGAAACTGCCGCGGCGGCCGCGCCGGCCGCCGCCCGCCCTTGCTGGCGCGGGCTTGCTCTGGTCGGCGGTCTCGGCCGGCGGCAGATAGGCCTGCAACCATGGCGGAGCTGAGGCGCGCCAGCGATCACGCGTCAGATAGGCCGCCCCGGCTCCAGCAGCCAGCAGAACGGCCAATGTCACGAGGCTGCGCGAAAGTCTGGGCATTTCAACTCACTCGAATCGGGAACGGGCGCGAGTCGGGTTTCGCATCGCCCATAACAGTTTCTAGTTTTGCGGCGTTTGCGCGGCGGACGTCGTCCACCCGCCGCCCAACGCCTGATGCAGGCTGATCAGCGCCTGCAGACGCAGCAGCTTGACCTGTATCAGCGTGTCCTGGGCGTTGAAGAGAGTTTGCTCAGTTTGCAGCACGGTCACCAGATCGACGGTGCCCTCGCGCAATTGCTGCTCCGAGATGGTGTAGGCCTTGCGCGAACTCACCACCACGGCCTGCTGTAACACCTCCTGGCGGGCATATTGGCGCACGGCAGCCAAGGCGTTCTCGACGTCGACGAAGGCCTGCACCACGGTCTTGCGATAGGCAGCCACTTGGGCGCTCTGCACGCCATTGGCCCGCTCGACATTGCCGCGCAAGGTACCACCGTCGAAGATCGGCTGCGTCAGGCCCGCAGCGATCGAATAGAAACCCGCTGCGGGATCGAACAGGCTCTTGAGTGCGGCGCTCTGCACGCCGCCTTGCCCGGTCAGGGAGATCGAGGGGAATTGGGCAGCCCTCGCAGACAGCGCATCCTGGTGGGAAGCAATCAGAGTGGCTTGGGCGGCGGCGATGTCGGGCCGGCGAGTCAACAATTGCGAGGGGAGCCCTGCCGCGACGTTCGGTACGCGCAAACGTCCCAGCCCCCCGCCCTTGATACTCACCAGGGCGGGGGGGCTGCCGACCAGCAGGGCAACAGCGGCCTTGTTTTGCGCGACCGACAGTTCCAGCGGCGGGATGCTGGCGCGTTGCTGGTCGAGCAGGCTCTGCTGCTGGGCGACCTGAAGAGATGTCGCCGTCCCGGCCTTGAGCTGATTGTTGATCAGCGTCATGATTCGTGTGGCACTGGCGACGTTATCGCGCGCAATGCGCAGCCTGTCCTGGGCGCCGAGGATGGCGAAATAGGCATCCGCCACATTGGCGATCGTCGTCAGTTCGACCGTGTCGCGATCGAAGCGGCTTGCAGCCTCGCTGGACCTGGCACTCGCCAGCGCCTGGCTGTTCTTGCCCCAGAAATCGATCTCGTAGCTGGCGCTCGCCGACAGGCCATAGGTGGCCCGCCCACGCCCGACCCGTCCCGTCGACGAGGCGGCGCGGGCGCGCTGGGCCGAGATGTCGCCATCGATCTGCGGAAACAGCGGGGCCCTGGCAATGGTGATGCCCGCCTGTGCCTGCTCGACATTGGCAATCGCGGTCGCGATATCGAGATTGCCCATCTGCGCCTGCTGGACCAGCGCCGTCAGTTCGGGGGATCCGAAGCTACGCCACCAATCCGTGCGCACCGGCTCTGCCGGCTTCGCCTTCGAGGCCTGGTCGTAAGCGCTCGGCACCGCAATCGCGAGATTGAGCGGGCGAACATCGGCGCAACCGGCCAGGATCGTCGCAAACGCGGTCAACATACCGACTGCCGTTGCTGAAGTACGCATCTGACGAAGAGAAAGCTTCACGATGGGGCCTTCAAAAAAGGGCATTCCAGCGAACCTAAGCAGTTCCTTGCGATCGAGCCATGGGCACGGTCACAAGGAAATTGCAAGATATCAGGCATTTGCAGGTTCTCTCGTCCAAGCCTATTCGCCGGCTTGGACGAGAGAACCTGCCTGAGGCAGGAATCGCCAACATGCCAAGCACATAGCCAAGTTAACGGCATTGTGCGAGCGGTCCGGAAGCACTTGTCTGCTGGTGAGCGTCATTCCTCGATTCCTTTCCGCGATCCTGCCTGCCCCAAACTGGCCCGGCGACTATGGCAGGACCGTGTTTGCGGGGGTCGTTCTGCTCTGTAAAGTTGTGTGAAGTGAACTTTTTTGCCGGCAATCGAACAACGCTCGGCTGCACTGGTTAATCTCCCTTTTCTTACTGATTTCGCTCAGGAAATATTAACCCTTCCGCAGCCGGCGCGACCAGTGGGCGGGTGTCCTGGTGCCGCAGGAGCCTGTTGCGGGGCTTTCAATTTGTCGGATCTTGCGCTATCGGCTGTTTACGGTTTGGAAACCTTGCCGCAATTCAGGCGCAATGTCAGGGCGTCTTTATGGCGGAAATCCGGGGAAATCCACCACCGGACACGAAGTGCAGAACGGCTTCGTGCTTCGAAATGAAACAGCAGGATGCGCTCGTACTGCGCCCCGCCATGTCGTGTTGGACACGCCATGGCCGCACGCAGACCACGACGCCTCTTCGCTCCATAAGAAGGATTCTGAGATGGCGGAAAACCTCTCGGCTGTTCCAAATCGCGTCGAGTTGCGTATTTCCGACACTTCATCTCCTTCCCGGGTATCGGGAGCCGTCGTCAAGGCGGCCATCGCTCTCGCTGGCTGTGCCGCTTTGGCGAGTTGCGCCGCACCCAATCAAGCCTATGCTCCCAAACCCGCAACCACCCAAGTTGCGGCCGCCACCAGCACGACAGTCGTGCCGCCGGCAGGTACGCGTGTGGTTACCCCGCCTGTGCGCAGCAAGAACGGCACTGAAAAGCCCTATGCGATCGGCGGCAAGCGCTATGTGCCCGCGGGCCATGATTCCAAATACACCGCCGTCGGCCTGGCATCCTGGTACGGGCCGGGCTTCAATGGCCGCAAGACGGCTGTGGGCGAGCGTTTCGACATGACGGGTCTTTCGGCCGCGCACAAGACCATGCCGCTGCCGAGCTATGCGCGCGTCACAAATCTGAGCAACGGCACCTCGATCGTCGTTCGCGTGAACGATCGCGGCCCCTATGTGCATGGCCGCCTGATCGACCTGTCGAGCCGTGCCGCCGACCTGCTGCAATTCAAGGGAGCCGGTGTCGGGCGGGTGAAGGTCGAATATGTCGGCCGCGCTCCCGAATCCGGCTCCGACAACAAGATGCTGATGGCGACTTTGCGGACCGATGGCACACCGGCGCCGCTGCCGGCTGGCGTTTCGAACACCATGGTTGCCGACGCGGCGCCTCCGACGCGTCCGACCACGACACCGATCTTGCCCGTCGCAGCCGTGACGCAGGTCGCTTCGGCGACCGAAGTCAAGCCGTCCAGGCTCGCGGCCCCCGAGATCAAGCCGGTAGTGGTGCCGCCGATGATCGCCCAGGCCGAGCCGATGGATCCGCCCGTCGCCACGACAGAGGTGGCTGGCCTCAGCAATATGGCGTTCACGCCGTTGCCGCCTTCCCGTCCGCGCAGCTCGGATGGTGTTCTGGGCAAGGTGCCGACCGGTTCGATCGGACAGGTCAATCTGGCGAAGGCCAAGGCTCCCGACGCATCGGTGGAGCCGGCCATGGCCGTACAACCGACGGCACAAGCCTTTGCCGCGACACCGGCCCACGCACCTGCGGTTCTGGTGCCGACCTCGCCGGTCACGGCTTCGATGGCGGGCCAATAGATCGGATTGCCAATCAGGCAGAAAATCAAAAAGCTCGCACATCCCTTTGTGCGAGCTTTATTTTTGTGCGGGTGAGGCGATTTCCGCCGGCGTAGAGCGAGGCGGTTTAATCGCCCGTTGCCAAAGGCAGATCCGGCCGGGCGCCCCATTCGGCCCAGGATCCGTCATAGATACCCTCGACCGGCTTGCCGACCGTATCGAAGGCCAGAGCCAGAATGGCAGCCGATACGCCCGAGCCACAGCTTGCCACCAGCGGTTTCCCGCCATCGATGCCGGCCGTGTTCATCGCGGTCTTGATCGTCTCAGATGAGGCCAGACGGCCATTCTCGACAAGGGCGGCATAAGGCAGATTACGGGCGCCCGGCATATGTCCCGGGCGCACGCCCGGCCGAGGCTCCGGCGCCTCGCCGCGGAAGCGCTCAGCCGGCCGGGCATCGATGATTTCTGCACTGCCATCCATCAGGGCGGCCTGGACCTGGCCGACGCTCTTCACCTGGTCACCGTCGAAACGCGCCGTGAAGCGAGCCGGCACTGGGTGCGGTGCCCCGCCCTCGACAGGGCGGTTCTCGGCCTGCCAAAGCGGGAAGCCGCCGTCGAGGATGGAAACTTTGGCCGCTCCGAAGATCCGGAAGGTCCACCAGACGCGCGGGGCCGAGAACAAGCCGGCACCGTCATAGACGACGATATGCTTGTTCTCGGTGAGGCCGAGCGCACCGACGGCCTCTGAGAAAACTTCGGGGCTCGGCAGCATATGAGGCAACCCGCTGCTGGCATCGACGATCTTGTCGATGTCGAAAAAGACAGCGCCAGGAATATGGGCAGCCAGATATTCGGCGTGACCGTCGCGATTGACCGCCGGCAGATGCCACGACCCATCGACGACAGCCAGATTCTCGTCGCCAAGGTGAGCGGCCAGCCAGGCGGTGGAAACCAGATGAGGAGAGGAGGTCATGATGTGTTCCTATGCCTTCTTGCGGGTTTTCTTGCCGGCAAGCCGGTCGAGAGCCGCCTTGGCGTTCTCATGCCCCTGGGCGGCAGCCTTGCGATACCAGGCAATGGCGTCCTTCTTACTGGCGCGGGTGCCACGCCCGTGCTCATAGAAAATGCCGAGATTGAACTGGGCAACCGGTTCGTCCTGCTCGGCGGCCAGCCGGAACCATTTCAAGGCTTCAGCCTCGTCCTTGGGCACGCCAATGCCACCTGCAAGTTGCACGGCAAGATTGGTCTGCGAGGGGATATAACCATCCTCGGCCGCCTGTCGATACAGCGAAACCGCCTTGACAGGATCCTTGGGCACCCCTTTGCCCTCGGCATAGAATAAAGCCAAATTGTGCCGAGCCGCGTCGTAGCCCTGGTCCGCGGCTTTGGCGTACCAATTGGCCGCCTCGGCTGGCTCGGGGGACAGGCCCAATCCCTCGTCATAGGCATAGCCGAGATCCATCTGCGCTGAGCCCAGACCTTGTTCTGCAGCCTTGCTGTACCAGACCACGGCAAGGCTTGCGTTCTTCTCGACCCCGTCACCCTTGGCGTAGCGTTGGGCGAGTTCGTATTGCGCATTGGCGCTGCCGGCGGCAGCAGCCTTGCGATAATAGTCGAGGGCAGCGGCGAGATCGACTTCGACGCCATTGCCCTGTTCGTACAGGACTCCCAAATTATAGGCGGCCTCGCCATCGCCATGCTCGAACGCCTTGCGATAGAGGGCCAGAGCCTGCTCAATGCTCTGTTCGACGCCATTCCCTCTCAGATAGAGGCCGGCGAGATTGTTCTCGCAGCCGCTCTCGCCGGCATCGGCACCTTTCCTGTACCAGGTAACTGCCGCTGCGGAATCAGGCTCCACGCCCCGACCATCCGCGTAGAGGCCGCCCAAATTGAGGAAAGCCCGCTTCTCGCCGAGATCGACGGCTCTGAGATAGGATTGGCGCGCCTTGTCATATTGCTCAGCTCCCTCTTGCGCCCGGCCGAGCATATAGGCAAAGCGCCCTTCCTTGGGGTGTTCGGCCAGGGCTTGCTCACAAGCCGGGATTGCCTTGGCGTGGTCGATGTCCGCCATGCTGAGACCGGGAGCGAGGGAAAGCGGGTCGCCCCCGCGCGAAGCCATGCGGTCGCAATCGGTCGCCGGCACGCCGGTACTGGGGCGGGACCTATCGGCGATCTTACGCTGAGTGCAAGCCAGGTGCCTGGCATAGGAGCCAGCTCCCGTTTCGACCTTGGTTCGGCCCTCCGAATAGCAGGCGCTCTGAATATCCCCCGGAACCGTGACCCAGATGTCGTTCAATTCGACATAGGCCGTCGACTCCCGGTTGAAACAGGAGACCATTTCGGGGCTATCCAGCATCACCTTCGGCGGCCGGCCGATCGTATCCAGACAATAGTCGTCGAACCGATAGATTGGAAACATCTCCGCCGAGGCCTGCCCGGCGCCCCCCGTCACCAGCATGGCCACCAGCGCGGCCACGCCCATTCTTCCCGCCATCATTCCCCCAAAAAACAAGCCGTCAGTTCCGCAAACGAAATAGCTGGCCGATCATGCCGGTGCAGCCGCTTCGTCGAGGAACCAATGGATCGGGCCCGCAGCCTCGACATGGGCCGATGGCAGATCGGCGCCGGCGAAGATCTTGGCGAGCGTCTCGCGCTTGTCCGCCCCGGCGGCAAGGAAGGCAACGGCCCGGCTCGAGGCGATGGCCGGAAAGGTCAGGGTTACCCGCGGCACGAAGGGATCCAAACCCGGATCTGAATGAACAGCCCAGCGATCCCTTACAGCCAGGGCTGGCTTGCCCGGAAAGAGGGAGGCCGTATGTCCGTCGGACCCAACGCCGAGCAGCATGATGTCGAACAGCGGCCGATCCGGATCAAGCACGTCCGCGCCGTAATAAGCCTTGAGCGCCTGCTCATAGGCCTGCGCTGCGGCCTCGGGCGAGACCGGCGTTGCCGCGATCTCATGAATGTTCTGCTGAGGCGCCGGGACATGGTCGAGCAAAGCTCCCTTTGCCATCAGCGTGTTGCGCCTTGCATCGTCGGCGGCAACGATACGTTCATCCCCCCAGAACCAATGAATGCGCTCGAAGGGCAGGGCGGAACGCCAGGGATCCCGCGCCAGACGCTCGTAAAGGCGCTTGGGCGTGGAGCCGCCGGACAGGGCCACCGCGATCGGCCCCGGCCGCCCCGCCAATTCGGCGACGAACCAGTCGGCTGCACGGTCGGCCAAGGCGTCGGCATCGGCCGAGATATCGATGATGCGCTCGCTGCTCATGCGATAGGCCGCCAGCCGCGCCCGTCACGGGCAAGCATGACCTCGGCGGCAGCCGGGCCCTCGGAACCGGCGGCATAGTTGGCAAGCCCCCGATCGCCGGCATTGGCCCAGGCATCGAGGAAGGGCTGCACCGCGGCCCAGCCTGCCTCGACCCCGTCGGCACGCTGGAACAGCATGGCATCACCGATCATGCAGTCATAGATCAGCGTTTCGTAGCCGGTGCTCGCGGCCGCCTCGAAATAGTCCTTGTATTTGAAGTCCATGCCGACACCCGCAAGGTCGATCTTGGGTCCCGGCACCTTGGCGTTGAAATGCAGCGTGATGCCTTCTTCCGGCTGGATATCGAGCACCAGCGTGTTCGGCCCCATGCCGGACAGCGCCGTATCGCGAAACATGGCGATCGGCGCGTCCTTGAAGCGGATCGCCACTTCCGTCTTGCGCTTGGCGAGGGCCTTGCCGGTGCGCAGATAGAAGGGCACGCCGGCCCAGCGCCAATTGTCGATGGCGAACTTGATGGCGGTGTAGGTCGGCGTGACGCTCTTGGGATTGACGTCCTGCGAGGCGCGGTACGCGGTGATCGGCGTGTCCTTGATGATGCCGGGACCATATTGGGCCCGCACCGAGTTCAAGATCGCCTGTTCGGGCGTGTATTGCGTGATGGCCGCCAGGGCCTCGGCCTTCTCCGAACGCACGGAATTGGCCGAATAGCGGGCAGGGGGTTCCATGGCAATCAGTGACAGCAACTGGCACAGATGGTTGGGCACCATGTCGCGCAAGGCGCCTGTCGCGTCGTAGAAGGCGCCACGGCGCTCGACCGTGACGGTTTCCGCCACGCTGATCTGGACATGGTCGATATGGTCGCGGTTCCAGATCGGCTCGAACAGGCCGTTGGCAAAGCGCAGGATCATGATGTTCTGGACCGTCTCCTTGCCCAGATAATGATCCATCCGGTAGATCTGGTCCTCGTTCAGCACGCTCAGGAGCTGGCGATTGAGGGCCTGGGCCGAGGCAAGGTCGGTGCCGAAAGGCTTTTCGACGATGACGCGCCGCCAGGGCCCGCCTTCCACTTCCTGGCTGAGGCCGACTTCCTGGAGAAGCCGGGTGATCGGGGCAAAGCCCGACGGCGGCGTCGCCAGGTAGAACAGGCGATTACCGCCGGTGTTGCGTCCGCTCTCGACCTTTTCCAGATGCCGGGCCAGATCCCGGAAACTGTCGGGATTGTCGACTTCGGCAACCACGCTGGTAACGCAGGCGAACAATTTGTCGGCGACTGCCTGATCGACCGGCCTCGTGGCAAACTGCTTGAGCCCATCCACCAGGGACTGGCGGAAGGCATCATCCTCCATCGGACGACGCACCACGCCGACGATGGCGAAATTCTCCGGCAGCAGGCCGGTGGCCGCAAGATTATAGAGAGCAGGGACGAGCAGGCGCTTGGTCAGGTCGCCATTGGCACCAAAAACGACGAAGCAGCAAGGGCCGGCAGCGCCGCCCTTGTTGATGTGGTGGGCATTCATAACTCAAGCCTTGGACGCGGGATTCTTCGGCTCGACGTGACCGCCGAACCCCTTACGCATGGCGGAGAGGATCTTCTCCGCATAGGTGTGCTCCTGACGGGAGCGGAAACGGGTGTAGAGAGCAGCGGTGAGCACTTCGGCGGGCACCGCCTGGTCGATGGCAGCCTCGATCGTCCAGCGTCCTTCGCCCGAATCCTCTACGAAGCCGGAATATTCGCTCAACTCCTCGTCGGCAGCGAGGGCGGTTGCCGTCAGGTCCAGCAGCCAGGAGGTGACGACGCTGCCGCGGCGCCAGACTTCGGCGATATCGGCCATGTTGAAGTCGAACGTCTCGCCCTCTGCCCTGCCTTCATTGGCAGCCGAACGCAGGATGTCGAAACCTTCCGCATAAGCCTGCATCAGGCCATATTCGATGCCGTTGTGGATCATCTTGACGAAATGCCCGGCGCCGCAGGGGCCGGCATGGATATAGCCTTGCTCCGCCCGCGGATCGTGCTTGTCGCGGCCGGGCGTACGGGGAACATTGCCGATGCCAGGCGCCAGCGTGGCAAAGATCGGATCAAGACGCGTGATCGTTTCGGTCTTGCCGCCGATCATCATGCAGTAGCCGCGCTCCAGGCCCCAGACGCCGCCGGAGGTGCCGACATCGACGTAATCGAGCCCCTTGGCCGCCAGTTCCTTGCCGCGACGGACGTCGTCCTTCCAATTGGTGTTGCCGCCGTCGATGATCACGTCACCGGGAGACAGCAGGCGCGAGAGCTGGTCGATGGTGCCCTGGGTGATGGCACCCGCCGGCAGCATCACCCAGACGGCGCGTGGCGTCGTCAGCTTCGAAACGAGGTCGGCAAGGTCGGTGGCGGCGACCGAGCCGTCGGCCACCAAAGCCTGAACCGCCGGCGGAGCGCGATCATAGACGACGGTGGTGTGGCCGTTCTTCATCAGGCGGCGGGCGATGTTGCCGCCCATGCGGCCCAGACCGATGATTCCCAATTGCATTGGCTGATCTCCTTTTGCCGCCCCCGGCAGCTTATCGTCCGTTACGTGCTTAGCACCGTTTTCAGCTCTCGCAAGCGCATGTATTCATCACTTCATGAGCATGACGAGGGGATGACGCGCCATTTTTGCATGGCACGCGACAATGGCAGCTTGACCCATCCGCTCATGACGCTTAGAGACACCGCAATTGCGGGGCAATGCCCCGCTTGGTGAGAGCTCGTAGCTCAGTCGGTAGAGCACGTGACTTTTAATCATGGGGTCGTGGGTTCGAATCCCACCGAGCTCACCATCAATTCCCTGAAAATCCTGTCGGCGGCCTGCTTCGCTGAGAGCCTGTGTCAACGGTAGGCATTGTTGCTCATGTATCACGTGGTCAGGCGTGGCCGTAGCCAGTCCTGTTGCGCCTGCAAGTGCGGCTCTTTTGCTCTGCCGATGAGTAACACTCCGACACTTTCCTGTGTTTAGGCGCGTTTCGCCGGATCTTCAGCATGCGCGCGCCCTGGGCCGAGCCGGCCTGTTCAAAGAATGCTAGATTCGCCGGCAGGCAATGGTGCAGGCGGACAGGGCATGACCGATGAGAAGGCGGCGCTAGGACAGGCACGCCGCGATTTTGCCAGATCGATGCTGAAGGAGAGCGGATCGGGGGACCCGCGCATCGAGAGGGCTTTCGAACTCGTGCCACGCGAAGCCTTCCTGCCGCCCGGTCCCTGGCTGATGGCCAGCCATGGGAACTATGTCGAGACGCCGAGTGCGGACCCGATCCATCTCTACAAGAATCGGCTGATTGCGCTGAAGGCGGACAAGCAAATCAATACCGGCGAACCCGCTTTGCATGCTGCATGGCTGGGGGCGGTGGCTCCCAAGGCAGGAGAGAAAGTCAGCCATATCGGGGCAGGGTTGGGCTATTATACGGCCATGCTGTCGGTGCTGACCTTGCCCAATGGCCGCGTGACAGCCTTCGAGATCGAGGAGGACCTCGCCGAACAGGCAAGGCGCAACCTTAAGCCATTCGACGGCGTCAACGTGGTTCGAGCCGATGCCACACGTGTTGCCGTGCCTCCCTCCGACCTCATCTATGTCAATGCGGGCGTGGTCGCGCCGCCACTTGCCTGGCTCACCGCTCTACAACCCGGCGGGCGGATGATCTTCCCGTGGCGTCCGCGCGAGGATATCGGCCTCGCTGTGCGGATGGATGCCGAAGCCGCCGGCTTTGCCGTCAAGGCGCTGATGCCATCCTGGTTCATTCCCTGCGTCGGCGCATCGCGCGAGATCCGCACGATTCGTGCGCCGAGGTCTCCTCGTGAGGCCTTGGCCGTGCGCTCGCTTTGGCCAATCTCGGTCAGGGTGCCGGATGAGAGCGCAATCGCCATCTACCCCGATCTTTGGTTCTCGTCGGACGCGCTCGACGCCTGATCCCCCGAGGTGAATGTCAGCTCCAAAAAGGTGCTTGACCTTACAATGATGGGAAGCCCTACAAGGTCTTCATCGATTGGAGACCTCACATGATCACGTTGAAAGTACCGGAAATGAGCTGCGGCCACTGCGCCAAGACGATCACGGGCGCGCTGAAGGCTGTCGACCCCGGCGCAGCCGTCGACATCGACATAGGCTCGCAGACAGTCACGGTGGCGAGTGCCGCCGACGAAGGGAAATTGCGCGCCGCGATCGCCGAGGCCGGTTACGAGAACGAGAAGTTGCCAGCCTGATTGCCAGGGGCAGAGAAGGGGCCGGCCAGGAATGGCCGGCCCCTTTATCCATACGCTAGAAAATGCGATCCAACTGAATCGTATTTGTTCCGCAATTTAACCGTGAGCCCCGAACTCAAGGGCAATGGCGGTGCCGATGGCAAGAATCGTCCGATAGGTTCTGTCGATCGGATCGATGAGATTGCGCGTCAGCGCCGCATAGTTCGAGGGTGAATCGCCGGGATAGGTAAAGGGCTCGGCGAGGCTATACCCCTCCATGGTCAGCCCATTCACCGGATAGGCGTCGCGCAGCAGCGTCACCGCCTCGGGAATGCGCAGGCTGAAGATCAACTCCATGATGTCTTCACGCGAGACATCGTTGCGCGTGGAGAATTTCGGCACCCGGGCCGCCATCAGCAGGATATGCTGGAGCAGGGCCAGCCGCACCGCCTGCAGCATGTCGAGCCTCTCCCGGTTTTCGGAGATCGACTTGCCCAGATCCTGTCCCGCGAGGTCGAGCAAGCGATGAAGCGAGATGGCATCGAGCCGCAGCTTCACCGCCAACTCATTGAGCGAAGCGGCCCGATCATCCTCTTCCAGCAATTGGGTAATGAACAGGCAGGGCTCGGCCAGATGCGGTTCGGCGCCGGCATAGGGACGCGTCGACCAGAAGGAGCGGTCGAACAAGGTCGAGAATGCCGCGAGCGCCTTGATGCTGGAGCGCCGCTTCATATGCACCACGTGCGAGGTCAAACGGCGCAGCCGGTCCGATTTGGCGAAGGTGTCGATGAAGCGATCCTCGTCACCTCGCAACGCCGTACCGAACCCCGCGATCACCGTGGCAGGATGGCCGAGTTGCTGCAGGATGGCATTGTGGGGAATGGCGCGGATGCGGCGGACCTGATGCACCTCGCCGCCTGACACGTCGAACTGGCGCCGTGACTTGCGCGAGCCGGTATCGTTCAGCAGGCCCTGGGCAAAGGAGCCGAGCGCCCGGTGATATGCATGATCATCGAGCAACTTGCTATGAAATGAGGCAAGCCGGCGGAAGAAATCGAAGGAGAAGGTCGTGTTTGAATAGAAGGGATCGTCGCTGGCCGGCTGCTCCCGCCAAGCCACTTCCGCCTCCAGCATGCGAGTCAGCGAAGCAAGGGCAAGTTCGGGTGTTTCGAAATAGATGAAGCCGTCGCCGCCCTGGAAGCTGACCTCGTGCTTGAGGGCAATGCCCCGGCTCTCGAATTCGCGGCGAGCCCAAGGGCTCAGCACATAGAAGGCGCGGTCCTCGAAATTGCCCTGATGGGCGCCACGCCCTGCCGACTCGCCGTGCGTGTCGAAGATCAGAACCTCGACATCCGTCAGCCGATGGCGTTCGCAGGCCCTGGCCAATTGCCCATGCAAGCGCTCGATCGCGAGGGCCGCGGTGATCTGGCCCATGAAGCGGCCCGAATCTGAAAAGCCGGTCTGGATCGCAAGCCGGCCGCGTTGGCGCACAGCCTGGCGATATTCCTCGATGCCGAACAGCACATCGAAGAAGCGCGACGCGCCTTCCAGCGCCGTCGGGGTCTCGAACAAGGGCGAAACATCGAGCTTGTCCTCGACGCCGAACAGGCGGGCGAAATAGACTGCGGCCATCACCGTCGCCGGTGCTTCGCATTCGGCGATAAGCAGGCGGATAGTCGAATCCCGGTCGACATGCTTGAGGATCTGCGCCGCCAGCACGAATTGGCGCAGGGCGGTCTTCTGCTCGATATCGAGCGAACCGAAATTGACGGAAACCGGCTGGGCCTCGCGAATGAATGTCGCCAGGCGTTCCAGCATCGAACGGGAGGTGATGTTCTCCTCCGAATCGATGTCGAGATGCTGGCGCATCGCATTGTGCAATTGCGTGGCATTGATGCGCATATGTACTTCGCCGACGCCGAAGCCGAGGGTCAGCATTTCGCTGCGCAGAGCGACGAGGTCGAGCGCGATCTCGGGCTGTGAGTCGGCGATCGCGATGTCGATCAACGCGATATAGGGGCGCACGCTCGTGGCCGCATCCGGATGGCGCGCGGTGAGGAGATCGGCCGCATGCCTGAGTGCGGGACGATCGAGCGGCGTCTGGTTGAAAGCTCCCAGAATGCCAGCGTTCCAGGCACGCGTTCGCTCGATCCGCGCAGTCAGCTCTTCGAGACGCTGCGCGGTCTGCGAATCCGGACTAACCTGGGTGGCAATGCGAAGGACCTCGCTGAGATAACGATCGATCTGGTGCTGCTTTTCGGCGAGCCGGAAACGGAAGGAATCGATCCACTGGATATCGGTACGGCCATCGAGATCGTAGCCGATCCACGTGCCGAGGCCGGCATAGGCCACCGTAACCGAACGCCATTCGGGCGAACGCCGCTCACGCAGGACCTCGGCGGCGATGCGGGCAAACGTGCCGATCGCCGTCTTGGCGGCATCCAGGGCGACCATCGCGGCACCATGCTCGACCTGCAAGGTGATCGGATTGTCCGGTGCCATCAGTACATCCGGCAGCGCCGCCTTGCCATCGCACGCCATTCGCGCCAGACGTGCCCGATTGGCACTGGAAAGCAGGAACGTCGGATGCCCGGTGAAGACGATACCAAGCTGGGTGCGTGCCAGCGGGGAGGCGCTCGAAACACCGCGGCGCCCGTTTGCGAGCAAATGTTCGGCGACGCGCCGCAGGCTCTCGCGGTTGCCTGCCATGTCGAGCGGGCCGACATAATCCCGCAATGTTTGCGCGCGCGCAGCGAAGGTCTCCTGGCTCAGCCGCAAGGCGAGGGCCTCGAAATCCTCCCTCGTCAGCCGCCCGGCTTCGAGCTCGCGAGACAACTCGAAGGCCAGTTGGGCCACCGGATTGTAACGAGGCTCGTCAACCAGTTTGGCGCGGGCGCTATCGAGCTTGTCGCGGCAGAAACGTTCGAGCTCGACGATACGGTCGTCAGGTCCAGGCTCCGGCAAAGGTGCATCCATCTGGGTTCTCGGTCGACAGGTTTTCAGGCGGTCCCATAAACCACCCGTGCGTTCGAAACGAGCAAAAATCGTGCCGACGGCACAGCAAAAATGAAAGAAACGATCAACGGCAGTGGCGAGACCATGCCGATTGCGTCGCGATTGCCCGGGTAAGACGACATTCAGGCGTGCGTCGGCAGCCAGCTCAATCCCTCGACCGTTCCGTGCAGCGGCCGGTATTCGGCACCGATCCACCCCCGATAACCGATCCGGTCGATATGTTCGAACAGGAAGGGATAATTGATCTCGCCTGTTCCCGGCTCGTGCCGCCCGGGATTGTCGGCCAGTTGCATATGGGCAATGCGAGGAAGCTGGCTTTCGATGTTGCGGGCCAGATCCCCCTCCATCACCTGCATATGATAGATATCATACTGAAAATAGAGGTTGTCCGAACCGACCTCCTCGATGATGGCCAGGGCCTGGCGTGACCGTTTGAGATAGAAGCCCGGCATATCGATCGTGTTGATCGCCTCGATCAACAGGCGGACGCCCGTACGCCTGGCCTCGTCGGCGGCGAAGCGCAGATTGTCCAGCAACGTTTCATGGATGAGTTCGGGATCGGCTCCCTTCGGCGGGATGCCCGACAGGCAGTTCACCTGCGCACAGCCAAGCATCGTGGCGTGATCCAGAGCCAGGGCAACGCTCTCGCGAAACTCCGCCTTGCGGTTTGGCAGGCAGGCTAGCCCTCGTTCGCCGTCTTCCCAGCGCCCAGGCGGCAGATTGTGCAGCACCAGCGCGAGGCCGCTATCGTCAAGCCTCCGACGCAACTCATGCCTGTCGAAATCATAGGGAAACGGGAACTCCACGCCGGTAAAACCTGCCCGTGCAGCCGCTTCGAAGCGATCATAGAAATCGAGTTCGCTGAACAGCATCGAGATATTGGCGGCAAAACGCGGCATTTGTTCAGCTTTTGGCTTTGACGAAACGCGAAAAGGCGTCGAGCGTAGCCTTGCTGACGTGGTGCTCGATCCCCTCGGCATCGCGCCGGGCGGTATCGGCATCGATACCCAGGGCCAGCAGGAAAGCCTCGACGATATGATGGCGCTCGCGGCTGGCCTCGGCCAGCGCCTGGCCAGCCTCGGTGAGGAAGACGCCGCGATAGGGGCGCTGAGCCACGAAACCTTCGTCCGCCAACCGTTTCAGCATTTTGGCGACGGTCGGCTGGGCCACGCCCAGGCGAGCGGCGATATCGACCTGTCTTGCTTCGCCGCCATCGCTGATCAGGTCGGCGATCAGCTCGACATAGTCCTCGATCAGTTCGAGGCGGCGTGCCTCGCGTGCCTGCCTAAAACTCTCGACATGCACGACGGCGTCGACCAGGCCCGGCTCGGGGGGTGAAAGCGCAGCGGAACGTTTCATGCCGGCTCTCCTAAGCTGATTCCTTTGTGCGTCCCAGGGCATCGAACAATCGGCGCCGACCGGGTTTGCGGCATTGCAAATGCGGGTATGCCCGATCCGCGTGGCCTTATCAATGCCAGCGATGAAATACAGCCTTGGCGTTTATCCATTGACCGATCTTCAGAGTATAGCATATGCTATATTCATGGAAGCGATGCAGAATGGAATTTCGTGGTGGAGAAGGGCATGAGTGCGGATGCTGCGGGAACGGCCCCGGCCGACAACGGCGCGTGGCGCGTGGTTCCCGGGGAAGAAAGGCGGCCGAGCCTTGGTGCGATGAACGCCAGCGTTCCCGTGCCGAAGACGGGTTTGTGGTTTCGTCGCTTTCTGGCCTTTCTCGGCCCGGGTTACATGGTGTCCGTCGGCTACATGGACCCAGGCAATTGGGCGACCGACATCGCCGGTGGTTCGAAATTCGGCTACACGCTCCTGAGCGTGATCCTGCTGTCGAATCTGATGGCCATCGTGCTGCAGGCCCTGGCGGCGCGACTCGGCATCGTCACCGGGCGCGACCTCGCCCAGGCCTGCCGCGATCACTATTCCCGGCCGGTGAATCTCATGCTCTGGCTCGCCTGCGAGCTGGCGATCATCGCCTGCGATCTGGCTGAGGTCATCGGCACGGCCATCGCTCTCAACCTGCTGTTCGGCATTCCCCTGGTTTACGGCGCCATCATCACGGCCGTCGACGTGTTCCTGGTGCTCATGCTGATGCAGCGCGGCTTCAGGACGTTGGAAGCCTTCGTGATCGCGCTGCTGGTCGTGATCTTCGGCTGTTTCGTCATCCAGATCATCCTCGCGGCCCCGGCGATCCACGATATCCTCGGCGGGTTCCTGCCGCAGGCCAAGGTCGTCACCAATCCTGAAGCCCTCTACATCGCCATCGGCATCATTGGTGCCACGGTGATGCCGCATAATCTCTATCTGCATTCCTCGATCGTGCAGACCCGCGCCTATGAGCGCACGGAGGAGGGCAAGCGCTCGGCCATTCGCTGGGCGGTGACCGACAGCACAATTGCCCTGATGCTGGCCCTGTTCGTGAATGCGGCCATCCTGATCACGGCTGCCACCGTGTTCCATCAGAATGGCCGTACGGATGTCGAGGAGATCGAGCAAGCCTATCAATTGCTGTCGCCGATGCTCGGCGTCGGCATCGCCTCCACGCTGCTGGCCGTCGCCTTGCTGGCATCCGGTGTCAATTCGACGGTGACCGCGACGCTCGCCGGTCAGATCGTGATGGAGGGCTTTCTCCACCTGCGCATTCCCGATTGGGCGCGCCGGCTGATCACGCGCGGCATCGCCATTGTGCCGGTGGTTGCCGTCACCGCTCTCTACGGCAATCAGGGCACCAACAAGCTGCTGGTGCTCAGCCAGGTTGTCTTGTCGATGCAATTGCCCTTCGCGATCATCCCGCTGGTTCGCTTCGTCTCGGACAAGCGCAAGATGGGGGTCTTCGTCACACCGGTCTGGCTGACGACCTTGTCCTGGGTGATTGCCGGCGTGATCCTGGTGCTGGACATCAAGCTGCTGGTCGACACCTTCACGGGCACTTGAGCTCGGCGCAGGGCACTAGGATTGCTACAGTTGCATCCACAGCGTTGGACCCGGTATCGAAATCGGGCTCGGCGCTGTAATTGTTTGCGCCGACACGTGCCAGGCTCTTTTGGAGCAGCAGATCAATTCGCATGAACCAGGGCGAGGCGAGCGAGACGCTCGGCCGAGTCCCGGGAGCCAGCTTTCGCTGCAGCCTCGTAAAAAGCTTTCGCCTGGGCCGCATTCACCTGCGAGGGATCCTTGACGATGGCGGGGTCATACGTCTCGGCCAAGGCGAACAATGCCCGCGGATCGGTACCGCTTCGATAGGACTCGAGAGCTTCCCTGGCACCAGCCACGTCGCCGCTGGCCAGCAATTCACGCGCCGACTGCACGGCCTGGTCGACCTCATCCACGGTAATGGCGATGGTACTGACGCTGCGCGTCGCGCCGGGCAATGCGGGAGCGGGCACCGAAGCCGGCGAGGGGGCGCTCGGTGCCGGCGTCGAAGCCGGGGCTGGCGCCGCGGCAACTTTCGTCTCCGACGGAGCCGAGGCCGGCGGCGCGACCAGATTGCCCAGGGACTGCAGCTTGTCCGGATTGGCCCAGAAGTAAGCACCGACTGCGGCGATACCCGCGGCCAGCAGCACAGAAGCTATCAGGGCGGGTGGAACCTTGATCTTTGGCCAGCTCAGTCGCGAAAGGCGAGTCTCATTGGCATTGGCCGCCGGATTGACACCAAAGCGTGTGGTTTTCCGCGCCGATGAGGGCGCCACCAGGTTTTCTTCCTTGACCGCAGGCGCAAGAGAGGCTGGGGCGGCGGCATGTACCGCGGATGCGCCATCCCTGTTCCGCTGGTCCAGATCCTGAGGCGGTCCGGCCGTGACGTTCACCGTCGACATACGCGGCCTTTCGCGCGAAGGCGGACCACGGAACTCGAAGGCCTCGTCGGTCTCGGGATTCGGCCGCTCGGGAGGAGGCGTGTCCAGGGACGCCGCGCGCGGCATCTTCGGCGCTTCGGCCTGCTCCTTCTTCTCCGCTTCGGGCGCAATTTCGATGAAAAGCGCTTCGCCGAAATCGAATCCGTTATCGTCTGTGCTTTCGTCCATTACCGGCGCGGGATCCGCTGGCGGGACAGCAGGAGAAGGAGAAGGCTCGGGCGCCGGTGCAGGTTTTGCTTCGGCTTCGGGAAGAGGCACCTCGGCAAGGCGCGGCACAGGCTCCTTCGGCGGTGACGCCAGCGCCACCAGGCGATCGAGGGAAGGGGAAGCCAATTTTACTTCAGCCGGCCTGACTTCCGTCTGCCTAGCCTCGGTCTTCCTGGCTTCGGTCTGTCTGGCTTCGGTCGGCTCGGCAACTATGCTTGCCTCGGCCGCGCCCGCCTCATTGGCCGGTGTTGGCACCGTCAGCCGTGGATCGCGGCCAGGTATCGGGGCAGCACGCTGCGCCGTGGCCTGCTTTTCTTTCAAAGCATCGGCAGCCAAGCGCGCATTTTCCATATGGCGCTGAAATGCTTCGCGCACAGCGGCCGCGAGAGCCTCGTCTTTCTTCAGGGGTTCAGCCATATCGTTCCCACCCAAACGCTACACGGGCACCCACTGTGAAGTGAAAAAAGGCCATCCAGCCGCGAGAGCGGCAAGGATAGCTTCCGGAAGAGTGCCTGCGCAAACAAATTCTTTAACCATTTGTTAACGAAGATGCAGCCCGAGGCCATGGAACGCCCTGAAAAGTTCACGAATATGGTTAAGACGCCGCAATGCGGTGCCAGCCGATACCCCGGGGTTGCTGAAAGATAACGCCATGCTGCGCTGCGACAACAGGGCACGGACAGGCGTTGGAATATTTTTCTCCGCCGCTTTACGCGCGGACGCTTTTGGACAATTGCTATGTCGCCCTTTGGCTAAAGCGTTTTGCGATTTGGTGAAATCGCCAGGAATCGCAAAGACGCATCGAACCAAAGAGTTGGAGCAAACAGGCGTTTGCGTCTAAACGCGCTTTACTCCAGGCGATGCTGCATCTGCGTAGTTTCAGACAATCGCTTTTGTTTTGCGCCCTTGTTTTGTCAGGGAGTCGACGCGGTCTTCCAACCTGCGAGTTACACAAGCCGGCGAGCCGCAGCATCGTCCCCTCAGACACCCAGGAGGAATATTCGTGTCCGTTCAAAATCAGTCACAACGCGTCACCGCTCCACAGATTCGCCTGCGGAAGGGAGGAGAGCCGATCGTCATGCTGACCTCCTACCATACGCACACGACACGGATCATCGATCCTTATGTCGACTGCATCCTGGTCGGCGACAGTTTGGGCATGGTGATGCATGGCATGGAAACCACGCTGCCGGTGACGCTGGAGATGATGATCCTTCAGGGCAGGGCGGTGATGCGCGGCTCCTCGCATGCGCTGGTGGTGGTCGATATGCCCTTCGGCTCCTATGAGGAAACACCGGAACAGGCCTTTCGCAGTGCCGTGCGCATCATCAAGGAAACCGGGTGCGGTGCCGTCAAGCTCGAAGGTGGCGAACGCATGGCCGAGACCATCCGCTTCCTGACCGGGCGGGGCGTACCGGTGATGGCGCATGTCGGACTGACCCCGCAATCGATCATGGCCCTCGGCTCCTTCAAGACGCAGGGCCGCGAAGAGGCGGACTGGGGCCCGATCGAGCGGGATGCCCAACTGGTCGCCGACGCGGGCGCCTTTGCGGTGGTGCTCGAAGCGATCGCCGAGCCGCTCGCCGCCAAGATCTCCGCCAGTATCCCGATCCCAACCATCGGCATCGGGGCTTCCCCGACCTGCGATGGACAGGTACTGGTGCTCGAGGACATGCTGGGGCTATCGGACCGCGTTCCGAAATTCGTCAAGCGCTTCGGCTCGCTCGGCGATCAGATCCGCGAAGCCGTGCAGGGCTACGCCGATGCCGTGCGCGACCGCAGCTTCCCGGCGGCCGAGCATACCTATGGCATGAAGAAGAAATAGCGCATGACGGCCCCGTCTGCGCCCTCCTCGTCGGAAGAGCGCGCAGACGAAGCCATCATTGGAACGCGACCTCGTTGAAGCTGCGCAGCTTGCGGGAATGCAATTGACGCTTATCCGTCTCACGCAGCAGCGCCATGGTCTCCAGGCCGACAGCCAGGTGCTGGGAGACCCGCTCGCGATAGAAGGAATCCGCCATGCCAGGCAATTTCAGCTGGCCGTGCAGCGGCTTGTCGGAAACACATAGAAGCGTGCCGTAGGGCACGCGAAACCGGAAGCCATTGGCCGCGATGGTGCTCGATTCCATGTCGAGAGCGATGGCCCGGCTCTGGATGAAGGGCAGATTCTGCACTGTCGAGGGACGCAGCTCCCAATTGCGGTCGTCGACGGTGGCAACCGTTCCCGTCCGCATGACCCGCTTGAGGTCATAACCGGTCAAACCCGTAACCCTTCCGACAGCGCGCTCGATCGCGATCTGGATCTCGGCGAGAGCAGGCACGGGCACTTCGCGTGGCAAATCCGCGTCCAGCACCTGATCCTGGCGCAGATAGGCATGGGCGAGCACGTAATCGCCCAGCATCTGTGAATTGCGCAGGCCCGCGCAATGGCCAAGCATCAGCCAGGCATGCGGCCTGAGCACCGCGACATGGTCGGAGATGTTCTTGGCGTTGGACGGCCCAACCCCGATATTGATCATGGTGATGCCGGAATCGTCGGCGCGCTTGAGATGATAGGCCGGCATTTGCGGCAGTCGCGGCGGATGGTGGCCCGTGACGTCGAGTTGCTGGTTTTCTTCCCCGAGTTCGGTGACGACATTGCCTGGTTCGACGAAGGCGGTGTAGCCCGAACCGAGCGAACCGCCTTCGCCTTTGGCCAGAATGGCCTGGGCCAACCGCACGAACTCATCGATGTAGAATTGGTAATTGGTGAAGATCACGAAATTCTGGAAATGTCGGGCCGAGGTGCCCGTATAGTGCTTCAGGCGCATCAGTGAGAGATCGATGCGCGGCGCCGTGAATAGCGCCAGCGGCTTGGCACCGTCTGGCGAGCGTACGTCGATGCCGTTGGCGATCCGATCGTCCATGATGGTGAGATCGGGCACATCGAATATCTGCGGCAGCAGGGCAAGGCGCCCATAGTCGAGGCCGCTTTCGGCGTGAAAGTCCTCGCCCAGCGCAAAATGGATCGGGATGGGCGTGGAACTCTCGCCGACCTCGACATCGACACCGGTATTGCGCAGCAGGAGCGCGATCTGCTCCTCCAGATAGCGGCTGAAGATGTCCGGTCGCGTCAGCGTCGTCGCATAGGCGCCGGTATCGGCCACGAATCCGAACGGCGTGCGCGCATCAAGCGTGGGAAGGCTCTGGGTGTCGACGCTGACATAGGGGTAAAAGGCGCGAATGCGGTGATCAAAATCCTTGCCTCGGGTAAAAGCCGTGAAGGCTTCCCGCAGGCGTGTGGTGTTCGCGTCATAAAGCTGCGTGATCGCCGCTACGGCCGCTCTCGCATTGTCGAAGCGGCGGGGCTTAGTGGTCATTCCAATTTCGAAGCCGCAATGCGGCTCTCCCTTTTCAATCTTCTAGTTCAGCCCAAGTGACATCGCAACGACATCGCAAGGCATCGCCGATGAAATTTCCGGCCGTGACATGGATCGTAAAGGCATGGACTGCAAAGAATTTGGCGCTATAGGGCGTCATCGTCGAACGGAGACTGCCCATGTTTGCCAGATATCTGCTCGCTATCGCCACTTTGGCCTTCCTGCTGCCCGGCTACGGCGTGGCGCAGGAGGCTGAAGGGCTTCGCAAGGCACAGGTCTTGCAGCAGGCGGTCGAGGCGATGCAGAAAGTGCTGCTATCAGGTCCTTCCGTGGCAAATCTGGATAACCGGGCGACGCTGAAGCTCCCGCAAGGCACCGGTTTCGTGCGCCAGCCCGAGGCAGGTGCCTGGGCCTCCGCTTCGGGCTACCCCGTCGATCCCAAACTTCTTGGCATGCTGGTGCCGACCAGCGAACAGAATTGGGTCGTCTTCATCGATTATCGCTCCGGTGCGCGCTTCGACGATGCCGACGCCCGTGGCTGGAACGCCGACGATCTGCTGGCGAGCCTCAAGACAGCCACGGAAGAAGGCAATGCAGCCCGCCAGAAACGCGGTGAGCCTCAGATCGAGGTCCAGGATTGGCTGGTCAAGCCGCGTTATGACGAGATGCAGCATACGCTGATCTGGGGTGCGATCAGTCCGGAAAAAGGCGGCGAAGCGGATGAAGGCACGGCCAATATTCATGGTTACGTGCTCGGCAATGAAGGTTATTTCGAGCTGACGCTGGTTTCGCCGGCCGCCGAGGTGCCCTCTTATGTGCCGATCGCACAATCGATCCTCGCCAGTGTGCAGTTTTCCGCTGGCAATCGTTACCAGGACCCGGTTAAGGGGCAGGTTGAAACGCGACCGCTCGCGAACCTGATAACCGCTGTTTCCCCCGACCTCAGGGCCAAGGTTCTTGCCTATTTCAAGGCGAACTGGCTGTGGCTCCTGGCGGCGCTCCTGGTACTGACCATTCTCGCCGGCAGCGGGCTGAGAGCGCTGCGGCGACAATAACCACCGGGCCCCGTGATGCGCGATGATTAGGATCATTGAGCTTGATAGGCCCCGGAATACCGAGATTTAATCTCGGTTTGGCCGGCTAGGAGCGCTGTTTGCTTGACGGCAGGGGGTTGCTCCTCTACGCCGAAATCACATCTCGCGCCAGCGCGAACCACAGCGTTTTGCGATTTGATGGAATCTCCTCGAATCGCAAAGACGCATCCAACCAAAGAGTTCAGGGCAAAAGGCGTTTTTGCCACGACGCGCTTTGCTCAAGAGGATACGAGCCGGGTCTATGACCGATATTTTCCAGGAAGTCAGCGAGGACATGCGCCGCGAAAAGGCGCAGAAGCTCTGGTCGAAATATGGCAACTACGTGCTCGGCGCCGCTCTTGCCGTGGTCGTGGGCGTATCGGGTTACGTCGCCTACCAGCATTACCAAAAGCAGCAGGCGGAAGCGACCGGAGCCCGTTTCCAGCAGGCGATCTCCCTGGCGCAGAGCGGCAAGACCAAGGAAGCCGCAGCCGCCCTCAGCACCCTGGTGAAGGACGGAAGCGCCGGCTATCAGACCCTTGCTCGTTTCCGTCTGGCGGCGGAGACTGCCAACGACAAGGTCGAGGATGGCATCAAGGCCTATGACGCGCTGGCTGCCGATTCTTCGCTCGGCCCGGTGCTGCAGAGCCTTGCCAAAGTGCGCGGCGGCTATCTCATGGTCGATACCGCCTCCTATGCGGATCTCGCCGGCAAGATCGAGCCGCTGACTGCTGCAAACGAGCCCTGGCGGCATTCGGCGCGCGAAGTGCTCGGCCTTGCGGCCTGGAAGGCCAAGGATCTCGCCAATGCCTCCAAATGGTATCAGGCCGTGATCACCGACAAGGATGTGCCGCAGGCGCTGCGTCAGCGAGCCGAACTGATGTTGCAGCTCATCGCCTCCGACCAGCCTGCCAAGGCCTGACCATGGCCGTTTCAATCGCCATCGTCGGCAGGCCCAATGTCGGCAAGTCGACATTGTTCAACCGTCTGGTCGGCCGCAAGCTCGCCATCGTCGACGATCGCCCGGGCGTGACGCGCGACCGGCGCGAGGGTGACGCCAGGCTCGGCAACCTCACTTTCAAAGTGATCGATACGGCCGGCCTCGAGGTCGCCGAAAACGCTTCGCTTGCCGGGCGCATGCGTGCGCAGACGGAAGCGGCAATCGCCGAGTGTGACCTGATCCTCTTCATGTTCGACGCCCGCATCGGTGTCACCCCCGCCGACGAACATTTCGCCGAAGTGGCGCGGCGCTCGGGCAAGCCTGTGATTCCGGTCGCCAACAAGACCGAGAGCCGCACCGGATTCCAGGGCGCCTATGAAGCCTATTCCCTCGGGCTTGGCGATCCCGTGCCGATCTCGGCCGAGCATGGCGAGGGCATGGCGGATCTTGCCGAAGCGATCGTCGCGATCGCGCCGGCCACCGGCTATGAACCCGAGGAAGATGTCGCCGAAACCGACGCCGTCGTCAGCGGCGAGGAGGGCGAGGAGGAGGCAATCGATCTCGGCGCGGGCGTGATCCGTCCGCTGCGCGTGGCCATCATCGGCCGGCCGAATGCCGGCAAGTCGACGCTGGTCAACGCCCTGATCGGCCAGGATCGCATGCTTACCGGCCCCGAGGCCGGCATCACTCGCGACACCATCTCGGTGGACTGGACCTGGCGCGACAAGCGCATCAAGCTGTTCGACACTGCCGGCATGCGCAAGAAAGCCCGAATCGAGGATAAGCTCGAGAAGCTTTCCGTTTCGGATGGCCTGCGCGCCGTGCGTTTCGCCGAGGTGGTGGTGCTGCTGCTCGACAGCGCTACGCCTTTCGAAAAGCAGGATCTGCAGATTGCCGATCTCGTGGAACGCGAGGGCAGGGCTATCGTCATCGGTCTCAACAAGTGGGACCTGGTCGAGGATCGTCACAAGGCGCTGGCCAGTGCCCGTGAAATGTTCGAGCGCCTGCTGCCTCAGCTGCGTGGCGCGCCGGTGGTGACCTTGTCCAGCCTGTCGGAACAAGGCCTGGACCGCCTGATGGACGCCGCTTTCCGGGCCTTCGCCACCTGGAACCGTCGCGTACCGACGGCGCGCCTGAATCGTTGGCTCGGAGGCGTACTTGAACATCATCCGCCGCCGGCCGTGTCGGGGCGTCGCATCAAGATCCGTTATATGACGCAGGTGAAGACGCGCCCGCCGCACTTCGCTCTTTTCGGCAACCAGCTCGACGCTCTGCCGGACAGCTTCAAGCGTTATCTGGTCAATGGCCTGCGCGAGACCTTCGACATGCCCGGCGTGCCGATCCGGCTCAGCCTGCGTTCACCGAAGAACCCGTTCGACCGGAAGAAATAGGCGAACCGCGGAGCGTGGCGTTTCCATGAGCGAACGTCCCCGTTCGCTCATGGGGAATTATTCTGGCGCCCTGAAGCTCAGGAATCGTCCTTCCCGCACCTCGTAGACCTTGCCGGTTTCCGTCAGGTCGGGGCTCGCGAGTTTCAGGATGGACGGCGCTATGCTGGATGGGTGGGGCAGGGTATCGGCGTCCTCGCCGGGCATGGCCGCCGCACGCATATGGGTGCGGACGGGACCGGGAGAGAACAGGTTGGCCCGGATCGGCGAATTTACCGTTTCGGCCGCGTAAGTCGCCACCATGGAGTTGAGCGCCGCCTTCGTGGCAGCATAAAGCCCCCAATAGGCGGTCGACTTCCAGGCAGCCCCCGAGGTGATGAAGACGGCTCGGCCGGCATCGGATTTGCGTAACAAGGGGTCGAAGGATCGGATCAGGCGCCAATTGGCGGTGACGTTCACCGCAAAAACATTGTCCCAGTCCTTGGGCTCGATATGGCCGAGGGGGGAGATCGCGCCGAGCGCGCCGGCATTGCCGATCAGGATGTCGAGCTTGCCATAACGCTCGAACAGCGTGTAGCCGAGCCGGTCGATGCCGTCGCCATCCTTGATGTCGAGAGGAACAAGGGTCGCCGCTCCACCCTTCTCGCGGATTTCGTCGTCTAGGTCCTCAAGCGCGCCAACGGTACGGGCCACGGCGATGACATGGGCACCCGCCTCGGCCAGCGCCAGGGCCGTGGCACGGCCGATGCCGCGCGATGCGCCGGTGACGAGCGCCAGGCGGCCTTTGAGAAGATCAGACATCGGAAAACTCACGAGATAAGGCGTCTTGCGATCAGACGGAATCACCAGGACCCGCAAAGACGTGTCAAAACAAGCCGGAGCCAGAGTGCGCTTTCGCCAAAACGCGCTCGACACCGGGGCCAGCGGAAAGCTCGTCCACCCCTGAGCCGGGGTGGAGACAGATCAGCTTGCTTCCGCGAGCAATGCGAATTGCTGCTTGGCTCCTTCGCCAACCACATCGGTCAGGAAGGTGGGATAGTCGCCGGTGAAGCAGTGATCGGTAAATTGCGGACGGACTGGGTCGCGCTGGTCGTAGCCGCACGCCTTGTAGACACCATTAACCGACAGGAAGGCCAGCGAGTCGGCGCCCATATAGGCGCGCATCGCTTCCAGATCCATCCGCGCCGCCAGCAGGTTCTCCTTGTCGGGCGTATCGATGCCGTAATAGTCGGGATGGGTGATCGGCGGACTGGAGATGCGGAAATGCACCTCCTTGGCACCGGCATCTCGCATCATGCGCACGATCTTCACCGAAGTGGTGCCGCGCACGATGGAATCGTCGATCAGCACGACACGCTTGCCTTCGATCACCGAACGGTTGGCACTGTGCTTCATGCGCACGCCCATTTCGCGGATGGCCTGGGTCGGCTGAATGAAGGTGCGTCCGACATAGTGATTGCGGATGATGCCGAGCTCATAAGGCAGACCGGCGGCCTGGGCATAGCCGATCGCCGCGGGTACGCCGGAATCCGGCACCGGCACCACCACATCGGCCTCGACGCCGGCTTCGGCCGCCAACTGGGCACCGAAGCTCTTGCGCACGGCATAGACGCTGCGACCGTGAACGATGGAGTCCGGCCGGGCGAAATAGATATATTCGAAGATGCAGGGGCGGGGCGGCACGCGCGGAAATGGCTTCAGCGACTCCACGCCTTCCTTGGTGATGACGACGACCTCGCCATTCTCGATGTCGCGCACGAAGCGGGCGCCGATGATGTCGAGGGCGCACGTCTCCGAGGCAAGAATGTAGCAGCCATCGAGTTCACCCAGCACCAGGGGGCGAATGCCGAGAGGATCGCGGGCGCCGACCAGCATATGATTGGTCAGGCCGACAAAGGCATAGGCACCCTCGATCTGGAACAGGGCGTCGATGAAGCGATCGATGAACTTTTCCCGCGTCGAGCGCGCGACCAGATGCAGAATCACCTCGCTATCCGACGTGGCCTGGAAGATCGAGCCGCGAGCGATCAATTCGCGCCGCAGCGTCAGCCCGTTGGTGAGATTGCCGTTATGGGCCACCGCGAAGCCGCCGCCCTCAAGTTCGGCGAACAGCGGCTGCACATTGCGCAGGATGGTGCCGCCTGTGGTGGAGTAGCGGGTGTGGCCGATAGCCTGCGAGCCCGGCAGGCGTTCGATCACATCGCGCTTGGAGAAGGTATCTCCGACCAGTCCGAGCCGCCGCTCCGAATTGTAGCGCGCCCCGTCGAAGGTGACGATACCGCAAGCTTCCTGCCCACGATGCTGCAAGGCATGGAGGCCGAGGGTGGTAATGGCCGCGGCCTCGCTGTGTCCGAAGATACCGAACACACCGCATTCCTCACGCAGGCGGTCGGCGTCGAGATCCAGATCGTCGTTTTCACGGGCCATGGCGCTCATTTGGACTTTTCCGCTCACTTGGATTTCTTCTCCAAAAGGGGCTGAGCGGCCCGAAACAAGGCTTCGCCGCTCCGTTCGACATTGAGATAGTACCACCGATCGACTTTTCCAGCATGCCTGCCAAGCAAATTCTTCTTGATCGAGCCATGGGCTCGATCAAGAAGAATTTGCAAGATATCAAACATTTGCAGAGTTTCGCGGCGAGACCCGCCCACGGGCCCCACCGGGAAACTCTGCTTGGGAAGTTTCCTGTGGCGATGCAATTGCATCATTGCGCGGGCGCCGCCGGGGCAGGGGGGGCCGGCTGGGTCTGGGGCGCGGCGGGAGCGCCGGCAGCATCCGGATCGGGCTCTTGCGTATTGGTGTTGGTGTCGGCGCCAGGTCCGATCACTTCATTGGCCCGCAACTGCTTGAGGATCACGTTTTCAGGATCGCTCGGCAGCAAGGTGAGGATCCAGTCGCGCCCGGACACCAGAAGCTGGCGGGATTTGGCATCCTGCACCCAGGCCGGCTCCGACTTCGGCGGCACCAGGTAACTGAAGAAGATGAAGGCGACGATGGCAAGCAGGAGGCCACGGGCCGCACCGAACAGGAAGCCAAACGTTCGATCGATCGCCCCGATCCGGCTGTCTAGGATCATGTCGGAGATACGGATCGTGATGAAGGATGCAATCAGGAGAACGAGCAGGAAGATGCCGGCCCCCGTCGCGATACGGGCCAGCGTATCGTTCTTGATGTAGGGCGTAACCAGCGGCAGCACACGCGAGAATAGCAACAAGGTCGCCACGGCGGCGGCGGCCCAGGCCGCGATGGCCAGAACTTCCCGGGTGAAGCCTCGTACCATTGCGAGAAGGGCCGAAATCAGCATGACGCCGATGACGATCAGATCCAGCAGCGTTACGGGCATTGGCGGTCTATCCTGATTTGAACTAGGCGGCACGACAGGCAGCGCCGCGCCTTTCTATAACGACGGTTCGACACGACGTCATCCATTTGCTGCAGCGCAATCGACGGAAATACCCGCTTCATGGCGAAACTTTAGTGGATTTCCGCCTTTGGCTCTCACAAGTCGATTCTCCGAGAGTGGCTTGGTGGGTCACCCTCGGAGAATCGACAATGCTTCAAACGTCCGCAGAACCCTCGCACCTCATCCACGCGTGGATGAGGTGCGAGGGTTCTGCTTGGAAGCGGCAATATCCGCAACAAGTGTCGCAAGTGAGGCAACGCCATTCACCCGCATGCCGCTATCCGAGCCCGACTCGTTCCCCGGTACAGGGCAGACGGCGCGATGGAAACCGAGCTTGGCTGCTTCCTTCAAACGGGGCCCCATGTGAGCCACTGGCCGGACCGATCCAGACAGGGAGACTTCACCGAAATACACGGCATCCGCGGGCAGGGGAGCACCCGTGAGGGAGGAGATCAAAGCGGCCGCCACGGCAAGATCGGCTGCGGGCTCCTGGATGCGCAAGCCGCCGGCCACATTGAGATAGACGTCATGCCCGCCCAGCTTGACGCCGCAATGGGCCTCAAGCACGGCAAGCACCATGGACAGGCGGCTGGTATCCCACCCCACCACGGCGCGCCGGGGGGTGCCCAGGCTTGTCGGCGCCACCAGGGCCTGCATCTCGACCAGAAGCGGCCTCGTGCCCTCCATGCCGCCGAACACGGCCGTACCCGGCGACCCGAGATCACGCTCCGACAGAAACAAGGCGGAGGGGTTGGTCACTTCGCGCAAGCCGAGCCCGGTCATCTCGAACACGCCGATCTCATCGGTCGGACCGAAGCGGTTCTTCACCCCGCGCAGGATGCGGAAATCACGCCCGCCGTCGCCCTCGAACGACAGCACGGCGTCGACCATATGCTCGACGACGCGCGGGCCGGCGATCTGCCCGTCCTTGGTGACATGGCCGACGAGAATGACAGTGGTGCCCGAACGCTTGGCATAACGGATCAGCGCCTGCGCCGAGCCGCGTACCTGCGTGACGGTGCCGGGCGCCGATTCCACCGTATCCGTCCACATGGTCTGGATCGAATCGATCACCGCCAGGCGTGGTGGCGAGCCGTGCTCAAAGGTCGCCAGGATGTCCTCGACCGAAGTCTCGGAGGCCAGTTCCACCGGTGCGCCGGCAAGCCCCAGCCGCTCAGCCCGCAAGCGCACCTGCGCAGCGGCCTCTTCACCTGAAATATAGATGACCCGGGCGTTGCGGTTGGCAATCGCGGCGCAGGCCTGGATCAGCAGCGTCGATTTGCCGATACCGGGATCACCGCCCAGCAAAAGGACGGAGCCGCGCACGAAGCCTCCGCCGGTCACCCTGTCCAGTTCATCGATCCCCGAGACCATGCGCGGTGCCTCGTCGGTCGATCCCGTCAGGCTTTCGAGCGCAAAAGCCCGTCCCCGTCCTCTGGAACGCTGTGAGGCAGGAACGGCCGCGATGGCGCTGGTCTCCTCGGCGATCGAGTTCCACTCGCCGCAGGCATCACATTTGCCCTGCCAGCGATTATAGGCGGCACCGCAGTTCTGGCAGACATAGGAGGGAGTTCGCTTGGCCATGACGCCCTTCTAGCGGGCGGGTCGAGTCTGATCAAATCCAACGGCCCAGGCTGGTCGCCGTCGTAAGACCCGGGCCATCAAACTCAAGGCAGCAAGGAAAGGTCGGGTTTACGGGTTCAGTCGACGCGCCAGGAACGACCGCCCCTTGCAGGCAAGCCGAACCACAACCTATATCTTCATAAACGCGCCCCATCCTGGAACAGTCCATGTCACGCCCGCTGACCGTCACCATTCCCCACACTCTCGGCCGCGCAGCCGCACGCAAGCGCGTCGAGGAAGGTATTGCGCAGTTGCGCAACAGCTATGCCGGGCAATTCACTTCGCTCGAGGAAAACTGGAACGGCGACAGGTTCGATTGTCGCCTGAGTGTGTTCAAGCAGACCATTTCAGGCAGCGTCGATATTGGCGACGATGCGGTGACGGTGAGCATCCTGCTGCCGATCTTCCTGTCCATGCTCGCGGACAAGGTGACCACGCTGATACAGCAGCGCGGCCAAGGGCTGTTGGAGCACAAGGGGTAAGGCCTAGGGCGTGCCGTCAGTCGGGGAGGTGGCAGACTGCCTCGATATTATGCCCGTCGGGATCGAGCACGAAGGCTGCATAGTAGTTCGGATGGTAATGGGCGCGAATTCCCGGCGCACCGTTTTCGCGCGCCCCGGCTGCCAGCGCGGCGGCATGAAAGGCATCGACGGCCTTCCTGCTTTTCGCGACAAAGGCAATGTGGAAGCTGCCTTCCCTGGCCTGGCCATCGCCGATCCAGAACTGGGGCCGTCCATCCGCGCCATAGCCGCAATGGGCGCTGCCGCCGGTCATTTCCCGGGTGACTTCCTTTTGCACCGAATAGCCGAGCGGCGTGAGAGCCTGGTCGTAGAAGGCGCGGGAGCGCTGATAGTCGCGTACCGGAAAGCCGAGATGGTCGATCATTGCAGCTCTTCCCAAGCAAGCCTCTGATGACTGGCGGCGCAGACACGCTATCGGCTAGGTCGCCAGATGGCGATCATAGCGCGTACCGAGGCTGGTGAGTATCTCGTAGCCGATGGTACCTGCGCGGCGAGCCACCTCGTCGACCGGTAGGTGAGGCCCGATCAGTTCGACCCAATCGCCTCGTTTCACCGCCCCTGATGGCAGCTCCGTTACATCGATCGCCGTCATGTCCATCGAGATGCGTCCGGCGATCAGGCAGTATTTGCCGGCGACAGCAGCCACGGCCGTGTCGAAATCGTCGGAGGAGGACCCCGAGCGCAGATAGCCATCGGCATAACCGATTGCCACCATGGCGATGCGGGCGGGCTGCCGGCTCGTCCAGGTTGCGCCATATCCGACATGTTCGCCCGGCAGGACGTCACGAACTTGCAGGACCTGGGCGGAGAGGGTGATCACCGGCCGCATCGGATTGGACTGACCTGGCTGGGGATTGGAACCATACAGTGCGACGCCTGGGCGCAGCAGATCATAACCGATATCCGCCGGCAGGAAGGTGCCGTAGGAGTTGCAGAGCGAGGCGGGTACATCCGGATAAAGCGATTTGACCTCGGCAAAGGCCTCGAACTGCCTGGCATTGAGCGGGTGCTCGGGCGTATCGGCGCAGGCAAGGTGGCTCATCAGCAAGGAGGGCCTGAACAGCTCTCCCTCCGCCACCAGGGCATGGGCCTCGTCCACGCGCAGTCCGAGCCGGGACATGCCCGTATCCACGTGCAGGGCAGCGCCTCCCTGCCAGCCGGTGGCGGAGGCGAATGCGGACCATTCGCGCAATTCCTCGCGCGATCCCAAGGCCGGCCTCAGACCATTCTCGGCGAACCTGTCGCCATGGCCGGGCGCAAGGCCGCTCAGAACATAGATCGTCGCCTCCGGGGCCAGCCTGCGCACACGAATGCCCTCGTCGATCTGGGCCACGAAGAAGGTGCGGCATCCGGCCCGGCTGAACGCCGGCACGACATTGTCGATACCCAGGCCGTAGCCATCGGCTTTCACCACGGCCGCACATTCGGCCTTCGGCCGTTGCTGCCCGCAGCGCCGCCAATTGGCGGCGAGGGCGTCGGTATCGATGGTCAGGCGGGCATAGACGGGAGGCAGGGAATCGGTCATGCGCGGACCATAGGGCTGACTTGAATTCGACGGAAGGCCCTGAGCAGCTTCCTCCTGGTCGAGCCACGGGAACGACCAGGAGGAAGCGGCAAGAGACCAAACATTTGCAGAATTTTCTGGCGACGCCCATCGGCGGGCCTCACCAGAAAATTCTGCTTGTGGCAAAGATTGCCGCCGACCAAAAGGTTGTGGCCTATTCGCCGGTCTGGATCGGCAGATGATCGGTGCGGGCGAGATTGCCGAAACGCGTGACGTCGGCGTCGAATTGCACCTTGACCGTACCGGTCGGGCCATGACGCTGCTTGCCGATGATCACTTCAGCGACACCGGCCAGGCTTTCCATCTCCGCCTGCCATTTGAAGAACTCCTCGGTGCCTTCCTTGGGCATCTTGTTCTTCACGTAATATTCCTCACGGAACACGAACATCACCACGTCGGCGTCCTGCTCGATCGAGCCGGATTCACGCAGATCCGAGAGCTGCGGGCGCTTGTCGTCACGCGATTCCACCTGACGCGAGAGCTGAGACAGGCCAATGAGCGGCACATTCAGCTCCTTGGCCAGCGCCTTGAGGCCCGTCGTGATCTCGGTGATTTCCTGCACGCGGTTCTCGCTGCCCTTCTTGCCCGAACCGGTGAGGAGCTGGATGTAGTCGACGATCAGGAGGTCGAGGCCGCGCTGGCGCTTCAAGCGGCGTGCGCGCGCCACGAGCTGGGCGATGGAAATGCCGCCACTGTCGTCGATATAGAGCGGCGTCGCCTGCATGTCCTGGCTGGCGGTGACCAGGCGGCTGAACTCGTCCTCCGAAAGATCGCCACGGCGGATCTTGTAGGAAGGCACGTTGGCCTGCTCGGCCACGACACGGGTGGCGAGCTGTTCGGCGGACATTTCCAGCGAGAAGAAGCCGACCGAACCGCCATCGATGGTCTTGCGTGAACCGTCCGGCAGGATCTCGAACTGGTAGTTCTTGGCGATGTTGTAGGCGATATTGGTGGCAAGCGAGGTCTTGCCCATGCCGGGACGACCGGCAAGAACGATGAGGTCGGACGGCTGCAGGCCGCCCATCATCCTGTCGAGATCGTCAAGCCCGGAGGCAAGCCCCGACAATTGGCCGTCGCGCTGATATGCGGCGGAGGCCATGTCGATGGCATCCTTCAACGCATCCGAGAAGGTCGAGAACCCACCTTCGTTGCGTCCCGTCTCGGCCAAGGCGAACAGACGGCGTTCCGCCTCCTCGATCTGGTCGCCCGGCGTCATGTCCACAGGGGCGTCATAGGCGACGTTGACCAATTCCTCGCCGACCTGGATCAGGGACCGCCGAAGCGCGAGATCATAGATGATCTGGCCATAATCGGCCGCATTGATGACCGTGGTAGCCTCAGTCGCCAAGCGGATGAGATATTGCTGGGTGGTGAGCCCGCCAATGTCCTGGTCCGGCCCGAGGAAGGTCTTCAGCGTGATGGGCGTTGCCATCTTGCCGGCACGCACGAGGCTTGAGGCGAGCTCGTAGATCTTGCGATGGAAGGGGTCGAAGAAATGCTCTGGCAGCAGGAAGTCGGAGACCCGGTAGAACGCTTCGTTGTTGACCAGGATCGCGCCCAGCAAGGCCTGTTCGGCCTCGACATTGCTGGGGGCTTGCCGAAAGGTTGCGGCTTGGCCGGTCTCGAGCTTGTGTACGGTGGCTTCGACAGGTGTGGACATCAGGCTCTGCGGATCATGATTCGTCGGGGGGCAAGCTTAGCACGCCCACTCGTCCGCTTGGCCTCCGATCGGCAATTCACAATGATTCACAGTCGCACAAAATAAAAGCCGGGCGACGGGCGCCCGGCTCTTGATCGTATCGAGTAACCGAGACTCAGACCTCGGGCTGCTCGCCGGTGCCGGGAACGCCGGGGATCTCGATATCCTCGGGATTCTCGAAGGTCTCCTCGTCGTCCTGCTGGACGAGCACGTCCTCGCCACGAATCTGGCGCTCGGCTTCCTGAGGCGAGCGCGCGATGTTGGTGGTGACGGTGACTTCGACTTCCGGGTGCAGATGGACGAGCACCTTGTGCAGGCCGATGGTCTTGATCGGCGTGTTCAGCACGAACTGCGAACGCTCGACGGTGAAGCCGCCGGCGGTTGAGGCCTCGGCAAGGTCGCGGGCAGTGACCGAACCGTAGAGCTGACCGGTTTCGCCAGCCTGGCGGATCAGGGTGAAGGTCTGGCCATCGAGCTTGGCAGCAACGGCCTCGGCTTCCTTCTTGAGCTCGAGATTGCGGGCTTCGAGCTGCACGCGCTCCTTCTCGAAGCGCTCCTTGTTGGCCTTGGTGGCGCGCAGGGCCTTGTTGTTCGGCAGGAGGAAGTTGCGGGCATAGCCGTCCTTCACCTTGACCGTCTCGCCCATCTGGCCGAGCTTGGAAACGCGCTCCAGCAAAATGACTTCCATGTTTGTCTCCTTTGTTCGTCTATTGAGGGGTACTGGGGGTATTGGAGCGGCCGCCAAAGCGACCGCGCAGATTGAAGAAAGTCTCGACGAGGCCGAGCACGATTATCAGCGGCAGCGCGATCCAGGACAGGAACACGCACAGCAGATAGGCCAGGGCCAGGATCAGCGGCCGCATGGCGCCGCCGCGGGTAAGGAAATGCACCGCAGCGAAACCCTGGATCAGGAAGGCGCCGAGCAGCGCCGCCAACAGCAACTGCCCCGCAAAGCCGACTGCGCCGGGAAGCAGTGACAGCGCACAGGACACAGCCAGAAGGCCCATCGACCAGATCGGAAGGTGCAATTGCGCGGCGATGTCGGGCCAGGGCCGCGGCAGCCGGCCCGAGATCCGGGCGATGCGGGCCGACAGCCACAGACCGCCGAGATTTGAAACCGTGGTGACCAGGGCCGTGAACGGGAGAAGCACAACGCTGAAGACCCGCAGGAAAGCCTCCGGGTCCATGCCATCCTGTGCGGGGATGGGCTGATCCTTCGCCAGCCCCATCATGATGCGATAGGCCTGCGTGATTTCATTGCGGAGATTGGCGAGCGCCTGTTCGTGGGTGGAGCCCAGCGCGAGCATCGCAAACAACGTGCCCGTCATGCTCAGCACGGCGGCGACAATGGCCAGACTGCCGAGCGAAATATGGCGCCGCTCCGCCGTGGCGTCGCCGAACCCGGCAATAGCGAGATAGGCAAGGCCCCAGGCAGGCAGTGCCCGAGAGACGCCAAATTGCAGAGCCAATCGGAAGGGAGAGAATTCAGGTGCATTCGAGGGGAGGGCCGAGGCGGCAATCACCAGCAGCACCATCGCGGAGATGGCCGCAGCAAGGCCGGCGCGAGACCCCCAGCACAACGTGACCAAGGTAATGGGCAGCGCGGCGAATATGGACAGCAAAATGCCGAAGCCCGAGCCGCTCGCGGGGGCAAGCACCAGAATGGCTGCGGCAAGGCCGGCACCTAGGCCTATGAGGATATCGCGTTGCATTGTCGAGCTGTCCCGCTGTCGCGGTTAGAGGCCTTGCGGTGAAGACCCCAGCCATGGCCGGATCATCCGGCTGACTGTCGTTGGAGATAGGCGGCGAGGCACGAGAGAAAGTGCAATTTAGATAAATCGCACTTTCTCTGTATCTTTTGACGCATTTTCTTAATCGAAAAGTCTATCAACTTTTCTGGAAAATACTTTAAGAGCGCCTCGCCGCAAACGCATCAGCCGATCACGTAGGGCAGCAGGCCCAGGAAGCGGGCGCGCTTGATGGCCTGAGCCAATTCACGCTGCTTCTTGGCCGAAACGGCCGTGATACGGGAAGGCACGATCTTGCCGCGCTCGGAAATGTAGCGCTGCAGGAGCTTGACGTCCTTGTAGTCGATCTTCGGCGCATTCGGGCCCGAGAACGGGCAGGTCTTGCGGCGGCGGAAGAAGGGCCGGCGTCCAGGTGTGGTAGCCATGATCATTCTTCTCCCTGCGGCTGCTCTTCAGAAGCGCCTTCGAAGCGCTCACGGCGCGGAGGGCGATCATTGCCGCCAGAGCGGGGGCCGCCACGGCCGCCACCGAAGCCGAAGCCACGGTCGTCGTCACGACGCTCGTCGCGGTCGGACTTGCGCAGCATGGCCGACTGGCCTTCCTCGAGCTCGTCGACGGAAAGGGTCAGGAAGCGCAGGATGTCTTCGGAGATCGACATCTGACGCTCGACTTCCGCCACGGCCGCATGCGGCGCGGTGATGTTCAGCAGCGTGAAGTGAGCCTTGCGGTTCTTCTTGATGCGATACTGCAGGGACTTGACGCCCCAATATTCGGTCTTGCCTACGGTGCCGCCATGCGCTTCGATCACACCCTTGAACTGGGCGGTCAGCGCTTCGACCTGCTGGGAGGTCACGTCTTGGCGAGCCAGGAAGACATGCTCGTAATTCGGCATGAGATGGCCTGTCTTTTGGTTACAACGCGTCGTGGTTGTCACGTTCGCCTGGCGCGAAGCCCCTCGTGACCCGGCAGGCCGTCGAGGAATGTCTTAAGAGGGCGAAGACACGGGATGCAGGAACCCTGGGGCTCCACTGCGCAAGCGCAGTCATCCGTTCAGCCTCCGGCCGAAGCGAAGCCGGGTGCATACAGAGTTTGCCGCATCAGCGCAAGGAATAAGTTGTCTATACCAGACGCAGGCCGCCGTCGCATTCGATCACGGGGCCAGTGACGTAACCGTTCTCGACCAGGAATTGAACGGCAGGGGTATCGGCGATACCGATGCCGGTCTTGCCCGGCTGATTTCCCAATTCGAGCGCCTCTACGGACAAGACGCGGCTCGAACCGCTTGATGCAATCAGGTCCGCTCGGGTTTCAAGATCGAGGCGAGTACGGCGATCGCCAATGTCGCAAAGGTAATCGTCATGGTCAGCACATTGTCGAACTCGCCGACGAGACGTTCATAGAAAATCACGGCGCCGATAAAAATCAGCAATATCGCCAGGGCGACCTTCAGATAGCGAAACGTGGCGATAAGCGCGTCAATGACGAAGTATAGCGCCCGCAGCCCGAGAATGGCGAAGATGTTGGATGTGTAGACGATGAAGGGGTCCTGGGTCTGCGACAGGACTGCCGGCACGCTGTCCACGGCGAAGACGATATCCGCCACATTGACCACCGCAAAGGCCGCGAACAGAGGCGTCGCATGCAGGACGGGCCTTTCGCCGCCAGGCTTTGGCAGACGAACGAAGAAATGCTCGCCGGTGATCTTCGTCGTCATGCGCAGATGACGCATGAACCATGCAATCGCCCGATTCTGGTCGAGATCGACCTGTTCGTCCATGCTACGAAGCATGCGCAGCCCGGTCACGATCAGAAAGAGGCCGAACAGATAGAACACCCAGGCAAATCGCGCCACGATCGCCGCGCCGAGGCCGACGAAGATGGCCCGCAGGACAATGGCGACGACGATTCCCCAGAAAAGCACCCGATGCTGATATTGGCGAGGTACGCCGAAAAAGGCGAAGATCACCGACATTACAAAGACATTGTCGATCGAAAGTGATTGTTCCAGCGCGTAAGCCGTAAAGAACAGCGAGCCTTTCTCTGGCCCGAAATACAGCCATGCGCCGCAGCCGAACAGGGCGGCAAGGACGGCATAGGCCGTCGTCAAGGCGACCGATTGGCCAAGCGACAGGACCGGAATGCGGCGATTGAGATAACCCAGGTCGAAGATGAAAATGGCGGTAATGGACGATGCGAAGATCGCCCAGAACCAAGGCGGCGCTCCCAGCATGTCACCGGACGCCAGAGATAGTGCCGACCATTCCATGGATCGCGCGCTCGTTTTCGACTTCCGGCTCGGCGATGTGGGTGGTTCGAGCAGTGTTGGTGCCCGTGAGGGGACCTGTCAACCGCCAAACGCCCTCATCGGGAGCGTGCGGCAGCCAGCGTGCCGGCCTGGAAGTTCTTGTGGGCACCCGAACCGGAGAGAGAAAATATTCTAGCGCCGATGGTATGTGGCGATATGATGACACTCCTTCAGTAGAGAATCCGAGCAGCGTTGGCTTCATCACCTCCTATATCTTCCGGCAATCCGATCACCCCGCAGCAGAAGCGGCTGGCCTTCGGTGTGCACCTGTTTACGGCCAGCGGTGTGCTGTGGGGGTTTCTTGCCCTCATAGCGGCTGTCCAACATGATTGGCGCACGATGTTCGCCTGGCTGGCGCTCGCCTTGTTCGTGGATGGCATCGACGGCACGATTGCCCGCAAGATCAACATCACCGAAGCTTCGCCCCGCTGGTCGGGCGTCGCTCTCGATCTGATCATCGACTATCTTACCTATGTCATCGTCCCGGCCTATGCCCTCTACAGTTCGGGCATGCTCGGCGGTTCGAACAATGTGCTCAACCTCATCGCCATGGCGGTGATTCTTCTCACCAGCGCGATGTATTTCGCCGACAACGAGATGAAGACGGAGGATGCCTGGTTCAAAGGCTTCCCGGCCGTATGGAACCTGATCGTATTCTATTTCTTCCTGCTCAGCCCGGCCCAGCCGACGATCCTGTCCATGACCCTCATCTTCCTGGCGGTGCTGGCGCTCGGTCTGATGACCTTCGCATCCTTCGTGTTCGTGCATCCACTGCGCGTGACCAAGCTTCGTTTGCCCACGCTGGCCTTGCTGGTGGCATGGTCGGTGCTGGCGATTGTGGCGATCTGGGAAAATGTCGACCCGGCACACTGGGTCACCTGGGCGCTTTGCATCATCGGTGTTTATTTCCTGATCCTCGGATATTTCCGCACGGCACCGATTCATGATCGCAGGGCGGAGTAATGCCCGCAGCAGGGGCGCCCTTGTCAACGCCGACAGCCCTGGACATCATCCCCGACATCGGCAACATCGTCAGGCGTGCTCACACCGGATTACAGTTGCAAGCGCCCGAAAGGCGACCCACCGTTTCATGACTTGATTTCAACGATAGGTATTTGCCATGCCCGCAGCCATTCGCGTTCATCAGACCGGCGGCCCCGAGGTTCTCACCTATGAGGAGATCGCCACACCGCTGCCCGCAGTCGGCGAGGTCCTGATCCGTCAGCATGCCTGCGGCGTAAACTATATCGACACCTATTATCGTTCGGGCCTCTACAAGGCGCCGTCTCTGCCCTTCACTCTTGGCGCAGAGGGCGCCGGAGAGGTGGTCGCGGTCGGCGACGGGGTGACCGAATTCAAGCCTGGTGACCGCGTGGCCTATGCCGGCGCCAATGGCAGCTATGCATCGGAACGCACCTATCCGGCCGATAGGCTCGTCCCGCTGCCAGAGGCGATTTCCTATGAGCAGGCAGCCGGCATGATGCTCAAGGGCATGACAGCGCAATATCTGATCCGGCGTACCTTCAAGGTTGCGACCGGCCAGACCGTGCTGGTGCATGCGGCCGCGGGCGGCGTCGGGCTGATCCTGTGCCAATGGGCCAAGGCGCTAGGCGCCACCGTGATCGGCACCGTTGGCTCGGAAGAAAAGGCCGCCCTGGCCCGCGCCAATGGCGCAGACCACACAATTCTCTACCGCGACGAGGATTGGGTGAAGCGTGTCGCCGAAATCACCGATGGCCACAAATGCGACGTGGTCTACGACGGCGTGGGCAAGGATACCTATCCCGGCTCGCTCGACTGCCTGAAGCCGCTCGGCATGTGGGTTTCATTCGGTAATGCCTCCGGCCCGGTCGAGCCGGTTCCCATGCTGGTCCTGTCCCAGAAGGGCTCGCTCTTCGCCACCCGCCCGACGCTGGGAACTTATGTCGCCGAACGCGCCGATCTTCTGGCCACGGCCCATGACCTGTTCGAGACGGTCGCCTCCGGCAAGGTGAACATCCCGGTCAACCAGCGTTATGCACTCAAGGATGCCCGCAAGGCGCATGAGGACCTGGAAGGGCGGGGGACGACGGGATCGTCGATCCTGTTGCCCTAGAGCAAAGCACGTTTAAGTGTAACCGCTCGCCTGGGCTAAGCCTTTGTTTCAACGTGTCTTTGCGATTCCCGCGGCTTCCGTCAAATCGCAAGGCGCTCTAGCCGGTAAATTTGTCACGCAACTCCCATAGCGGTAGCGAATGGCTGAGGACATCTACGACCCGCAATTCGTAAAAGGCGTCTTCGATCGCTGTTCCGATAAATATATCGCGTTCAGCACTTGGTGTTCGCTCGGCTTTACCGAACGCTGGCGCCGGCAATGCGTCGAGGCGCTGCCGGCACCGGCGGCATCCGCCGCGACGGGCTACGACCTCATGGCCGGCACTGGAGAGGTCTGGCCCCATCTTCTGAAGCGCCACCCCGCCATCGGCGGCATCGTTGCCGTCGATATTTCCACGGGCATGCACCATCGCGCCATGACCCGTCTCCATGCGCATCGAGCCCATAAGATCTCCTTCATCGAGGACGACGTCCTCTCCAGCAACTTGCCCGATGGCAGCGCCGATTTCGTGATTTCAACCTTCGGGCTGAAGACGTTCAACCCGGTCCAGCATCGCAAGCTCGCGGCCTTGATCGCCCGCTGTCTCAAGCCGGGAGGCAGTTTCTCGCTGATCGAGGCTTCCGATCCCAAGGGATGGTGGCTACGCCCGCTCTATCGGTTTCATTTGAGAGCCGTGCTGCCCATGATCGAACGCTTCCTTCTGAAAGGGGCTCAGGATTTTGCGATGATCGGAACCTACAGTGCCAATTTCGGAGATGCCTCCGCCTTCGCCCGCATGCTGGAAGCGGAAGGCCTGCAGGTGGAGTATCGGAAATTCTTCTATGGATGCGCGACCGGGGTGTGCGGGCGAAGGCCTACATGAGCGGGTGCCTCACGCCTGCCATGTTTTTCGGCTCCACAGCATTGGGTAAGAGTCACGAATAACCCTTTGAAAGACAAATCGAAGAATGCTGTTGGCACCCGAAGCGCCAGGGTGGTGCCGGGGGGCGGAATGGGCTAAAGCGTTTTGCGATTTAATGGAATCACTGAGAATCGCCGTAGCGTTTTGTGATTTGAATGGATCACTTCAAATCGCAAAGATGCGTTGAAACAAAGAGCTGGAGCGAATTGGCGTTCACGCTTGAACGCACTTTGCTCTAGGACGCGTCGAGAACGAAAAGCGTGAGCAAGGAGCGTATTCCCAATACGCGTCGTGCTCACGAGGACGCCGCAGAATCGGTTTGAGGCCGTGCATTGACTGACGAAAACGACAAGAGGCCGGAAGACGGGGAACCGTCCGACATCCGCTCGACTTCCATCACCGACGAGATGAGGCGCAGCTATCTCGATTACGCCATGAGCGTGATCGTGAGCCGTGCTTTGCCGGACGTGCGTGACGGCCTGAAGCCGGTCCATCGGCGCATCGTGCATTCGATGTACGAGAACAACCACACGCCCGATCGCAAATACGTCAAGTCGGCCAATATCGTCGGCGCCGTGATGGGTCAGTACCATCCACATGGCGACCAATCGATCTACGACGCCCTGGTCCGCATGGCCCAGCCCTTCTCGATGCGCCTGATGCTGGTGGACGGGCAGGGCAATTTCGGCTCGGTGGACGGCGATCCGCCGGCGGCCATGCGCTACACCGAGTCGCGTATGTCGAAAGCCGCCGTGGCGATGATCGACGACATCGACAAGGACACGGTCGACTTCCAGGAAAACTATGACGGCACTAAATCGGAGCCGACGGTCCTGCCGGCGCGCTTTCCCAATCTTCTGGTTAATGGCGCCGGCGGCATCGCCGTCGGCATGGCCACCAACATTCCGCCCCACAATCTCGGCGAGGTGATCGACGGCTGTCTGGCCTATATCGAGAATCCGGCCATCACCATCGACGAGTTGATGGAGTTGATCCCGGGGCCGGACTTCCCGACCGCCGCCAACATCGTCGGCCGTTCGGGCATCCGCTCGGCCTACAACACCGGGCGCGGCTCGATCATCATGCGCGCCAGCGCCACGATCGAGGAAATCCGCAAGGATCGCGACGCCATCATCGTCACCGCCATTCCCTATCAGGTGAACAAGGCGACCCTGCAGGAGCGTATCGCTGAACTCGTGCGCGAGAAGCGGATCGAGGGTATCGCCGAGGTGCGCGACGAGTCCGACCGCCAGGGCATGCGCCTGGTGGTCGAACTCAAGCGCGACGCCGTCGGCGAGGTGGTGTTGAACCAGCTCTATCGTTTCACCTCGCTGCAGACCAGCTTCGGGGCGAACATGGTGGCGCTGAATGGCGGCCGGCCCGAACTGCTCAACCTCAAGGACATGATCTCGGCCTTCGTCGATTTCCGCGAAGTCGTGATCAGTCGCCGCACCAAATATCTGCTGAACAAGGCGCGCGACAGTGCCCATATCCTGTGCGGCCTTGCCACCGCGGTCGCCAATATCGACGAGGTCATCCGTATCATCCGCACCAGTCCGGACCCGAACTCGGCCCGGGAAGCCCTGATGGGGCGTGACTGGCCGACGGGCGACATCGCTCCCCTGATCCTGCTGGTCGACGATCCCAAGCATCCGATGAACCCGGATGGGAGCTATCGCCTGTCGGATGCACAGGCTCGTGCCATCCTCGAACTGCGCCTTGCACGCCTGACGGCTCTCGGGCGCGACGAGATCGGCGACAGGCTGCAGTCGCTGGCCAACGAGATCCGCGATTATCTCGATATCCTGCGTTCGCGCGAGCGTATCATGACGATCGCCCGCACGGAGCTCGAGGAAATCAGGACGGCCCACGCCACGCCGCGCAGGACAGAGATTCTCGATTCGGATGCCGATTTCGAGGACGAGGACCTGATCCAGCGCGAGGACATGGTGGTGACCGTGTCCCATGCCGGCTATGTCAAGCGCGTGCCGCTCTCCACCTATCGAGCGCAGCATCGCGGCGGCAAGGGCCGCTCCGGCATGCAGACCAAGGAAGAAGATTTCGTCACCTATCTGTTCGTGGCGAATACCCATACGCCGGTGCTGTTCTTCTCCTCCAAAGGTCGCGTCTATAAGGAGAAGGTCTGGCGCCTGCCCTTGGCAGCGCCCCAGGCACGCGGCAAGGCCTTCATCAACCTGCTGCCGATTGAGGCGGACGAGCGCATCACCTCGATCATGCCGCTGCCCGAAGACGAGAACCAGTGGGCGACGCTGCACATCATGTTCGCCACCTCATCCGGCACGGTGCGCCGCAACGACCTTTCGGACTTCGTCCAGGTCAACCGCGCCGGCAAGATCGCGATGAAGCTGGAGGAGGGTGAGCAGATCCGGGACGTCTCGATCTGCACCGAGGCCAACGACGTGCTGCTCACCACAGCACTGGGCCAGTGCATCCGCTTCCCTGTGCCTGATGTACGCGTGTTCAAGGGACGTGACTCCATGGGCGTGCGCGGCATCAGGCTGGAGGGCGAGGACACCGTCATCGCCATGGACATCATCGCCCATCGCGAGATTTCCCCCGAAGAACGGTCCGCCTATTTCAAGATGCGACGTGCCGTGGCCGGAGAAACCGAAAACGGCGACAATGGCGTCGAGGATGCGGAGGAAACGGGCGAAGCCTCGGTGGAGATCTCCACCGAGCGTTACGCCCAGCTCTCGGCCGAAGAGCAGTTCATTCTCACCATTTCCGAGAATGGCTATGGCAAGCGCAGCTCATCCTATGAATATCGCATCACCGGCCGCGGCGGCAAAGGTATCGTGGCCATGGCCGTCAACCAGCGCAACGGCAAGCTGGTGTCCTCTTATGCCATCGAACACAGCGACCAGATCATGCTGGTGACCGATGGCGGGCAGCTCATCCGCTGCCCGGTCGAGGGTATCCGCATCGTTGGGCGTGGCTCGCAGGGCGTCATCGTCTTCAATACGGCCGAGGGCGAGAAGGTCGTCTCGGTCGAGCGCGTCAGTGACGAAGGCGGCGACGAGGAAGAGGAAGGCGGCGAGGAATAAGGCCTCACCAAAAAAAGCGGCACCCGTGAGGGTGCCGTTTGTAAGTTCCGATAAGGCCTTGCAATCGGCCGAACCGGCGGTCTTGGAGGAGGGAAGCTGTCGTATCCCACGCCGAAAGCAGGGGCGCGACAGCGAATTCGATATCAGTGGGAGAGCTTGACCTTGACCAGTGTGGTCTGGTTGGCGCCCTCGAAAACCTGGACCAGTGTCACCGGCGGCATTGCCTGCTCGATAGCGGCATTGCCAGCGCAGGCGGCGATCACCGAATTCTTGCCGCAATTGGCGGCGAGAGACGCGACGTTCAACCGGTCACCACGGCTCGCAGCAACCTGTTGGGGCTGCATGCGGGCCACGTCCAGAAGAGAAGCGGCAGCGAGGGCGAAGAGGCTTGCACCGATTGCCAGGGCCGGGCGAAGGGTTGTCATAGCCATGCATCCTATCAGCTCAGGTATGTCTCAACCTTGTTTGATCACTTATGACCTATTAACCATGATGCGGCCGTGACTCGCCGTGCGCTTTCGCACACGCCGTCCTTGCGGCCCCGGCAGTGCGGGGGAGGGTGCGAAGGAAATGACAAGAGCGAGAGCCATGAGCATCAACCGTTTTTGGGCTAGATTTGCCCGCTAGACTGCAAATTCCGAGGCATTTCGCTTGACGTAGTTCGTGCCTCAGTCAATGCGCGGCCAGCCAGAAAGTTCCCTGGGCGAACGACCATGACGATGATTTTTCAAAGTTCCGGCAAGCCGGCCTCGCCACCATGATCGGCAGCAAGTGTATCAAAATGAAACATTTCGGCTGCCTGGATATTCGGCTTAAGCCTTAGGGCGTGTCGTAAGCTATGGTTTGGAGCTAGATGAGGTCAAAAATGGCGAGATGGGAGGAGCGAGCGCTGCCAAGACTTGCCTCTTGGCAAGCGAAGCAACGCTGCAGATGGCCAAAATCGCTCCCGTCCAGCCCGAAACCATAACTGACGACACGCCCTAACAATGAGAGTGCCATGACCTCAGCCAGCACGACGCCAAGGACGGCCTTCTACGCCGGCTCCTTCGATCCCCTGACCAACGGCCATGTCGACGTCATCAGGCATGCCGCGGCCGTGGCGGATCGGCTGGTGGTCGCCATCGGCGTGCATCCCGGCAAGGCCCCTCTGTTCACGGCGGAGGAGCGCATGGACATGATCCGCGAGGATTGCGGTCCCTTGCTGGGCCCTGGCCGTCTGGAAGTCGTCACCTTTGCCGATCTTGCCGTCGATGCGGCCCGCCGCGTGGGAGCGACATTGCTGATCCGCGGCCTGCGTGACGGAACCGATCTCGATTATGAGATGCAGATGGCCGGCATGAACGCCGCCCTGGCGCCGGGCGTGCAGACCATCTTCCTGCCGTCCTCGCCGATCGTACGCCCTATCACCGCCACGCTTGTGCGCCAGATCGCGGCCATGGGCGGCGATGTCTCCGGATTCGTGCCGGCAGGCGTGCTGCGCCGCCTGAAGGTCCGGTTCGCCAAGCCGACCTCCTGATCCACCTGCGGACAAGACCCGCAATTCATTCCGTCTTCGAGGGAGACAATCCTTGCTTCGTATTCTTTCCGCCCTGGCCGTCGTGATCGGCCTCTTCGCCGTCGCTCCCGCCCAAGCTGCCCAGGCCGATGCCAACACCGTCTATCTCGACACCCAGCATGGCCGCGCCACCATCAAGCTGCGGCCTGACCTCGCGCCCAAGCATGTCGAGCAGATCAAGACGCTGGTGAAGCGCGGCTTCTACAACGGCGTCGTCTTCCATCGCGTGATCGAGGGCTTCATGGCGCAGACCGGCGATCCCACCGGCACCGGCACCGGCGGTTCTGACCTGCCCGACCTCAAGGCCGAGTTCACCAACAAAGCCAAGTTCGTGCGCGGTGTCGTCGGCATGGCCCGCTCCTCCGACCCGAATTCGGCCAATTCTCAGTTCTTCATCATGTATGCGCCACAGGCCAGCCTCGATGGCCAGTACACCATCGTCGGCGAGGTGGTATCGGGCATGGACGCCATCGACAAGATCAAGAAGGGTGATGCCAGCGACAACGGCATGGTCAGCAATCCCGACAAGATCATCAAGATGCAGATGGCCAAGTAAGGCCCATATCTATCGCAATCGCCAATTGCAAGACGGGCGGCCAGAGACTATCTAGCCGTCATTCCACTCCGCTTTCCGACAGAAAGGAGCGTGCCGATGGCCGCTGATCCCGAAAACACGATCGTCATGGAAACCACGCAGGGCCGTGTCGTCATCGAATTGCGTCCGGACCTCGCCCCCCAGCACGTCGAGCGCATCAAGCTGCTCGCCCGCGAGAAGTTCTATGACGGCATCGTCTTCCATCGCGTGATCGATGGCTTCATGGCGCAGGCCGGTTGCCCCGATGGCCGTGGCACCGGCGGCTCGAAGCATCCGAACCTCCCGGCCGAATTCAACGACGAGTCGCATGTGCGCGGCATCTGCTCGATGGCCCGCTCCTCGATGCCGAACTCCGCCAATTCGCAGTTCTTCATCGTGTTCGACAATGCCAAGTTCCTCGACCGCCAGTACACGGTCTGGGGCAAGGTCGTCGAGGGCATGGAGAATATCGACAAGATCAAGCGTGGCGAGCCGGTGGTGAACCCCGACAAGATCGTCTCCATGCGCGTTCAGGCCGACGTCGCCTAAATACGCCCTGAGGCAAAAAATCGGGCATCATCGGAGAGATCCGGTGATGCCCTTTGCAATTTAGCGTCCCTGCTCAGCCACGCTGGCAGTGGCGGCCATCACAGGTTCGACCGGCGTGCCGGCCGTATGGATCGCTGGACATGCGCGTTTCCGATTTCGACTTTCATCTTCCCGCCGAGAATATCGCGCTCCGCCCCGCCGAGCCCCGCGACCGTGCGCGTTTGCTCGAAGTCGATCAGGCCCATGCCGCGCTCACCGATCGTATCGTATTCGATCTGCCGGCCATGCTGAGGGCAGGCGACATGCTCGTCTTCAACGACACCAAGGTCATCCCGGCCCGCCTCGACGGCCTGCGTCGTCGCCCGGGTGGGGCAGGGGCCGCGATCGAGGCCATGCTGCACCAGCGCCTCGGCCCGGCGCAATGGAAGGCCTTCGCTCGCCCCGGCAAGCGCCTAGCGGTCGGGGACACCATCGAATTCGGTGAGAACCTGAGGGCGGCTGTCGAAGAAAAGGGCGAGGGCGGGGAGGTTGTTCTGCGCTTTTCGCTGGAGAGTGCGGCGCTGGACGTTGCGATCGCGACGGTCGGCCATATTCCTTTGCCGCCCTATATCGCTTCCAAGCGTGCCGAAGATGCGCGGGACCGCGAGGACTACCAGACTATCTATGCCAAGGCCGATGGTGCGGTCGCCGCTCCCACGGCCGGGCTGCATTTCACGCCCGACCTGTTTGACAGGCTGGATGCGGCCGGAATTGCCCGCCATTTCGTCACGCTGCATGTCGGCGCCGGCACGTTCCTGCCGGTGAAGGGCGAGGATCTATCCGAACACAAGATGCATGCCGAGTTCGGGGTTGTTACCCCTGAGACGGCGCAAGCGCTCAACGCCTGCAAGGCCAGGGGAGGACGTATCGTCGCCGTCGGCACCACCTCGCTGCGCCTGCTCGAAAGCGCGGCTGCGGCAGACGGCACTATCAAGCCTTTCGCCGACGAGACCTCGATCTTCATCACGCCTGGCTATCGCTTCCGCACGGCTGACGCCCTGATGACCAATTTCCACTTGCCGCGCTCGACCCTGATGATGCTGGTCTCGGCCTTCGCCGGCTACGACACCATGAAGGCGGCCTATGCGCATGCCATCGCCGAGGGCTACCGCTTCTATTCCTATGGCGATGCCAGTCTGCTATGGCGGGCGCCATGCTGAATACTTCGACACAGACGACCGCCGGCGAGGTCTCCTTCGCCATTCATGCCACCGAGGGCGCCGCCCGCACCGGCGCCCTGCATCTAGGGCGCGGTAGCGTACGCACGCCGGCCTTCATGCCGGTTGGTACGGCCGGCACGGTCAAGGCGATGTATATAGACCAGGTCAAGGACCTGGGCGCCGACATCATCCTCGGCAATACCTATCACCTCATGCTGCGTCCTGGCGCGGAGAGGGTGGCAGCCCTCGGCGGCCTGCATGACTTCTCGCGCTGGCAGGGCCCGATCCTTACCGATTCTGGGGGGTTCCAGGTGATGTCGCTGGCGGGGCTACGCAAGCTCGACAAGAACGGCGTCACCTTCAGGAGCCATATCGACGGCTCCCACCATCGCCTCACGCCGGAACGTTCGGTCGAGATCCAGACCCTGCTCGATTCCGACATCATCATGCAGCTCGACGAATGCGTGCGCCTGCCGTCGACCCGCAAGGACATCGAGCGGGCCATGCGGCTGTCACTCGACTGGGCCGAGCGCTCCAAGCGCGCCTTCGGAACCCAGCCCGGCAAGGCGATTTTCGGCATCGTGCAGGGCGGCGACATCCCCGATCTGCGTATTGCGTCTGCACAAGCACTGTCGAGCATGGACTTCCCCGGCTACGCCATCGGCGGACTCGCCGTCGGCGAACCGCAAGCCGTGATGCTGAAGATGATCGAGACCGTGGAGCCGCATCTGCCGCATGAAAAACCGCGCTATCTGATGGGCGTCGGCACGCCGGACGACCTGATCGAGAGCGTGTCGCGCGGCATCGACATGTTCGATTGCGTGATGCCGACGCGTGCGGGGCGCCATGGCCTGGCTTATTCGCGCTTCGGCAAGGTCAATCTCAAGAACGCTCGCCACGCCGAGGATCCCCGTCCGCTCGACGAAGCGTCCACCTGTCCGGCCGCCCGCGACTATAGCCGCGCCTATCTGCATCACCTCACCAAGGCCAACGAGATCCTTGGCATGATGCTGCTGACCTGGATCAACCTGGCCTATTATCAGGACCTGATGGCCGGCATGCGTGCCGCCATCGCCGAAGGGCGCTTTGCCGACTTCAAGGCCGAGACCAAGGAAAACTGGGCCCGGGGCGACATCGCCAAGCTGTAGGCTCTAGGTGTGCCGGTCCCGCTCCATCAAGAGATGGAGCGGGACCGGCATGAAACCACCGCGCTTTCCTGAATATTGCTGGTCTGGAGACCTGCACACCGAAATGTCTTCCAGCGCCTTATCCACGTCCTTGCCGTCTAGCTTTAGTCCATATAGCCTACCCCCCTATGCTATAGAGGGTATCATGAGCCATACGATCCAGGAAAAGGCCAAGCTTCTGGCGCGGGTTCGCCGCATCAAGGGGCAGGTGGAGGCCATCGAACGGGCGCTCGAGAGTGAGCTGGGCTGCGATCCCATCATGCACATGCTGGCCGGGGTGAGGGGTTCGATCGCCGGCATGATGGCCGAGGTCATCGAGGACCATGTCCGCGACCACATCATGACGCCCGGCCTCGACGAAGCGGCCCGCAGGGAAGCCGCCGAGCATCTGATCGATGTCGTCAGGAGTTATCTGAAATGACCATGCCGACCGCCAATGCCCCCTTCGAGCACAGCCACGTCTTCCTCGGAGCGGACCACGATTCGAACGAACGCCGGACCTGGGCAGTCATCATCCTCTGCGTGGCGATGATGGGGGTGGAGATCATGGGCGGCGCCATCTACGGCTCGATCGCGTTGATGGCGGATGGCCTGCACATGTCGACCCATGCCGGCGCCCTGCTGTTGACGGCACTGGCTTATCGTTACGCGCGCCGGCATGCCTTCGATCGGCGCTTCACCTTCGGCACCGGCAAGGTCGGCGACCTGGCCGGCTATACCAGCGCCGTCATCCTGGCGATGATCGCGTTGCTGATTGCCTATGAGGCCGTGATACGCCTGCTGGCTCCGGTTCCGATCGACTATGGTCAGGCGATCGTCATCGCGGTGCTGGGCTTGGCCGTGAATATTGCCAGCGTATGGCTGCTCAATGGGAGCGGTCACCATCATCATCACGCACACGGCCATGAGCACGATCACGGCTCCCATCACCATCACGAGGAAGAGCGTCGATTTTCAACGGCTGCCGGCCCGCTCGAACTCAGCATATTCGAGGACGGCGTTCCGCCGCGTTTCCGCCTGCACCCTCCACATGGCTCCATGCCCGATGCGGGTATGGTCAGCCTTGAGACCATGCGGGAGGATGGAACCCGACAGCGCTTCACCTTCACGAACCACGGCACCTATCTGGAATCGCGTGAGGAGATCCCGGAACCCCATGCCTTCGGCATCAGGCTCGAATTCGGCGATGAACGTCTGACGACGGCCTTCGCCGAACCTCATTCCCATGGCGGGCATCACGACAACAACATGCGCTCGGCGGTTGCTCATGTCATGGCCGACGCGGCCGTGTCCGTGCTGGTGATCGTTGGCCTCCTGCTTGGTCTCCTGGCCGGCTGGGGCTGGATGGACCCGGTCGCCGGCTTGGTCGGCGCCGCCGTCATCCTCAGTTGGTCCTATACGCTAATCCGCGACACCGGCGGTATCCTGGTCGACATGCTGCCCGACCGCCGACTTGCAGACGCCATGCGCAGGACCATCGAGGAGGAGGGCGACAAGGTCGCCGACCTGCATCTGTGGCGGCTCGGTCCCGGCCATCTCGGGGCCATCCTGTCCATCGCCTCGGCCCATCCCCGCGAGCCGGACTTCTATCGCGGCAAGCTGGCGATGTTTCCTTCGCTATCGCATGTGACGATCGAGGTTCAGCCCAAGGGGCGGGCGGCTTGAAGTAACGCGCTGATCACGATCGCGCACATCGATTTTACCATTGGCCTTACGTGATCGTGAGAAACATCGATCCCCGCACGGGCGTATAAGGGGTAGTAAGTTCACGTCCACCGACCAGGGGATATCATGCTGATCCGCCACACCCCCGACCTCACCGAGGCCCATGTCACGCCCCAGCAAGCCTATGTCGACCGGCGACGTTTCCTAGCTGGCATAGGCGCGGCGGCTGGCGCGGCTCTTCTGCCGTTCTCCGCCGAAGCGGCCAAATTGTCGGGCGCCAAGAGCACTTATTCCACCGACGAGAAGCAGACCAGTCTGGAAGACATCACCAGCTACAACAATTTCTACGAGTTCGGCACCGACAAGTCCGATCCGGCTGCCTATGCCGGCAAGCTTACCACCACGCCCTGGAGCATCAAGGTCGACGGGCTCGTCAACAAGCCGGCGACCTATGCGCTTGAAGACTTCATCAAGCCCTATCGTCTCGAAGAGCGCATCTACCGCCATCGCTGCGTCGAGGCCTGGTCGATGGTCATCCCCTGGCTCGGCTTTGCTCTCGCCGACGTGATCAAGAAGGCCGAGCCGCAGGGAAGCGCCAAATACGTCGCCTTCGAGACGTTGGTTCGCCCCACGGAGATGCCGGGTCAATCGGCCTTCTTTCCGGCTTTGAAATGGCCCTATGTCGAGGGGCTGCGTCTGGATGAAGCGCTCAATCCGCTCACCATCCTCGCTGTAGGCCTCTATGGCGAGACGCTGCCGAACCAGAACGGCGCGCCGCTACGCCTGGTCGTGCCCTGGAAATATGGCTTCAAGGGCATCAAGTCGATCGTGCGCATCAGCCTGGTCGAGAAGCAGCCGCCCACGTCCTGGAACCTGGAAAATTCGAGCGAGTATGGCTTCTATTCCAACGTCAATCCAGAGGTCGATCATCCGCGCTGGAGCCAGGCGAGCGAGCGGCGCATCGGCGCCGGCCTGCTGGCCGGCCGGCAGCCGACCTTGATGTTCAACGGTTACGGCGAGCAGGTGGCCGCGATGTATTCCGGCATGGATCTGAAAGCTTATTACTGATGCAGCTCACACGCGCCAGCCTGCAACCCGTGCTCAAATGGCTCGTCTATGTCATCGGCATGCTGCCGGCCGTCTGGCTGTTCTATCTTGCCTTCACCGGACGCATCGGTGCAGATCCCATCGCCCAGCTCGAATGGGGGCTGGGCCTGTGGGCTCTGCGTTTCCTGATCGCCTGCCTCTGCATCACGCCGCTACGCCAGCTTCTGCGCATCAATCTCCTGCGCTATCGGCGTGCCCTCGGCCTGGTGGCTTTCTATTATGCGCTGCTGCATCTGAGCGTGTGGCTCTGGCTCGACCGTGGCCTCGATCTCCATGCCGCCATCCAGGACATCCTGCGCCGCCCCTACATTACCATCGGCATGGCCGCCTTTACCCTGCTCGTGCCCCTGGCACTGACGTCGACGAACTGGTCGATCCGCAAGCTCGGCGGGAAGGTCTGGTCGAAATTGCACAAGCTCGTTTACCCTGCCATCGCGCTCGGAGCGCTGCATTTCATCATGATCAAGAAGGTCTGGCTGATCGAACCGCTGATCTATGCTGCGATCGTGCTCGTGCTGCTGGCCTGGCGGCTGTTATGGCCGCTGATCGGCAAGCGTGGCCCCAGCCCACGGCGCGTGGCATCGACATAGCCGGAGCGCCTCGTTTCTTCAAAAAAGAGCTCCCCAGCCTCGGGGAGCGCCAACGACCGCGGCCTGCTCACTGTTTTTGATGAAAAAATCGTTTGCCTTGGCGCGAATCTGCACCTAGGTTGCGCTTCCCGGTTCACACTCAGCATGAGGGAGAATTGCATGACCACATTTCTGATTCTCGCTCACGTGTCGAACGCTCGGCCGTATGAGATCTTGACGCGTTAGATCGCGTCTTTTTTCCCGAACACTCTCCGGGTCTTTTTTCCTGAACATATTTTGCGTCGCACGCTTGTGCGCGCCCTACATTTTGGAGACGGCGCGGGGCTGCGCCGGATACCCCGATGACTCTTTCTCGCAAAGAGCCCGGCCGCAACCCGATGGCGGCTGTGCTTGGATTCACATTTGATCACTGGCGCAGCCAGGCCGATCTCGTCGCTTTGATCGTCATATCCGTCGGCGTGGCGACGGTGGCCGAAGTAGTCGTGCCTATCTATGCCGGCCAGATGGTTGACGCCGTCACTGCCGGCTTAGGCAGCGCAAACCAGGCCTGGTGGGCGCTCGGCGCGATGCTGGTCCTCGGCGCGGTCGCCGTCGGGTGCCGGCAGTTGTTCTTCTACTGCATCACCATCCTGACGACACGGATGATGAGCACGGTCGCCCGCGAAGCCTTCGCGCGCGTGCAGCGCTTCTCCACCGATTGGCACGCCAATAATTTCGCGGGCTCGACGGTGCGGCGCGTCACCCGCGGCATGTGGGCGCTCGACATGCTCAACGATACGCTGTTGGTGGCCATCCTTCCCTCCATCCTCGTCCTGCTCGGCTCGACGGTGGTTTTGGCGACGGTCTGGCCGACCCTCGGCCTGGTGGTGCTCATCGGCTCCGTCGCCTTTGTGGCGATGACGGTGGTGCTGTCGGTGAACTATGTCGCGCCGGCCGCGCGCCTCGCCAATAGCTGGGATACGCGCGTCGGCGGTGCGCTCGCCGATGCCGTCACCTGCAACGCGGTGGTGAAGGCCTTCGGTGGCGAGACGCGTGAGGATGCCCGCCTGACGGCAGTGCTGGCCAAATGGCGCTCGCGCACCAATCGCACCTGGATGCGCGGCACCAATGCCGGCACGGCGCAGAACCTGTTCCTGCTGGGGCTGAGAGCCACAGTGCTGGGCGTGGTGCTGTGGCTGTGGATGCGCGGGCAGGCCGGTGTCGGCGATGTCGCATTGGTCCTGACCAGCTATGCCGTGGTGCATGGCTATCTCAGGGACATCGGCATGCACATCCACAATCTCCAGCGTTCGGTGAACGACATGGAGGAGTTGGTGGCGTTCTATGACCAGCCGATGGGTGTGAAGGACAGGCATGATGCCATGCCGGTGATGATCACGGACGGACACATCGCGTTCGAGCATGTGACGTTCCACTATGGCGGCCATGCCGATGCTCTCTATCGCGACTTCTCCGTCGAGATCAGGGCGGGCGAGAAGATCGGTCTCGTCGGCCGGTCAGGCTCGGGCAAGACCACCTTCGTCAAGCTGATCCAGCGCCTCTACGACGTGAATGCCGGCCGTATCACCATTGACGGCCAGGATATCGCCGATGTGACGCAGGCCAGCCTGCGCAGCCGGATCGCCATCGTTCAGCAGGAGCCTATCCTGTTCCACCGCTCGCTTGCCGAGAATATCGCCTATGCCCGCCCCGGTGCCAGCATGGCCGAGATCGAGCACGCGGCAAGCCTCGCCAATGCGAGCGCCTTCATCTCGGCGTTGCCCAAGGGCTACGACACGATGGTGGGCGAGCGCGGCGTGAAACTGTCCGGTGGCGAGCGTCAGCGCGTGGCGCTCGCTCGGGCCTTCCTGGCGGATGCGCCGGTGCTGATCCTGGATGAGGCGACCTCCAGCCTCGACTCCGAATCAGAGCATCTGATCCAGGAGGCGATGGAACGGCTGATGGCGGGTCGCACCACCATCGTCATCGCCCATCGGCTCTCGACCGTGCAGGCGATGGACCGCATCCTTGTCTTCGACAAGGGCAAGATCGTCGAGGAGGGGGATCATGCCAGCCTGATCCGTCACTCCGACGGGATCTATCGCGGCCTGTTCGAACGCCAGGCCCTGGAACTCGCCAAGGGCTGGGCGGCATAAGATGGAAATGCAACAACGGATGGGGCGCCACTCGCGCCCCATCCCGACCGCCAATTGCTCGTGAGGCAGTTCGAGCACCGCCTCCGGCAGGGACTCTTCCTCCGATGAACGACACATTGCGCGCCATCATTGCCGAGGCTTATGCGCTGTTTCCGCCACATCGTTTCGGCGCCCGACTGAGCAATGTTTGCACGACCTGTTGCGTGACTGCAGAACAGGAAGCCTTGCTGACCGGCACGCCGCGGCAGCGGGTTTCCGCCGAGCTGATGCAGGCCTATTATGGCGCCGCGTTCAATGGTTGCCTCAGCGCAGAAGAGACCGAGCACTTCCTGCCGCGCTTGCTTGAACTCTCGACAGAGGGACACGAACTTGGCACCGGTGGTTTTGAGTGCAATTTCGATCATCTCGGCACGCGTGGCGCCAATTATCGGCACAATTGGAGCTGAGAAAAGACCACTCTGATCGATCGCTACTTCCAGGCTCTGGCCACGCTATCCCGGCAAGACGGGCTCCCAAATCCGAAATGGCGACACCGAGCAATTGAAGACGTGTTATGCGCCATTGCGCGAGGAAGTGCTCCTCTCGCTCCCATCCTGTCAGCGTGGCAGGCCGACCGATCTCGACAAGCGACCATCCAACTGGCGAACACGATCTCCAATTTGCATTGGTCGAAACGCAAAATCGGCTTCGCCAAACTCGTCAATGCCTTCTGGGGCGATGTTCCGGATCAGGAATACCTCTGTATCGCCTGGCTGTGCAGTCGGGACCACTATATCCGTTTCGATGCGGCTATGAGCCGGGAAGAGGACGACGACGTTTTCGCGCTCCTCTCTCTGGCCAGAGACGTTGTGAGTGCGCCATCATGATCAGGTAGGTCAGGAGGAGGGCCGCATTCGCCGACCGGCTTCGAACGAACCGTCACGCCAGCGCGATCCGCACACGCCGGTTCTGCTTGCCCTTTTTTTCGATCTGTGTCACCGCGATGCGGCCGATCTCGTCGGTGTTGCGGACATGGGTGCCGCCGCAGGGCTGCAGATCAAGGCCCTCGATCTCGACCAGCCTGATCACGCCGGAACCACGCGGGGGCTTGACCGACATGGTCTTCACCAGGCCGGGATTGGCGTCGAGTTCCGCATCCGTGATCCAGCGCTCGCTGACCTCGGCACCCTGGCCGATCATCGAATTGACCTTGTGGGCGATTTCGTCCTTGTCGAGACCGGCATCCTGGATGTCGAAATCGAGCCGCCCCTCGCCATCGCCGATGGAACCGCCCGTGACAGGGTAGGGTAGAGCGACCGAAAGCAGATGCAAGGCGGTGTGGACCTTCATGCGGGCATAGCGCCGGGACCAGTCCAGCGCCAGTTCGACCGTGTCGCCGACTGCCGGCAACAGCCCTTCCGGCGCCACGATATGTGCGATGTCGGTCTTGGTCTCGTCGTTCCACACCGCATTGGTGATGGCGATGGTGCGCCCGTCCGACAGCGTCATGGTGCCGACGTCGCCGGGCTGGCCGCCACCCATGGCATAGAAGACCGTACGATCCAGAATGATGCCATGTTGCGACAGCCCGACCACCGTTGCGCTGGCGCCGGGGGTGTAGGGGTCGTCTCTGAACAGCAGGTCTGTCGCCATGTCGTCACCTATTCCAATGGAGCCTTGATGGTGGAACGCTTTTCAAGCCATTCCGGCACGGGCAGGTTCTTGGAACGCATGAACGCAGGATTGAACAGCTTGGACTGATAGCGCGAGCCGTGGTCGCACAGAATGGTCACGATGGTGTGCCCCGGCCCGAGATCCCGAGCCATGCGTATCGCACCGGCAATGTTGATACCGGTCGACAATCCCACGCACAGCCCTTCCTCCTGGAGGAGATCATAGACCAACGGCACCGCTTCTTCATCAGGGATCTGATAGGCAAGGTCGACAGGTGCACCCTCGATATTCTTGGTGACGCGGTTCTGGCCGATGCCCTCCGACATCGACGTCCCCGAGAATTTGAGTTCGCCGCTGCTGAACCAGGAATACATGGCCGCTCCCATGGGATCGGCCACGCCGATCTTGATGGCGGGATTGGACGCCTTCAGGGCGATACCGACACCGGCGAGCGTCCCACCCGAACCGATCGAGCAGATGAAACCGTCGAGCTTGCCGTCGGTCTGTTCCAGGATCTCCGGAGCGGTGGTTTCGATATGCGCCTGGCGGTTGGCGACATTGTCGAACTGGTTGGCCCAGACTGCGCCACCCGGCTCGGTCTTCGCCAGTTCCGCTGCCAGCCGGCCCGAGACCTTCACGTAATTGTTCGGGTTGGCGTAGGGTACCGCCGGCACCTCGACCAGTTCGGCCCCCGCCAGGCGCAGCATGTCCTTCTTTTCCTGGCTCTGGGTTTCGGGGATCACGATCACCGTGCGAAAGCCCATGGCATCGGCAACCAGGGCAAGGCCGATACCCGTATTGCCGGCCGTGCCCTCAACGATGGTGCCACCGGGTTTCAACTCGCCGCGCGCCATCGCATCCTTGATGATGAAGAGCGCTGCACGATCCTTTACCGATTGTCCCGGATTCATGAATTCGGCTTTGCCCAGAATGGTACATCCGGTCAGCTCGGACGCGCGATTGAGGCGAATGAGGGGCGTATTGCCGATGGCATCGACGAGACCGGTACGGAAAGCCATGTGTGATCGTCTGCTGATTGGAGGGGATGCGACCCTAACCCGACTTTTCCGCCCGGGATAGGGGAGAGACATGCCGGGCACGGGTTTTCCAAGCCGCGGTGCCATGATAGCTCTCGCCCTGGTAGGCGGGCTCGTCACCATAGGCCCGCCGTCATCGATCCCCCCAAGGAAGCCGTCATGTCGAAGGCGACACGCGCCACCCAGATGCTCGCCAAGGCAGGCGTCGCCTTTTCCGTGCATAGCTACGACTATGATCCCGATGCCGACAGCATAGGCCTGCAGGCCGCCGAGGCCCTCGGCGAACCGCCCAGCCGGGTGCTCAAGACCCTGATGGCTCTGGTCGACGGCAAGCCTGTCTGCGTCGTCGTGCCGTCGGATCACGAGGTCTCCATGAAGAGGCTGGCGGCGGCCTTCAACGGCAAGTCGGCGCAGATGATGAAACCGGCCGATGCCGAACGCAGCACGGGATACAAGATTGGCGGCATCAGCCCCTTCGGTCAGATGCGCAAAGTGAGGACGGCCATTGAGGAAACCGCGCTCGGCGCCGACTATGTCTATGTCAATGGCGGCCAGCGTGGCCTGCAGATCCGCCTCGCTCCGGGCGATGCCAAGACCATTCTCGACGCGACCGCCGCTGTTTTGGTCGCGGCCTGAGGATCACCGTATCGATCGGCAGGGTCGCCAGGCGCTTGTCGTTTTCGCGCGCACTGCGCCAGAGGGCTCCGACCTCGCGTACGATGCGGGCCGCCCGGGCAAGGAGATAGCTGGCCGACACCGGTCATTGCTGTGCACGGGATCCGCTCCGAGCCGGCCGAGAACCGCGGGCGATACGATATAGGAGGCGGCGCTCGCCACTATCAGCCTCTCGGTCAGGCCACCCCGTCGCCGCTCTTCGACGACATGGACCAATTGCTGTTCCTCGAGCGAGCGCGGAGGTGATAGTTCACCTTCTGGCGCGTCAGCCCGACCTTGTTGGCAAGCGAGGCTGCCGAAGCCGGCGTGACCAGTTCAGCAAGGATCCGCGATTTGACGCCAGGTTTGGACAGAGCGCCAGCGACGGAAAAGACGGGCTGCGCGGCAGGCACAATCGCCAATAGGCACTGCGCCCTGTGATGGCGCAGATAGAACCAAATTTCAGGTGGTAAGGAGAATGGCTCCGCGAGCAGGACTCGAACCTGCGACCCAGCGATTAACAGTCGCTTGCTCTACCGGCTGAGCTATCGCGGAACAGAGGGTGTCCCCCGGTGGAGCGGGTGTATAGCTCCAAGAACCTCGCTTGCCAAGGCCTATCCTGCCCTCATTGCATCTTCTTTTCGGATTAATATCTATGGGTAAGGGAACGCAACCGGATCAAAGGTGCGCTTTTGACCGTCTGGAGGGCTTTTTGGCACCCAACGAACCGTTCAACCGCCCGAAGGTCAAACTCGCCGGGCGACATTTTCATCTCCCGGCCTCGCGAAGCATGCGAGTGATTCTGGGTGCGCTCCTGCTGATCGGCGGTTTTCTCGGGTTCCTGCCGATTCTGGGCTTTTGGATGATTCCGCTCGGCCTGCTGATTCTGTCGATCGATATTGCGCTCGTTCGGCGCCACCGCCGCAAGCTCGCGGTCTGGTGGGGCCGCCGACGCCAGCCGCGCCCGGTGGAGGATCGCTGATCCCGCCACGCGTCAGGCGTTGCCGGCGACCACGCGTGTTTCCTCGACGGCAACCAAGTGATTGACGGCCCGTTGGAGTTCCTTCAGCGCAACCAGCCGATCCCGACGGGGGATCTGCTCAAGGTCGTCATTGCCCTCGACCAAACACGCGCGAGCAAGGAAATCCGCCAGCTTGATCTGGCCAAGGAAGAGTTCGAAGGCGAACACTTCCAAATAGAGCGCGTAGGGCTGATCCGGTGCCGGATGGCAGGGGCAGATCTTGATTTCCAGTTCGCTCGCCTCGAGCAGATCGAGATCGCTTCGTGTCGGCACACCAGACTTGCCGTTGTTGCGCAGCCATTCCCGCTGACGGTCGACTTCGTTGGGGGCACGATCCCGGCCAAGGGGGTAATAGCTGTCATTGGCGTCCGTCATGCACCGTGTTCCTCAGACTGACCGCACCGGTCGAATCGAATGGCGACTGGCCCTAAGGCCGACGGTCGCAGTCAATGGACCGACTTGCGTTAACAGTCTCTCATTCAACGACATCCGAAACGGCATGACCTCTCCATGATTTCGCAGCCGAGCCAGGAAGACGGTATCATGTTACAAAAAACTTCAGACGGATTGTCCTGTTGGGGGTAAGGCATGCCGGAGCCGGACACCGTTTCGTATCTCTCGCCTGAAAAGCCCGGCTATCACGCGCCGGTCACGACCTTGGCCGTCTAATGGTAAAAAGGGGAGGTATCCCATGGTGGATGACTTCAGCACGCTGCAACAAAAGGCGCAAACGCTGCAGGTCGAGATCGAGAGCCTGTACGCATTGCTGGGAGCAATGGTCCGCGCACTCGAAGAGGCCGACCAGGATTTCAAGCAGCGTGTGGCCCAATCCGCGGGTGCAGCCATTCGGGCCCAGATGGCCGACGACGACGCGCAGGTGATGCGAAATCACTGCCTGCATTTTATCGCCAGCACGCTGAAAGTGCCCTTGTACTGCGTCATTCGCTGAAAGTTGAAGCCGTCAGACAACGCATCGGCCTCGGCAATATGGCCCGACCGGATTGCCGGCGAGAATCCTTTCGTGACGCGTAGACGCCACGAGAATCACGATATGCTGCGCTAGGAACGACATGCGTCATTGCATGGCGGCCATTTCGTGTGTCGGCGGGCGAAGATGTGCCTTTTCGCAGATGGGGCATCCCGTCAATGTCCGGTGAGGCGGCGATGAAGGGCAGGGCGAGCGACTTGCGAATTTCCTGTCGTTTCACGCGCCCTGAACTGCGGTCTTTCGCAGAGACTTCCCTCGATCGGCTCATTCAGGTGGCGTTCACCTCCCCCTCACTACTTTTGCGCGAACAACAGCAAGGAGAAACGCTATGTCCCGATCGGTTCTCATCGGCATCCTGACGGGCGCTGGCATCGCTTTTTCATCGGCCGCCGGCGCTGCGGTATTGATCCCCCTGACGACGCCCGATGCATCGTCGGCCATGCAGGTGCAATATTATCCGCCTTGCCCGCCCGGCTATAAGGTCACCAGCCACGGAGTCTGCAAGCCGAGCCGCTATCTCAGGAGGCATCCCGGCCAAGACGCCTATAGCGAGAGTTATCAGCGCCCGCGTCGCTATTACCGCTATGACGATGATCAGCCGCGCTACGACCGCCGCGACCAGCGTCCCTACTATAATAACGGCGATGATGACGGCGACTATTGATCACCCGAGTGGCGCCGGCCCGACTGTGAGCCATTGAATTCGCTTGGGCCGGCGGCCGCTGCTTCGATGGGGAAGGGCGGCTCGATGCCCCTTGTAGCGCCGAATAATGGTCGGCTGAATCGCAGCTCGCATCCGCCAGCTTTTTTTTGCAGAACCTTTCCTTAAGCAAAGCGCTTTCACGATTGAACGCTTTTTGCTCCAGTTCCTTGGCTTCGATGCATCTTTGCGATTGGAGATGACTCAGCCAAATCGCAAAACACTCTCGGCTTCGCACTCCAGCTAGGCCGTCTTGAGGGCTGCCCAAATCGCCATGTGGTGGCGCGATGGCCGGGGAATGGCGCGGCCAAGACTCTTTGAATTCTCGATCCAGACGTGAATTGCATCCTGCGCCTTGGCGACCGCACCCTCGGGAGTCTCGGCATTCTCATGCAGCCGGGAAGATCGGGGACGATTGCAGCGAAGCCGCCTCCATCCGCGACAGGCCTCGGCTCGCCCAGAATTGGATATTCCAGATCGCTCATGTCGCCCCCAACCGCGAGCGCATCTTATCGTCCCTGAGCGTCAAACAGATGTCTGGGAGCGCGCCATCACCGCGCCTCTTCTTCCCATCGCGACAGATCGCGAATCGACGCGCGTCTTCCGCAAACGCCTCCGAGATGGCGCTCCGAACAGGCCGAAAACGCTGCTCGCATGATTCAGAAGTAAGCCCCATAGCCAAATTGCCGGAGGGGTGGTGTCGCCTTAGGCTTCAGGTGCTCTCAGCCGGTGCCCCCGACTGATCGAGCAGGGAGGCCCGGAAGGCGATCCTGCAAATCCGCCCTTTCGGGTCTCCTGTTTCCCAACAACTCGCAAGCGGCGAGCCCCGTCCAGGTTGAGGCCTCTTGCAGGGCCTCGCTCACAGAAAGCGACCCGCCAGGCGCACCTGTAGTTACGAACGGCTGGAAGGCGAGCCCGAACAAGGCACATCTTTGTCCCACCTCGAATTTGGGTGGGGTTCTAGATTGAAAGGGAGGGTTGGAGGCCACGCCCGGAATCGAACCGGGGTGCAAGGATTTGCAGTCCTCTGCGTAACCACTCCGCCACGTGGCCATCCATTGTCGCGCTGAGCAGGACAAAGCGGAGGCAGGCGCTATAACAAGCAAGCTGGATGCGTTCAACCGGTTTTCTCGGCCGAGGCGATATTTCCGTGAATGCCGGGCACTGGCCGCAAAACCGAGGTCTCCCACTCGGCTGCAAGGCCAGCCTTCTTGCCTTTTGCGAGGCCATGCCGCAAACAAAGCAGTGACAAACAGAGATATCCAGCAATGACCGACTTCGTCCAAGCGCGCCGCACCATGGTGGATTGCCAGATTCGCCCCAATGACGTGACCGAGGCGCGCGTCGTGGATGCCTTCCTTGCCGTGCCCCGCGAGACTTTCGTGCCGGCCTCCAAGCAGGCCTTGGCCTATCTCGATGCCGATCTGGCCGTGGGTGGGGAGACGGGCGAGCGCTATCTCATTCAGCCGATGTATCTGGCCAAGCTCGTTCAGGCCGCTGGCATCAAATCCACCGACACGGTGCTCGATATCGGCACGGCCACTGGCTATTCGGCTGCGGTTCTGGCTGAACTCGCCGGAAAAGTGGTGGCGCTGGAGAGCGACGAGGGGCTTGCGGCCTCGGCAAAGACCGCCTTGGCTTCCTATAGCAACGTGACGGTGGTGACCGGCCCACTCGAGCAAGGCGTGGCCGGTTCCGGCCCCTATGACGTGATCCTGATCGAAGGCGCCATCGAGGAAATTCCTGGGGCTCTGTTCGCCTCTCTCAAGGAGGGCGGCCGCCTCCTCGCCGTGGTCGGTCGCGGCCGGCCCGGGCGTGCTACCATCTTCGTCAAGGTCGGGTCGGACCATACCGGCCGTATCGCCTTCGATGCCTCCGTGCCGGCTCTGGCGGCCTTCATCAAGGCTCCCGCCTTTTCATTCTGACTATCAAAACAGCACGTTAGGAGAAAATTAACCATTAATTAACCAAACCCGGGGTTCACTGTCTCTTTTTTGCTTCAACCTCGGATTTATCGCTGGGCAGCCGAAATCAGTTGTTGGTGAAAGCTGCCTGACAGGCTATTTTTTTAAAAAATATGGCGGTTTGTCCGCCTCTTTTGATTTGGGTCGGGTCGAGTCATGAAAACTGTAAGCGTATTTTCGTTATTGGCTGCAAGTGCTTCGCTTGTTTTCTTCATGGGCGGAGCGCAGGCTCAATCGCTGCAATCGGCCCTTGCGCAAGCCTATTCGGCCAACCCCACCTTGAATGCCCAGCGTGCCGGCACCCGGGCCAATGACGAAACCGTGTCGCAGGCGCTCAGCGGTTACAGGCCCAACATCTCGGCCTCTGCCAGCATCAGCGCCGAACGGGATTTCACCAAGTCGTTGCAGGGGAGTCGGTCCAACGCCACGCGATTTCCGCGCGGCGCCGAGGTCACGGTAACGCAGAATCTGTTCAATGGCTTTCAAACCGCCAATTCGGTGCGCGCTGCCGAGTCGGGCGTGCTCGGCCAGCGCGAGACGCTGCGCGACACCGAGCAAGCGGTGCTCCTTAACGGAGTGACGGCCTATATGAACGTGCTGCGCGACGCGGCACTGCTCAATCTGCA